>NZ_JAUQTA010000001.1:656120-984181 GCF_030580915.1 Nocardioides jiangxiensis
GCCTCCTCGGCGCTCGCCCCTGCACCGTCGATCCCGACGTCGCGGGCGACCTCGTCCTTCTCGACATCGGTCTCGATGCCCTGGTCGGGCGCCACGAGGCGACCGGCCCGTTCGTCGCCGACCGCGCCCGCGGGCGCCGGATCGGCCTCCGGGTTCTCGTCCATCTCGTCCTCCTCGAGCCCGTACGCGACCTCGGCGGCCGGATCGGGCTCCTCGCGCGCGACGCGCTGGTCGAGGCTCTCGCCCACCTCCTCCTCGTACGGCGTGGTCCCGAACTCCTCCACACCACGAGGCCTCTCCGGCGGCGAGATGCCCTCGTCCAGCACGTCGTCGACTCCCCTGTCGTCCAGGGTCTCTTCCGGCTGCAGCTGTCCTGATTCAGTCATGCACCGTCAGGTACCCCGGCACCTGCCGGTCACACCGGCGGGATGGTGTCGTCTTCCGTCGGGTAGCCCCGACCGGACATGTCGCCGAGGCCGGCGGTGCCCGCCGGGTCGGTGGCGCCGGTCGTGCCCGTCGTGCCGGTGGTGCCCGTCGTGCCGGCGCCGCCGGCGGGGGCCGCCGCGCCGGTCGAGCCCGTGGTGCCGGCGTCGCCCGGCTTCACCTCGCCGCGCCAGCCTCCGGTCGCGTGACCCGCGTGCTCGATGAACTCCTTGAACCGCTCCAGATCGCCGCCGACGCGGCTCTGCACGATGTGCAGCATGTCGCCGGCCTTCTCGGCGAACCCCTCGGGCTCGAAGTCCATCCGCAGCGTCACGCGGGTGCAGCTGCCGCCGTCGACCGGCGCGAACGACACGGTGCCGTCGTTCTTCGTGCCCTGCATCGCGCGCCAGGTGATCCGCTCGTCGGGCGTCTGGTCGACGATCTCGGCGTCCCACTCGCGCTCGACGCCGGCGATCTCGGCCCTCCAGTGCAGGTGGGTGTCATCGAGCTGCCGGACCTCCGCGACGCCCTGCATGAATCGCGGGAACGACTCGAACTGGGTCCACTGGTCGTAGACCTCGTGCACGGGGACGTCGACGGTGACGCTCTTCTCCATGGTCGTCATCGGTTGTTCTCCTTTCGTGGGCGTGAATCCGGGCCGTACCCACTCGAGGCGAACGAACGCGGGTCAGTCCTCCACGGATCCCACTCGCCCCGCGGCCCAGCGCACGAGGTCGCGCGCGGGCCCTGCCGGCGGCGTCGGCCCGCCGGTCCACACGGCGTGCAGGTGGCGGCTGAGGTCGAGGCCGGAGACGGAGACCGCGACCAGGCGACCGGAGGCCAGGTCGTCGCGAACAGCGTGCGAGCTCAGCGCTGCCGGGCCTGCCCCGGCCATGACGGCGGCGCGCACCGCAGCCGCGCTGGAGAGCTCGAGTGCGGGGTCGGCCGCGGGCAGGCCGGAGAGAGCGCGCTCGAGGACCTCGCGGGTGCCCGACCCCACCTCGCGGACGACGAGGGGCGTCGCCGCCAGGGTCACCGCGTGGATGCGACGCGACTTCTGCGCCCAGGCGTGGTCGGGCGCGACGACCACGACGAGCTCGTCGACCCCGACCAGCTCGTGCTGGAGGCCCGGCGGCGGCTTCGGGCCCTCCACGAACCCCAGGTCCACGCTGCCGGACGCCACCAGCGCGGCGACCCGCTCGCTGTTGGTCGCGGTCATCACGAACTCCGTCGGCGGTACGCCGCGGCGCCGCTGCTGGTCACGCACCGCCACCAGCCAGCCAGGCAGCAGGTGCTCGGCGATGGTCAGGCTGGCCGCCACCGACAGGTGACCGCGACGGTCCGAGCGGAGCGCCTGCAGGCCGGCGTCGAGCTCGGCCGCGGCCTCGAGCACGCGGGTGGACCACTGCACGACGAGCTCGCCCGTCGGGGTCAGTGCCGACCCCTTGCGGCTCCGGCTCAGGAGGGGCGCGCCGACCAGCGCCTCCGTCGTACGCATACGGGACGAGGCGGCCTGTTGTGTGATTCCGGTCTCAGCGGCAGCGGCGCTCAGGCTGCCGGTGCGGCCCACGAGGGCGAGCAATTCCAGCGCACGGAGGTCCGGAACATGGTTTCCCAGCACGTTCCACAAGTTAGCCTTGTGACCCCACAACCACAACCTCGTTTTGTCCACGCGCGATCAGGCTTCACAATTGAGCCATGACTCTTCGCGTTGCTGTGGTGGGTGGCGGTCCGGCCGGCATCTACGCCGCCGACATCCTCACCAAGTCCGACGTCGATGTCTCCGTCGACATCATCGAGCGCCTCCCTGCGCCGTTCGGCCTCGTGCGCTACGGCGTCGCGCCGGACCACCCGCGCATCAAGGAGATCATCAAGGCGCTCGACCGCGTGCTGGCCAAGGACGAGATCCGCTTCCTGGGCAACGTCAACTTCGGCACGGACGTGAAGCTCGAGGAGCTCCAGGAGTTCTACGACGCCGTCATCTTCTCCACCGGCGCCAAGTCCGACCGCGACCTGGGCATCCCGGGCGAGGAGTACTCGATCGGCGCCGCCGACTTCGTCTCCTGGTACGACGCCCACCCCGACGACGCGCCCACGTGGGACTTCGAGGGGGCGACCTCCGTCGCCGTCCTCGGCGTCGGCAACGTGGCGCTCGACGTCGCCCGCGTGCTGGCCAAGACCGGTGACGAGATGCTCGTGACCGACATCCCGGCGCAGGTCTACGAGGGCCTCAAGAGCAAGCAGATCACCGACGTGCACGTCTTCGCCCGCCGCGGTCCGGCGTACGCGAAGTTCTCGCCGCTGGAGCTGCGCGAGCTCAACCACTCCCCGAACGTCGAGGTGGTCGTCCACCCCGAGGGCTTCGACGTGGACGAGCACGGCATGGAGCACATCGGCAAGCACAAGTCGCAGAAGATGGTGCTCGACACCCTCGCCAACTGGGTGGGTCGCGACGAGGTCGGCAAGCCGCACCGCATCCACCTGCACTTCTGCGAGGCGCCGGCCGAGATCGTCACCGACGAGGCCGGCAAGGTCGTCGCACTGAAGACCGAGCGCACGCACTCCCCCAACGCCGACGGCAACGTCGAGGGCACCGGCGAGATCACCGAGTGGCCGGTCCAGCAGGTCTACCGCGCCATCGGCTACAAGTCCGACGCACTGCCGGGCCTCCCGTGGGACGAGCGCAACGCGGTCATCCCCAACGACGGCGGCAAGGTCCTCGACCTCGACGGCAACCACATCCCCGGCGTCTTCACCACCGGCTGGATCAAGCGCGGCCCGGTCGGCCTCATCGGCCACACCAAGTCCGACGCCGCCGAGACCGTCGGCCACCTGCTCGAGCTCACCACGGAGACGGCGCCGCAGCGTTCGGACGCCGCCGTCGACGCGTTCTTCGCCGAGCGTGGCGCCAACGTGTTCACGCACGACCACTGGCTGGCCCTCGACGCCCACGAGATCGCCCTGGGCGAGGCCCAGGAGCGCCTGCGCGTCAAGGTGCCGACCCGCGAGGGCATGCTCGACGCCGGTCAGAAGTGACCGACTGACTCATCCCGCAACGGCGGCCCGGTGATCCGGGCCGCCGTTCGGCGTTTCGGCGTACGTCGACGCTGATGCGGTGGCGGCCACAGCCACCGGCCGGGCACGTGCACCAACCGACACAGTCACACGTCACCTCCACGGGTTTCCCGGAGGAAACGGACAGCGTCGTGCGGAGTGTGTCGGTTCACGCACGCGCGAGCCAGACTGGCCGCATGAAGGACGTGCTGCACCGCTACCTCCAGTCCAGCCGCGAGGCCCTGCTCTGGAAGCTCGAGGGACTCCCCGAGCGCGAGCTGCGCCTGCCACGCACGCCCACCGGGACCAACCTGCTCGGACTGGTCAAGCACATGGCGAACGTCGAGGCCGGCTACTTCTGCGCGACGTTCGGGAAGCCGTGCCCGGCTCCCGACGAGCTGGTCCCGGAGTCGGCCTTCGAGACCGACCCGCAGGCCGACTTCTACGCGCTCGCGACCGAGTCCGCCGCCGACATCAGCGACCTCTACCGCCGTGTGTGGGCAGCCGCGGACCAGACCATCGCGGACCTGCCGCTCGACGCCCCCGGCGAGGTCCCGTGGTGGCCGGAGGAGAGGAGGGCGGTCACGCTCGGACAGGTGATGGTGCACGTCCTGACCGACCTGACCCGGCACGCGGGGCACGCCGACATCCTCCGGGAGTCCATCGACGGGGCTGCGGGCCTGCGGACCGCGGCGCCCAACCTGCCCGACGGCGTCGACTGGCCGGCGTACGTCGCGCGACTGACGGCGCTCGCCGACGAGGCCTGAGGCGTCACCTCCGTCACAGACGGATCCTTGGACACCATGTCCATGTCATCATCGTGCGCATGACGTCCCCCGCGCTCGCGCGCCGCAACGGCCGCGCTCCCGGCATGTCCACGCTGGCCCTGGCCGACGGCACCGTCGTCGCCTACCGCGCGACCGGTCCCGTCGACGCGGGTACCACGGTCGTGCTCCACCACGGCTGGACACAGGACCACACCACGTGGGACGACGTCGTTCCTCTCCTCGCCCGCACCCTCCGCGTCGTCCGGTACGACGCCCGCGGCCACGGGCGTTCCGACGCGGGCCGGTCCGCGGCCACCCTGGACCAGCTCGCCGACGACCTGGCCGACGTGATCCGAGTGACCGCGCCGACCGGCCGGCTCGTCATCGCCGGCCACTCGCTCGGCGGACCCGTCGTGCTGGCGTTCGCAGCACGGCATCCCGACCTGCTCGCCCGGGTCGACGGACTGGCCCTGGTCGCCACCTCGGGCGCCGGCATCGGCCGCGACATCCTCGGCCTGCCCGGCCGGGTCACCGGCCCGGTGATGCACGTCGCGCCCTACGTCCTCGGGCCTGCGGGCCGCCTGCCGCTGCGCCGCGTCACGCGCTTCCCCGGCGTGCTGGCGCCGGCCCTGCGCATCGGGCTCTTCGGACCGGGCGCGGCGACGGCGACCAACCGGCGCCGCACGGCTGCGCAGGTCGGGCGGAGCCACCCGCCGACGGTCGCGGCGCTCGCGGTCGAGCTCGTCGGCCACGACATGGCGGCAGAGATCCGCGCGGTCGGCAGCACGCCGGTCGCGATCCTCGGCGGCACCCACGACGTGCTCACCCCGGTCGCGCACTCGCACGCCCTCGCAGCGGCGCTCCCGCACGCGACCCTCACCATCTACAAGGGCGCGGGCCACATGCTCCCGTACGAGCGCACGAGCGAGCTGGTCGCGGAGATCGAAGCCCTGGCCCGCCCGGCCGCGGCCGCCGTCTGAGCGATCGCTGCCGTCCGGGCGGTGGCGTTGCCGCCACCGCCCGGGACAGGTCAGGCGCTGAAGCCGAGGTCGAGGGTGTGCGCCGTGTGGTCGCGCTTGGCGACCAGGTAGCGCTCATTGGCCAGCGACAGGTGGACGCCGGTGCGCACCTGCTCGGTCACCGTGACGCCGTAGGCGTCCAGCTGGACCGCCTTGTCCGGGTTGTTGCTGAGCAGCCGGATCCGGGGCGACCCGAGGGCACGCAGCATCTGCGCAGCGGCGGTGTAGTCACGCTCGTCCTCGCCGCGCCCCAGGGCCCGGTTGGCCTCGTAGGTGTCGAGGCCGTCGTCCTGCAGCGCGTAGGCGTCGAGCTTCGCGTAGAGGCCGATGCCACGGCCCTCCTGACGCAGGTACAGGAGGAACCCGCCCTCCTCGGTGATCCTCTCGACGGCCTCCCGCAGCTGCGGGCCACAGTCACACCGCTGCGACCCGAACACGTCGCCCGTCAGGCACTCCGAGTGCGGGCGCACCAGCGGCGCCTCTCCCCCGGCGCGGCCGCGCGCGACCGCGGACTCCCAGTCGCCGAGGCCGAGGGCGAGGTGCTCCTTGCCGTCGGCAAGGCCGCGGAACGTGAAGACGTCCGCGACGGTCTCGTAGCCATCGGGGAAGCGCAGGGGCACGCGCACGCGGGTGCGGACCGCCAGCGACGGGCAGTCGGGCAGGACAGGTGCGTCGGTCGTCATGAAGGCTCCCCATCGTCGACAGGTCGGAATGATGACGCTTCAACCACCGGGCCGACGAGGGCTATTCCCCCACGGCTGCGTGAATTCTTCGATCACCCGGGCAGGTGTCAGCCGACCTCCGCCTCGGTGGGCCACGGGTTGGCCCGGCACCCGTGGAGACCGAGGGTCTGCTGGAGCATGACCGGCGCGAAATCCCCGCGACCGGTGCAGCGCGCATGGCCGTGCCCGAGGCCGTGTCCGACCTCGTGGTTCACCACGTAGATCCGGTACGCCGCCACGTCCCCGCCATAGCTGGGCGCGCCCTGCGCCCACCGCAGGGCGTTGATCACCACGTCGTCGCCGTTGCGACACGAGACCTGCCCTTCGGTGGTCAGCGGTGCACACAGTCGGTCCGTCGTCGCGGGCGAGGCGAGCACGATCCGAAGGTCGGCGGCACCGTCGACACGCGCCATCGGCCGGCCGGTGCGGGCGGGCCAGCTCCGCGGGTCCCCGAGCGTGCGGTCGACGGCCCGCGCGAAGCCCACGGCGTCGTACGGGAGGCCTCGCTCGACCTCGACGCGATAGGTGACGGCGTCGCCGACAGGCGCAGCGCGCGGAGCAGGCGCGGTCACGAAGCTGCCCGTGGCGCGGTGCGGGACCTCGGGGCCGAGCGCGGCGATCACCGGGCGCACACCCGGCGTGGGCACCGCGCCGCCCCGGACGTCCGGGACCGCAGCGTCGGCCGGGTACGCCAGGAGCCCTGCAACGGCGCCACCGGGTTCCCGCCCATCCTCGGAGGCGACGAGTGCGGGCAGGGCGCCGAGCAGGCCGACGTGCGCCACGACGAGCCCCAGCAGCGCCATTGCGCGCGACGTGCGGCGCCGCGCGGGCGCAGCACGACGCCGCCCCGCCACCGTCCTGCGCCGCCGCATCCCGCGAGTCTAGGACGGGACACGCCGCTGCGGGCGCTACGCGTCCTCGCCACCAGCGGGCCGCGCCGCACGCCGCATGACCTCGGCCTCGGTGCGCACTGCGCGAGCGACGCCCGGGTCGATCAGCGGCTCGTCGCCGGCATCCGCCGCGGGGTCGACGGGCACGACCGGTCCCGGCTCCTCGGCGAGCTCGTCACGCCAGTCGTCGCCGTGCCGGCCGGCGGGTCCGCCATGGGCCTCCCGGCGGCTGGCCGGCTTGGGCTCGGTCGCGACCGCCTCGTGGAGCGGGGTGGGCTCGGGCGGCGGCACCGGGTCCGTCGGCGCCGACCAGGCACCGGCACGTGCCTCGCGCTCACGTGGGCCGGTCTCGCCGGCGAGTGCGTGGGCGACACCGCGCACGGCTCCCCTGACGAACCCCGGCACGGGCATGACGTCCGCGGCCCGGGCTGCGGTCCGCGACGCGGTGGCGGCGGCGGACCGGGCGATCGAAGTGAGGCTGTCGGCGAGAGGCATCGGTCTTCCTTCCGGGCGGAGTCCTTCCCCGCACCAGTGCCCGCCCGCAGCCCCGGCATGCGGTCCGGACCTAGGCTCGGCGCCATGAGCCACCGGATCTTCACGGCGTCCGTCGCATCCGTCTATCCGCTCTACGTCGCCAAGGTGGAGCGCAAGGGCCGCACGGTGGCGGAGCTGCGTACGGCGATCACGTGGTTGACCGGCTACGACGACGCCACGTTCGACCGCATGCTGGCCGACGGCACCACGTTCGAGGAGTTCTTCGCGCGGGCGACGCTCAACCCGAGGTCTGCCCTGATCACCGGCAGCGTCTGCGGCGTGAAGGTGCAGGAGGTCGAGGACCCGCTCATGCGGTCGATCCGCTACCTGGACAAGCTCGTCGACGAGCTGGCCAAGGGCCGGCCGATGGCGAAGGTGCTCCGCGAGGCCTGAGGCAGGGCAGGTCAGGGGCGCTTGGGCGCCAGGCTGACCCAGCCGAGTGCCACGCCCAGGCCGGCTGCGGCCGGACCGACCGTGGCGTACCAGCTCGCACCGTCGCCGGCGTCACCGAAGGCGCCCAGCCCGATCGCCGTCATCACGCCACCGAGCACGAGCAGGACGAGCCCGCAGCCCGCTCCGAAGATCCGCATTCCCACGACGCGATCGTACCGATCCGCTTTTGTTTGCCACGAGCCCTAAGTTCTGCTGTCCTTGACACAGAAGAACGTCATCACCGAAGGGCACGAGCGTGACCATCCGCATCGGCGTCGTGGGCACCGGCCCCTGGGCGCGCACCACCCACGCAGCAGGCTGTGCCGCACACCCCGACGTCGAGCTGACCGGCATCTGGGGACGCGACCTGGGCCGCGCCTCCGCGCTCGCGGACCCGCACGGCGTACCCGCCTACGACGACTTCGACGCGTTCCTCGAGGCGGTCGACGCCGTGACGTTCGCGATCACGCCGGACGTCCAGGCCGAGCTCGCGATCCGCGCCGCACGAGCCGGGAAGCACCTGCTGCTCGACAAGCCGGTCGCGACCACCACCGAGCTCGCTGACGCCGTCGTCGACGCGGCACGGGACGTCAGCTCGGTGGTCTTCTTCACGGGGCGCTTCGTCCCCGACTGGGAGGCCTGGCTCGCCGGCTTCCGTCCCGCGACCACCCACAGCGGCAGCGCCGCCTGGCTCACCCTGCTCGCCCCCGACAGCCCGTACGCCGGGTCGACCTGGCGCAAGGAGCAGGGCGCCCTGTGGGACGTCGGACCGCACGCACTGTCGTTCCTGCTGCCGGCGCTGGGTCCCGTGGTCGCCGTCACGGGCGCCCGCGGTCGCGGTGACCAGGTGCAGCTCGTGCTGACCCACGAGAGCGGCGCGACCAGCTCGATGGACCTCAGCCTGACCATGCCGGTGGCCGCACGCCACCAGGGCGTCGAGCTCTGGGACGCGACCGGGCGCCACACGCGGCCCGACACCCCACGCGACGTCGAGGCGGCATACGCGCAGGCGCTGACCGAGCTCGTCACCTGCATCCGCGAGGGCCGTACGACGCACCGGTGCGACGTCCGCTTCGGGCGCGACGTCGTCGACGTGCTCGCCCGGTGCGAGGCCGCGCTGGGCGGCTCAGGCGAGGACGTCGGTGCGCTCGGCGGCCAGGAGCAGGCCGCCGACCAGTGACGCGCGGCGGCCGAGGGCACTGACGACCACGGGGGTGTCGGCAGCGTCCGCGAGCGCATGACGCCGCAGGCCGACCCGCGTCGCATCGAGGACCAGGTCGCCGGCGAGCGCCAGGTCGCCTCCGACCACCACGACGTCGGGGTTGACGAGGTTGACGATGGAGGCGAGGCCCCAGCCGAGGTGGAGGCCGGCGTCCTCGAACACGCGGCGTGCCGAGACGTTGCCCTCGTGCGCCGCGGTCACGAGGTCGGCCATGCCGACCCCACTGCCCTGCCCGGCGAACATCGCGGCCAGCGTCGCGGTCGAGGTGTAGGCCTCGAGGCAGCCGCGGCTGCCGCAGCGGCACAGCGGCCCCTGCTCGTCGATGGTGAGATGGCCGATCTCTCCGGCCATGCCACGCGCACCGCGGAAGAGCCGGCCGTCGATGATCAGGCCGCCGCCGACACCGGAGGAGGACTTCACGAAGACGACGTTGTCCCTGCCCCGCGCAGCGCCGACGCGGTGCTCCGCCCAGGCACCGAGGTTGGCGTCGTTCTCGACGTGGACCGGGATGCCGAAGGCCTCCCCCACGACTGCCTCGGCGTCGACGCCGATCCATCCCGGGAGGATGGCGGAGGCCCGGACCACCCGCTCCTCGATCGGCGCCGGCAGACCCACGCAGATGGTCCGGATGTCGGAGCGCTCGTGGCCCGCCTCGGCGAGCGCCCGGTCGAGCAGCTCACCGGCCAGGGCCAGGCCCTCGACGTAGGAGTGGTCCGCATGGAGCGGGGCCTCGGCCTCGGCGACGACGACGCCTGCCAGGTCGGCCACCGCAGCGGCGAGGTGACTGTGGCCGAAGTCGAGCGCGGCGACCAGACCCGCGGTACGGGCGAAGCGCACGACCGTGCCCCGCCGCCCGCTCCCGGGCTCGATGTCGAGGATGCCGGCGGCGGTCAGGTCGCGCACGATGTTGGAGACCGTCGCCGCGGCCAGGCCGGTCTCGCGCGCCGCCTCGGCCTGCGTCACCGGCTCCCCGCCACGGGCGCGCAGCAGCTCGACGATGCGCCGCTGGTTGGCCGGCCGCAGCGCCGCGGTCGACCCCGGAGCAGGCACGGGCGAGCGCGAGGTGGTCATGCTCCCGAACTGTGGGTCACGCACCCACATGACGTCAAGAGATGAACGCTATTCGCACTTTTGACTTCCCAGAGACTTATTTGTGTTCACCTCTTGACGACAAGAATGTGACGGACCACACTCGAGGAAGGTCATCCACCCCGTCAGGCTGACCACCTACTCATCCCGAGGAGCTTCCCGTGGCAGCACCCATCACCCGCGGCGTCGTACTTGGCGCGGCTCTCCTGTTCGGAGCGACGTCGTTCACCGCCTGTGCCGCGAACGACGCCCAGAGCGGCGGCGGCAAGAAGGACGGCGGCACGATCGCCCTCCTCCTGCCCGAGTCCAAGACCACGCGCTACGAGGCGTTCGACAAGCCGCTCTTCGAGGCGAAGGTCGCGTCGCTCTGCAGCGACTGCAACGTCGACTACTACAACGCCGACCAGGACGAGGCGAAGCAGGCGCAGCAGATGGAGACCGCGATCTCCAAGGGCGCCAAGGTCGTCGTGCTCGACCCGGTCAACGGTGCCGGCGCAGGCGCCATGGTCAAGAGCGCCCAGAGCTCCGGCGCGAAGGTCGTGGCCTACGACCGGTTCATCGCCAGCGCCGACTACTACCTCTCGTTCGACAACGAGACCGTCGGCAAGATGCAGGCCACCGCCCTCGTCGACGCCATGGGCGGCAAGGGCAACATCCTCATGACCAACGGTGCGCCGAGCGACCCCAACGCCGCGCAGTTCAAGGCCGGCGCGCACAGCGTCCTCGACTCGTCGAAGGTCAAGATCCTCGCCGAGTACGACAACCCGGACTGGAGCCCCGACAAGGCCCAGAAGTGGGTCACCGACCAGCTCAGCAAGTTCCCCGCCACCACCATCCAGGGCGTGTACGCCGCCAACGACGGCCAGGCGGGTGGCGTGGTCGCCGCCCTCACCGGCGCCGGCGTGAAGGCCGACGCGCTGCCGCCGATCACCGGTCAGGACGCCGAGCTCGCTGCGATCCAGCGCATCGTCGCCGGCCAGCAGGCGATGACGATCTACAAGCCGATCAAGATCGAGGCGGACAAGGCCGGCGAGCTCGCGGTCGCCCTGATCAAGGGCACCGACGTCGGCGACACGACCGACTACAAGGGCGTCAAGTCGTTCATCTTCGACCCGATCGTGGTCACGGCCGACAACGTCAAGGACACGGTGGTCAAGGACGGCTTCTACAAGGCGTCGCAGATCTGCACCCCGGCCTTCGCGAAGGCGTGCGCGGAGGCCGGCCTCCAGTGAGCACCGCCCTCCACGCGGCGGCACCGGTGAGGGAGACCGTGCTCTCCCTCACCAGGGTCCACAAGCGATTCGGCGCCGTCCAGGCCCTGACCGACGTGCACCTCGAGGTGGCCGCCGGCGAGGTGGTCGCCCTCGTCGGCGACAACGGCGCCGGCAAGTCCACGCTGGTCAAGGTGATCAGCGGCGTCTACCAGCCCGACGAGGGCGAGGTGGAGCTCGCCGGCCAGAAGGTCAGGATCTCCGCCCCGCGCCAGGCCCAGTCGCTCGGCATCGCCACCGTCTTCCAGGACCTGGCGCTCTGCGACAACCTCGACGTCGTCGCCAACCTCTTCCTGGGGCAGGAGCACCTCACCGGTCCGTTCATCGACGAGGTCTCGATGGAGAAGGAGGCGTGGCGCCTGCTGCGCTCCCTCTCGGCGAAGATCCCGTCGGTGCGCATCCCGATCGCCGGCCTGTCCGGCGGCCAGCGGCAGACCGTCGCCATCGCGCGCTCACTGGTCGGCAGCCCGAAGGTGGTCATGCTCGACGAGCCGACCGCTGCGCTCGGTGTCGCCCAGACCGCGGAGGTGCTCAACCTCATCGAGCGCCTGCGCGACCAGGGCCTCGGCGTCATCCTGATCAGCCACAACATGGCCGACGTCCAGGCCGTGGCCGACCGCATCGTCGTCATGCGCCTGGGGCGCAACGCCGCCGAGTTCGAGGTCGAGAACGTCACGACCGACCAGCTCGTCGCCGCCATCACGGGCGCGTCGGACAACGTCGTCGCCGCCCGCCAGTCCCGCAAGGAGGGCTCGCGATGAGCACCGACCTCTCCCCCGTCGCCGCCGACCTCCAGGACGAGCGGCTGATCAACAACCAGGGGCTCGGCGCGACCGCGACGGCGTTCTGGCACCGGCTCAAGGGCGGCGAGCTCGGCTCCTTGCCGGTCGTCTTCGGCCTGCTGATCATCTGCACGGTCTTCTACGTGCAGGAGCCGCGCTTCCTGTCGTCGTTCAACCTGGTCTCGATGCTGCAGTTCGCCGCACCGGTCGGCATCATCGCCCTCGGCATCGTGCTGGTGCTGCTGCTGGGCGAGATCGACCTCTCGGTCGGCTCGGTCAGCGGCTTCGCCGCGGCCTGCATGGCCGTGCTCGTGGTGGACCACGGCCAGTCGATGGTCGTCGGCCTCCTCGCCGGCATCGCGGTCGGCGCGGCGATCGGCGTGGCCTACGCGTTCCTCTACACGAAGATCGGCGTGCCGAGCTTCGTCTTCTCCCTCGCCGGCCTGCTGGCGTTCCAGGGTGGACTGCTCTACGTCCTCGGCACCAACGGCACGGTCAACCTGCCCGACGACTCCTTCCTGGTGAAGTTCGCCCGCTTCGAGTTCGTGCCGGCGTCGGTCGCCTACGCACTCGTCGTCCTCATCGTCGCCGCGTACGCCGTGACGCACGTGGTCGCACGTCGCCGCCGGGCTGCTGCCGGGCTCAGCAACGGCTGGCTCCCGCTGGTCATCGCGAAGGCCCTCGCGATGCTGGTGGGCCTGCTCTGGCTGACCTGGTACCTCAACATCGACCGTGGCTGGGGCTACCTCTGGGTCCTGTTCGCGGCGCTCGTGGTCGGCCTCGACCTGCTGCTCCGCAAGACCCGCTGGGGCCGCTACGTCTTCGCCGTCGGCGGCAACGAGGAGGCGGCGCGCCGCACGGGCATCAAGGTGACCCGGGTCTACCTGTCGGTCTTCGTCGGCTGCTCGACGCTCGCCGCGCTCGGTGGCCTGATGATGGCCGGCAACCTGACGACGGTCTCGCAGTCCAGCGGCACCACCGACACCAACCTCACGGCGATCGCCGCCGCGGTCATCGGCGGCACCAGCCTCTTCGGCGGTCGCGGGTCGGCGTACTCCGCGATGCTGGGCATCATCGTCCTGCAGTCGATCCAGAGTGGTCTCAACATGCTCAACGTCGACTCGTCGGTGCGGTTCATGGTGACCGGTGCCGTGCTCCTGCTGGCGATCGCGATCGACTCGGTCTCCCGCAAGGCCCGCACCAGCAGCGGCCGCGGCTAGCCACACCGCAGCGCTGCACGAACGCCCTGTCCGGCGCCACCGGGCGGGGCGTTCGTCGTGTCGGCCTCAGGCCGCGCCCACGGCACGCAGGTAGGCATCCCCGAGCCCACCGGCGCCGAGGATCGCCGCGGCTGCGCCGACGAGCATGAAGGGACCGAACGGGACCGCGGTCTTGCGTCCCGCGCCGCTCACGACGATCAGCAGCACGCCCACCACCGCGCCGATGACGAACGCCCCGAAGCCACCGGCGAGCAGCGTCCCCCAGGAGAGGTAGCCCAGCATCGCCCCGACCGGGGCGGCGAGCTTCACGTCACCCCAGCCCATCGCTCCGCGGGCCACCACGGCGATGACCAGGTAGACACCCCCGAGCAGCGCTCCCCCGAGCGCCGCCCGGAGGAGGGCGTGAGGGTCGCCGTCGACCGCCAGCAGCACCGGCAGGACGACGTACAGCGGGAGCACGATCACGTCCGGAAGCCGCCGTACGTCGAGGTCGATGAGGGCGAGCGCGACTCCCCCGGCCACGAAGGCCAGGTACGCCGGAAGGAGCGCCGGCCGGTCTCCCAGCCGCAGGGCGACGACCGCGAAGAGGACCCCGGTGCCGAGCTCGACCAGCGGGTACCGCGCGCTGATCGGCGCACGGCAGTCGCGGCAGCGGCCGCGTAGCAGGACCCAGCCCAGCACGGGCACGTTGTCGCGCGCACGGATCACGTGGCCGCATGCCGGGCAGGCACTCGGCGGGCTCACGATCGACTCCCCCCGCGGCACGCGCCAGGCGACCACGTTGAGGAAGGAGCCGATGAGGAGTCCGAGAACGCCGGCGACCGCGGCCCAGGCGACCGGGGTCACTTCTGCTCCGCCCAGCTGAGCACCTTGATCTGCCGCTGGCCCGGCACCGGCGCGTTGCTGGCCCCGTAGGGCGGATCGGTGATCATCACGCGACTGGTGAGGGCCTTCGTGCCCCCCGAGGCACAGGACCCCTGCTCCACGCAGACGTACACGACGAGGTCGACGACGGTCACCTTGGGACCGAGGCCCCTGCCCGGCCTCGGGATCGACACGAGCGGGTAGCCGTAGAGCTGGGGCGGCTGGGACTTGAAGTCGACGCCGAGGGCGACGATGCCCCAGCGGAAGGACACGAGCGCGTTGTTGTCCGAGCCGGGGTCCAGGGCGATGTAGCCGTGCGGTGCCCAGGTGGCTCCCTGGACGACGAACTCGCCGGCGAAGTTGCTGCCGGACGCGAGCCCGACGACCGTCACGTCGGTAGCGGCGCGCAGCGCCGGCGGAGTCCAGGTCACCGAGAGCTGGACGGCGTCGATCGTGAGCGTGTCGAGCTTGGTCGCGTCGAGGAGGCGCAGCTGGATCGTCGGGCTGGCCGCGGTGAAGGCGCCGTCCTGGAGCAGGGTGCGCAGCTGCGAGGCGAGGTCGACCGTGCCCCAGCCGGCGCCGTCCGGGGCGGTGACCGCCACGTTCGCCGGCGTCTGGCCGACGACCGTGGCGGTGAGGCTCCGGGCGCTGGTCTTGGCGTACTTCACGCGCAGCTGGGCGGAGCTGATGTCCGAGCCGGCCGGGATGCTGCCGAGCCCGAAGTCGTTCAGGTCGAGGCCGACGTCGTCGTTGTTGCCGGCGATCGTGTAGGTGAGCGAGGACGCGTCGGGGGCGCTGATCGCCTGCTGCGGCGTCGCCCCGACCGGCACCCGGACACTCGTCGTCCACTTGAACCCGTTGGCGCTGCCCGACTTCTCTGTCACCGTCCCCGCGCTCCGGTTGCTGAGGGAGTCCGAGGCCGGGGTCGAGCCGGTGGGCTGCTGGTAGATCGTCATCGGCGGCTCGCCGCCGTTCGACGGGCCGCACAGCTCGACGTGAGCCCGGTCGCCCAGCGTGATCCGGCTGTCCCGCCCGAAGACGAACTGGACGCCGGCCACCGGGTCGTACTGGATCGGGCTCTTGCAGGACCCGGGGATGCCGCCCCCGAGGTACTCCCCACCGATGACGCGGGTGTTGATCATCCACTCGTTCTGGCCGCCGTGCTCGGAGTCGACGAAGTCGAAGTAGTACGCACCGGAGGAGAAGCGTGCCTCGGAGCAGCCGTTGACCGCCGCCGTCAGGGCGGCTGCGTTGTTGTAGTAGCCGGCCGCGAAGGTGCACGACCCGGCGTAGTCGGCCGGATCACGGTAGGTGGGCACGGACCCGAGGGGCGAGGCCGGCGTGGCCGGCACCGGCACCGTGCCGGCTGCGTTGCACTGCTTGGCGGGGTTGCTCACAATCTGCCCCGTGCACGCGCCCTCGGCGACGACGTAGCCGTCGGTGACCAGGGCGCCGTTGGTGACCGTGATGTAGGACTTCGACGCCACGCCGCCACGCATCGGCATCGGGGCCCCGTTGCCGGTACCGAGCGGCTTGAGCGTCATCCCCTGCAGGGCACCGCTCGTGCCGATGGTCGTGAGGGCACGCCCGAAGGCGTCGGTCGGATCGGAGTTGTCGATGCCCACGCCGCCTCCTGCACCGAAGATGCCCGTGCCCGGCACGGCGGTGCACTCGACGCGCGCGGAGGTGTCGGCCGTCTGGCGCCCCGCCCGCGGCTCGATGTTGGCGAGCTCGAGGGTGTTCTTCGGGGCTGTGCCGTCGGCGCCGAAGCAGCCGGTGCCGTCCGCGTTGTTGGTGTAGACCCAGTTGGTCCACTGGCCGGGGAAGCTCGGCGTCGTCCACCCCGGTGCCGTCGCGCCCAGACGCAGGTTGTTGATCGCGACCTTGGCCGCAGCGTCCGAGGCGTACGACGTCCCGGCGACGCCGCGCAGGGCCACCGTCGCCCGGAAGTTGGTGCCGCCCTGCGACAGGATGACCCCACCCACCAGCGCGATCGTGGTGATGATGATCAGCGCGAAGATCAGCGCCGCACCGGTGTCGTCCTTCGCCGCCCCACGCCAGGTCCGTGTGTTCATCCCTGCCTCCGGTCGGCGGTCACCGTGGTGACGTAGTGGGTGTCGGCCGTCGGCTCCGAGGTGTCGCGGACGTTGAACTGCATCGAGACGGTGCGCGGCAGGGTCCCGCCCGGCGTGCACGACGGCACGCAGGTGACCGTCGGGGCACCGTCGAGGTTGCGGGCCACCCGGATCGGTGCCCCGGCGGTTCCCCCGCTGCACCGCACGCGAACGAGCTCCGTCGGGCCGCGCCGTACCCAGGCGGCTTCCTGCAGCGTCGAGTTCCAGGCGTCATCGGGGTTCGCCGCGTTCACCGTGAAGTCGGTCCACGAGAACGCCACGACCACCGCGCCGACCCCCGCGCCGCAGTTGCCGGGGCTGCCTCCGCCGACGAAGACGGAGGCCGAGACCGGGACCGGGTCAGCGACATTCGCCGGCGCGAAGGAGCGGCGCCCGAGGCTGCTCACGTCCTGCTGCCAGTACGCCGAGATGAACTGCTGGTCGGTCGACTCCGTGAGCCTGGTCCGGGTGGACGTGCTGACCTTGAGGTACTCGAGGACCACACCGGTCAGGGCGACGGTGATGATGCCGAGGATGGACACGGCCATCACCAGCTCGATCAGGGTGAACCCCTCGTCGGGCCGCCGCCTCTGGAGGACGCGCCTCAGGGTGCGCACGGGTCTGCTCCCGCGACTGCTGCGGACCCGTTGCACGGGCGGCGCAGGACGACGACGAGGGTCTCGTCCGTGACGTGCGAGACATCGCCGGAGGTGCGGACGTCGACGGTGATCCGCTGGGTACCCGTCGCGTCGCAGGGTCCCCATCCGCTGCCGGTCCACGACTTCACGTCGACGACGGACGTCGAGTAGCCCGCCGGCAGGTCGGGCACGGCGACCGCGCCGTAGGTGGCGGCAGCCGTGCCGCACCCGGCGTACCCGCCCGCGTCGTCGACCGAGTTCTGGATCGCCTCGGCGAAGCTGCGCGCGTAGGCGCCGCCCGTGGCCTGCTTGCGGCCGAGGTCCGACGTCTTGACCCCGAGGAGCATCCCGGCGACGACCGAGACGCCGGCGATACCGAGGATCGCGACGGTCACGATCAGCTCGATCAGCGACTCACCCCGCTCTCCTGCGGAGGCCGCCGGCGTCCCGGGCATCAGATGTCCACCTGGCTGAAGATGCCGTACATCGCGGAGACGAGGGCCACGGCGACGAAGCCCACGATGAGGCCCATCAGGATGATCACGGCGGGTTCGAAGAGGGCGGTCAGCTTGGCGATCTTGTAGTCGAGCTCGGTCTCGTAGTACTCCGCGGTCACCTCGAGCTGGGTGTCCAGCGAGCCGGTCTCCTCACCCACCCTCAACATCGAGGTGGCCGTGCCCGGGAAGAGCCGGGTGCGCGCGAGCGGGCCGGCGACTCCCTGCCCCTCGAGCATCTGCTCGCGCACCTCGGTGAGGCGGCGGATGAAGACCCGGTTGCGGAGGGCTTCGGTCGTGACCGTGAGCGAGTCGGTGAGGTTGACACCGGCCGACACCATGGAGGCGAGCACCCGGCAGAACCGCTCGACGAGGGCGTACTGGATGGTCTCGCCCAGCACGGGGGTCTTCAACAGGATGTGGTCGCGGACGTACTTCCCCCGCTCGAACCGCGTCGCGACGAAGACGAGCAGCGACACGGCTGCGACGACGGCGAGCAGGAGCCACCACCAGGCGGTCAGGAAGTCCGTCACTGCCAGCAGCATCCGCGTCGGCAGGGGCAGCTCGGCGTCGAGGTCCTCGAAGAAGAGCTTGAACTTCGGGAGGACGTACGCCGCGAGGACCACGACCGTGACGACGGACATCCCTGCCACCACCAGCGGGTAGGTGAGCGCCGACTTGATCTTGCGGCGGGCCTCGAGGTCCCGCTCGATGTAGTGCGACAGACGGACCAGCACCGTGTCGAGCTCTCCGGTCAGCTCCGCCGACCGGACGATGCCGCGGAAGAAGGGAGGGAAGACCTTCGGGAAGGCGTCGAGGCAGTCGGAGAAGCGGTCGCCGCCGCGCAGGCCGTCCTCGATGCTGTTCATCATCCGGCGGACCGAGGAGTTCTCGCTCTCGGCCCCGATGGTGTGCACCGCGTCGAGGATCGGCAGGCCGGCCCGCAGGAACGCCGCGATCTGGCGTGACAGGTGCATCACCTCGGCCCGCTTGATGCGCGGCCCTGAGATCTCGTACTGGAGGATGCTCTTCTTCTCGGTCACCCGGATGTCGCGGACCTGCCGCTGGTAGAGGGCGACCTCGGCATCGCCGCGCGAGGCGGCGCGCTCGACGCCCTTCACCTGGGTGCCGGCGGGGTCCACCCCGACGTACGCGAACTTCGGCATCTCACACTCCTGCCACGTAGATGGAACGCATGACCTCGGCCGGTGTCGTCAGCCCTTCCGCGACGAGCCGCGCTCCCTGCTCCTGCAGGGTCCGCATGCCCTGGCTCCGGGCGAGCTTGCGCATCTCGTCCTGGGGCACGCGGTCGACGATCTGCTCGCGGACCTCGTCCGTGACGGCCAGCAGCTCGTAGACCCCGATCCGGTCGAGGAAGCCGGTGTGCGCACAGAAGTGGCAGCCGGCTCCGCGGACGAACCCCTCGACCGGATCCTCGCCGCCGACGCTGGCGAGGAAGGCGCGCTCCTCGGCGGTCGGCTGGTAGGGCTCGAGACAGTTGGTGCAGCTGCGCCGGACCAGTCGCTGGGCCATGACCGCGCTGACAGAGGACGCCACCAGGAACGCCTCGATGCCCATGTCGAGCAGGCGGTACAGGGCCGAGACCGCCTCCGTCGCGTGGACCGAGGAGAGGACCATGTGACCGGTGAGCGCCGACTGCACGGCGATGCGGGCCGTGTCGACGTCGCGGATCTCGCCGACGAGGATCACGTCGGGGTCCTGGCGCAGGATCGACTTCAGGCCGCCCGCGAACGTGATCCCGGCCTGCTCGTTGATCTGGATCTGGTTGATCGAGTCGAAGGTGTACTCGACAGGGTCCTCGATCGTCATGATGTTGCGCTCGACCGTGTCCAGCTCGCTCAGCGAGGCGTACAGGGTGGTCGTCTTGCCACCGCCCGTGGGCCCGGCACAGACGATCATCCCGTAGGGCTGGTGCACGAGCCTCCGGAACCGGTCGGCCGTGTCGTCCGGCATGCCCAGCTGGGAGAGCTGGAAGAGCGGACGGCTCTTGTCGAGCAGGCGCAGGACGATCTTCTCGCCGCCGACCACCGAGGTCGTCGCGACCCGGATGTCGACCTCCCGCCCTTCGACGTTCATCGAGATCTGGCCGTCCTGGGGCCGGCGTCGCTCGACGATGTTCATGCCGCCGAGGATCTTCAGGCGGCTCACCAGCGCCGGACCGATCGAGCCCGGCAGGTCGAGCACGTCGACCAGCGCCCCGTCGATGCGGAAGCGGACCCGGACCCGGGCACCGGCCGGCTCGATGTGGATGTCGGAGGCGCGGTCGCGGAGCCCCTGGGTGATCACCTTCTGCACGACCTGGACGACGGGCGCGTCCTCGTTGACCTGTGCTCCCTCGGCGAGGGCCTCGCGACGGACCAGGTCACGCGCCTCGAACGCCTCCACGTGGGCACCGACCTCGTGGGTCGCCTTGTACTCGGTGTCGAGCGCCTGGGTCAGCGTCCTGCGCGAGGCCATGCAGGGTGCCACCGGGTGCCCGATCGCCGCCGACACGAGGGCCACGTGCTCCGGCGACGGATCGAGGAGCGCCACGGCGACCGTCTCCCCCGTGATCTCGAGCGGCACGACCTGCAGCTCCCGGGCCTGCTCGCGTGAGAGCAGCGCCACCGCCTCGGGGGTCGGGTCGACCATCCGGAAGTCGACGACACCACAGCCGTAGTGGTTGGCGATCAAGGCCGTCAGCTCCCGGTCGGTCAGCAGCCCGGAGCGGACCACCTCGACCGCGAGTGGGCTCTCCGGGGCTCCGACCCGCAGCGCGTCCAGCTGGTACGGCTCGATCCGTCCGGCACCCACCAGCACCGCCGTGACGACCTCGTCGTACGCCTCGCGCCGCGGGGCGGGCGCCTCCGGCTCCTCGTGACGTCGGCCGCGAATCCGCATCACGTCACGACCTGACGGCGGTCACGACCCGCTGGCGCGGGACGATGTCCTTCGGGTACAGGCTGCGCGCGATCGCCTCGTCCTCGCTCACCGTGCCCGCCACGATCAGGTCCGAGAGCGACTGCTCGAGCGTCACCATGCCGTCGCGCATGCCGGTCACGAGCGAGTTGCGCAGCTGGTGCGTCTTGCCCTCCTTGATCAGGTTCCGCACCGCGGGTGTCGCCGTCAGCACCTCGTACGCGGCGACCATTCCGCCCCCGATGCACGGGATCAGCCGCTGGTAGACCACGCAGCTGAGGGCAGCCGCCAGCTGCACGCGGATCTGCTCCTGCTGCTCCGCGGGGAAGACGTCGATCATGCGGCCCAGCGACTGGGCGGTGTCGTTGGTGTGCAGCGTCGCGAAGACCAGGTGTCCGGTCTCCGCCACGGTCAGCGCGAACTGGATCGATTCCAGGTCCCGCATCTCGCCCACGAGCAGCACATCGGGGTCCTCGCGCAGCACGCTGCGCAACGCTTCGTGGAAGCTCTGCGTGTCGGTGCCGACCTCGCGCTGGTTGACGGCCGACCGGATGTGGTCGTGCACGTACTCGATCGGGTCCTCGATCGTGATGATGTGGGCTCCGCGGTTGCGGTTGATCAGGTCGATCAGCGAGGCCAGGGTCGTGGACTTTCCCGAACCGGTCGGTCCCGTGAGCAGGATCAGCCCCTGGTGGCGCAACGACAGGTCGCGGAGCACCTGCGGCAGTCCGAGGTCGTCCGGCGTCGGGATCGCGCGCGGGATCATGCGGAGGGCGACGGCGGTCACGCCACGCTGGGTGAACGCGTTGCCGCGGATGCGCGCGTGGTGGCGCCAGGAGAAGGCGAAGTCGTACTCGTTGACGTCGTCCCAGGCCTTGAGCTGGTCCGGCGTGAGGATCTCCGCCAGGAGGCCGTCGGTCGCCTCGGCGGTGAGCGGTGCGGCGCCCGGGACGGGCGCCAGGACCGCGTCGACCCGCAGCATGGGCGGGAGGCCGACCGTCAGGAGGAGGTCCGAGCCGCCGGCCTGCCACAGCTGGTCGAGGAGGCCGTCGACCGTGGAGCCGACCGGGTGGGGGGTGCTGTGCATGGTGCCCTCGCTGGTGGGAGGTGGGAGAAGGGCTGGTGACCCGGGTGGGCGGTGCGCAGGCACCACCCACCCGGGGATGCACGATCAGCAGGAGTGCGTGACCTGGCCGGTGGAGGCGTCGTAGTCGCCGGAGACGACGATGGACGGTGCCGAGTGCAGGAACTGGTCGGCGCCCGTCGCAGTCAGCTGCGCCCACGTCGGGTACGAGCCCTTCTTCGCGTAGTAGGCCTCGGCCGCCGTCTCGACCGTCCGGACCTCGGTCTTGCAGGCGGCGGTGTTGCCGCGGTCCGCGATGCCGCGCACGGAGAAGACCACGATCGCAGCGAGGATGCCGAGGATGATGATGACGATCAGGAGCTCGATGAGCGTGAAGCCGTCGTCGCCGCGGCGACGGGCCGAGAGGGAGTTGGCCATGACTGAGGTCCTTTGCGGGAGTGGAAGGAAGTTCCCGAGACGCCTTTGAGACAACACCCAGTGGAGCGCCGCCCGTCAGGTCAAGGGGCCTCATTGGCACTAGTCACTTGGGGTCTGGGGAGGGACCCCAGTACTGCCCGGTGGAAACCCCAGCAAATGAGCGAGGGCCCGGACCCGACGGTCTGGACCCTGCCATCCTCACCTCGCGCGAGCGTCAGCCTCCGAGCACCTCGCGGTAGCGCTTCGCGTGCAGCTCCAGGTCCTCGTCGGTCGCCGTGCGTGCGCCGAACAGCACCAGCGGCGTGGCGAACTCGAGCCCGGTGAGCCGGGCCGTGGCCCGGAGCGGCGCCGCGAGGTCGTGCAACGTGGTCTGGTGGTAGCCCTCCTCGGAGTACGCCGCCTCCGGGCCACCCGTGGAGGTCACGACCTGCAGCACCTTGCCCTGCAGCTCGGAGGCGCCTGCGTAGGCGAAGCCGGCCGTGAACACCTGGTCGATCCACGCCTTGAGGACCGCCGGGACGGAGTACCAGTACCAGGGGAACTGCCACACGATCCGGTCGTGCTCGCGGAGCAGCTGCTGCTCGCGCTCGACGTCCAGCCGCCCGTCCGGGTACGCCGCGACGAGGTCGTGCACGGTCACGTCGGGCAGGTCACGCACGGCATCGGCGAGGCGCGCGTTGATCCGCGAGGAGGCGAGGTCGGGGTGGGCCAGGATCACGAGGGTCTTCACGGGCGGCACAACCACGGCGCCCGCGGTGGTGTTCCCCGCTCAGCCGAGCCGGTCCCCGCTCCACGGAGCACCCACCGCAGGAACGGCAGAAGGCCCGAACCTGACGGTCCGGGCCTTCGCACTTTGTAGCGGGGACAGGATTTGAACCTGCGACCTCTGGGTTATGAGCCCAGCGAGCTACCGAGCTGCTCCACCCCGCGTCGGTGATCAGAACCTTACGTCATCGACGGTGACGACTCCAAATCGAGCGCCTCACCCGCGGCCGATCTGCTCACGCAGCCCATTAAGACCGCCTGCAAGTCTTCTTTTGCTTGCTTAAAGTGCAAAAGTGAGAGACCGTGCTCACATGAGCATCCTCTCGATCAGTCCTGTCATCCCCGCCGTCGTCATCGAGGACCCGAGCCGCGCAGTCAACGTGGCCCGCGCGCTCCTCGACGGCGGCATCGGTGTCGTCGAGGTCGCAGCCCGCACCCGCGAGGCGCTCGTCAGCATCGAGCGCATCGCCACCGAGGTCCCCGAGATCGTCGTCGGCGCCGGCACCATCACGCGCACGGCGCAGGCGGTCATGGCGGTCAACGCGGGCGCCTCGTTCATCGCGTCGCCCGGCCCGACCCCCGCCCTGCTCGAGGGCATCCTCGAGACCGGGCTCCCCTACCTCGCGGGCTGCTCGACCGCAGGCGAGGCGATGCAGCTCCTCGAGCACGGCCTGACCGAGGCTCGCTTCTTCCCGGCCGAGGCGTCGGGCGGCCCGGCGTACCTGGCCGCGCTGGCCGGCCCGCTCCCCGGCCTCCGGTTCTGCGCGACCGGCGGCATCAGCCTGGAGAACGCCGGCCGCTACCTCGCCGTGCCCAACGTCAGCTCCGTCGGCGGCACCTGGATCGCCCCGGCCGACCTGATCCGCGCGCACGACTGGGCCGGGATCACCGACCGGGCGCGACGCACCGGAGAGATGCTGGTCGCCCTGAGCTACCTCCAGGACACGATCAGCGCGTGAGCTAGCCCTTCTTCGTCGGCTGCGCCGACGGTGCGGGAGTGGACGACGCGGAGGGCTGCTTCGACGGTGTCGCCGGAGCCGCCGCAGGAGTGCGCGAGGCCTGCAGGGCTCGGGCGACCAGACGCTGAGCCGCGTCCGTGTGCTCCTGGTACTTCGCCAGGTCGCCTGCCTTCAGCGCATCCTTCGCGAGGCCGAACTCGCGGTCGGCCTGCTGCAGGAGCGTGACCACCTGGTCGTCGAGCACCCCGCCGCCGTCGCCGGGCTTGCCGCCGTCACCGCCGTCGCCACCGTCCGCGGAGCCCGCGTTGCCATCGACCTGCAGCACCTCGGCCACCGCCTCGGACATCGTGGTCGCGATCGCCAGCCGGTCGCCGAAGGAGACCAGGACGTAGTTGAGCACGGGGAAGTTGCCGGAGCTGTCCGAGCCGGCCTTCTGGGTGTAGAGCGGCTGCACGTAGAGCAGGCTGTCACCGACCGGCAGGGTGAGCAGGTTGCCGTAGACCTTGCTGATGTTGGTCGAGGCGTTGAAGCGGGTCAGCTCGTTCTGGATCCGCGAGTCCGTGGCGAAGTCCGTGGCCACCTGCTTGGGTCCCTTGACCGGGCCGGTCGAGGGCAGCTCGAGGATCCGCAGCGTGCCGTAGCCCTTCTGCGAGGCGTCACCGTCGACCGACATGAACGCCGCCAGGTTGGCGTTGCCCTTCGGCACGAACGTGGTGGTCAGCGAGAAGACCGGCTTCGTGCTGTCGGCACCGGTGCGGACCGAGAGCCGGTACGGCGGCTGGAGCTTCGTCGCGACGCCCGGCGAGCTCGGGACGGTCGGGTCGGCCGGGACCTCCCACTGCTCCTTGCCCTCGTAGAACGTGTCCGGGTCGGTCACGTGGTAGCGCTGCAGCTGGTAGCGCTGCACCTTGAACATGTCCTCGGGATAGCGCATGTGGTCGAGCAGGTCCTGCGGGATCTGGTCCTTGTCCTTGACCGTGCCGGGGAACGCGTTGCGCCAGGCCTGGAGGATCGGGTCGCTCTCGTCCCAGGCGTAGAGCGTCACGGTGCCGTCGTACGCGTCGACGGTGGCCTTGACCGCGTTGCGCATGTAGTTGATCTCGTCGGTCGGCAGCGTGCGGAACTCCGTCGGGCTCGCCTGCGAGTCGGACGTCATCTCCTTGTACGAGCCGCGCTCCGAGAGCGGGTACTGGTCCGTGGTCGTGTAGCCGTCGAGCATCCAGACGACCTTGCCGTCGACGATCGCCGGGAACGGGTCGCTGTCGACGGTGAGCCAGGGCGCGACCTTCTCGACCATCTCGCGCGGCTTGCGGTCGTAGAGGATCTTCGAGTTCTTGTTGACGCGCTCGGAGAGGGCGATGGTGGCGTTGCCGTACTTCCAGGCGTACAGGACCTGGTGGAAGAGGCTGCCGATCGGCACGCCCGCCTTGCCGTCGTACGTGCTGGTGGTGTCCTCCTCCCCCTTCGCCGACTGGTCGAGCTCGACGTCGCGCGCACCCTTCGACGCCTTGCCGACGATGGAGTACTGCGGCGACTTCTCGCCGAAGTAGATCTGCGGGCGGTAGCCGCCGGGCGCGAGGTCGCTGGAGGAGTCGGAGCCACCGGCACCGGCCCACTCCGGGTTGTCCGGCAGTGACTGCTCGTGGAACTCGGCGTCACGCTGGTTGCCGTACGCCGCGATCACGCCGTAGCCGTGCGTGTAGACGGTGTGCAGGTTCGACCAGTTCTTGGCGTCGTCGGGGATGCCGGCCTGGTTGATCTCACGGACGCCGAGCACGACGTCGCGGTCGCGCCCCTGCACCGGGTAGTGGTCGACGTCGAGCACGTTGGCGACCGAGAAGTACTTGCGCAGCTGCTGCTGGTTCTCGAAGGCCTTCTGGATCAGCTGGGGGTCGACCAGCCGGATGCCGGGGACGTTCGCGAGCTCGGTGCGCTGGTCCTCGGGCGTCAGCGTGCTGCGACCGGCGTACGGCGTGACCTTGGCGCCGGCGATCTTGTACGCGTCGCGGGTCGCCGCGATGTTGCGCGCGATGTACCGCGGCTCCTTGTCGGAGGCAGACGGGTTGACCTGGAACTGCTGCACCACTCCGGGCCAGACCATGCCGAGCAGGATCGCCGAGAGCACGAGCAGGGCCAGGCCGACCGAGGGAAGCAGCCAGGTGCGCTGGACGACGTTGGCGAAGAAGAGGACCGCACAGATGATCGCGATGGACATCAGGATCAGCTTGGCCGGCAGCACCGCGTGGTCGTCGGTGTAGGTGATGCCGTCGACGATGCCGCCACCGGCGCTCAGCAGGTCGTAGCGGTCCAGCCAGTAGTCGGCCGCCTTGCCGAGCACGAACAGGCCCAGGAGCACCGAGATCTGCGCCGCCGCCGGGCCCGAGAGGCGGTCGCGGGTCGCCTGCAGACGGATCCCGCCGTACAGGTAGTGGACGACCAGCACCACGAGCAGCGACACCACGGAGACCGCCATCGCGAAGTTCACGACGTGGTGCAGCCACGGGAGGTCGAAGACGTAGAAGCCCTTGTCCCGGTGGAAGTAGGGGTCCTTGCTGCCGAACGGGACGCCGTTGCGCCACAGCATGTAGGACCGCCAGGAGTCGGCGCCCGCCGTGCCTGCGAACGCCCCGGTGACCAGGGCGACACCGGCGAGCACCCAGTAGCGCACCGGGCCGACGGCCTGCCGGTACCGGTCCAGGCCGACCTGCTCGGGGCTGGCAGGACGGAACATCGGCCGCAGCCGGTAGGCGAGGACGACGTTGGCGGCCACGGCGACCGCCATGATCCCGCCGAAGGCCAGGAAGAGGCCGATCTTGGTCAGCACGAGGCGGTCGAAGACCGAGCTGAACCCGGTCGAGGAGAACCACAGCTTCTCGGTCCAGAAGCTGGTGAAGCCGCTCATCGCGAAGAAGAGCACCAGCAGGATCACCGCGGTGACCAGGACGCCGCGTGCCCAGCCGGGGCGTGCGGCCGGCTCCGGCACTGCAGGCCCGGCGCCCTCGCCGAACATCGAGCTCATGCCTCATCCTCCAGCGTCGCTCCGAGCAGGGCCAGCAGCGCCGGCACGAGGTCGACTCCCCCGATGACGTCATCGGTGTTGTCGTGCGCGCGGAGCCGGAGCGTGCACCAGGCACCCCCGCGCCGGGTGACGCCGGCGACGATCCGCACTTCCTGGCGGTCCGGGTGGTCGGCCGCGAAGGCCTGCGCCTCCTCCAGCCCCTCCGGGACCTGCCCCTCCGCGGCCGGGGGAAGTACCAGCCGCTCGACGACGGCCGCGCAGCCGGCGACCTCCGGCGGCCAGCCGATCTGCTCGAGCACCTGCTCCAGCTGCTGCCCCGGCTCGAGGTCCTGCTCGATCGGCGTCAGCGAGCCGTCGGCGTCGTGGGCGTCGAGGCCGAGGGCGGCGGCGAGGGCCGGCTCGCGCGCGACCAGCGCGCTGGTGTCGACGAGCGCGAACAGGCGCGCCTGGCCGTCCCAGCCCGTCTCGGCGGCATGCTCCTCGATCTCGACGACAGCCGCCGCGAGCGCGGGGTCGAAGGCCGGGTCACTGAGCTCGGTCATGCTGGAGCACCTCTTCGCAGGTCGGGAGCTTGGCGCGGTGGTCCGCGGCGTAGGTGGAGACGGTCTTCTCGGCATCGTTGAGCGTCGCGACCGCTGCCAGCCGCATGCTGCCCGGATGGGCGGTCACGGCCTCGTCGCAGTTGGCTGCGGGCACGAGGAAGAGCGAGGCGCCGGCCTGGCGGGCGCCGGCGATCTTCTGCTGGATGCCACCGATCGGCCCGACGATCCCCTCGGGGTTGAGCATCTCGCCGGTGCCGGCGATGCGGGCGCCACCCGTGAGCGAACCCGGGGTCAGCGTGTCGACGACCGAGAGAGCGAACATCAGACCGGCGCTGGGACCCCCGATGTCGCCCGGCAGGTTGATCGTGACCTTGAACGGGAACTCGTAGTCGAACGCCTCCTGCACGCCGATGACCGTGCGGCCGTCGACGACCCGCGGGGTCACGGGCACGGTGAGCCGCTTGCCGTCGCGCTCGACGACGAACTCCAGCGGCTTGTCCGGCGTCGCGTGCGAGATCGTGCGCACGACGTCGCTCCAGGCGTGGATCGCGTGGCCGCCGATGCGGACGTAGCGGTCACGCTCGACCAGCGCTCCGTCGGCGGGGTAGCCCGGCGAGATCGGGCCGACGACCGGCACCCTCGGCACCTTGATCCCGAGATGGACCATCGCGGCGGCGATCGCCACGTCCTGCGACGTCGACATCTGGACCGCCGACTGGCGCTCCTGGGACACAGCGGTGTCCTGGGCGCCGTAGACGTCCTCGTCCGGTTTGACGGCCTGGTCCGCGGAGAGCCATGCGGTGACCGCCGCGATGAGCGAGATGCCCGTCTTCGGCGGCGTGGCCATGATCGTCGTCATGCGGAGCTCGCCGTCGTCGGGATAGGACCTGTGACCCTCGACCTGGATCCGCTCGGTACCCCGCGTCGCCGACAGGAGGTCGACGGTGGTGCCCGGCTGGAACCGCACGTAGGGCATCGGCACCGTGGCCATCACGACGGCTCCGACCGCCGTCACCGCTGCGGCCACCAGGGTCGCGACCGTGTGGCGGCTCATGCGCTGCGGCGCGAGGGGGTAGTCGCGATGGTGGACGCGGGCCTCGTCGCCCGGATCCGCCACGACCTCACTCACCACGCGAGGGCCGCACCGCGATGCCGGTGCTGCGGTCGCGCGGGCGCGTGGCGGCCGGACCGGTGACCTTCTGGCCGGGGTGCTCCTTGCGCAGCGCGCGGGCCATGCGCTCGGCCGCCACCTCGGGGTCGACGCTGCCGCGCGCCTTGCCGGCCCACGTGACCCACGCGATGGCGACGAGCGTGACGACGACGGGCGGGGCCAGCCACCACAGGATTCCCAGGTCCACGATCGCAGCCTACGGGGTCAGGGGGTGCCGACCCACTCATCCGAGCCGTCCGCGAAGCGCTGGTGCTTCCAGATCGGCACCTCGGCCTTGAGCGTGTCGATGAGGTCGCGCGTGGCCGCGAAGGACTCGCCGCGGTGTGCCGCAGCCGTCGCGACGACCACCGCGAGGTCGCCGATGGCCAGCTCGCCGACGCGATGCACCGCCGCGACAGCCCGTACGTCGTGGCGCGCGGCCACCCGCTCGCAGACCTCGCGGAGGCGATCGAGCGCGGTCGGGTGTGCGGAGTAGTCGAGACCGGTGACCGCCTGCGCGTCGCCGTGGGACGCGCCTGTGTCGTCCGGGCCGTGCTGGCCGCAGCCTCCGCGCCGGTCGTGGTCGCGCACCCTGCCCACGAACAGGTTGAGACCACCCGCGGCGTCGTCGCCCAGCGCCTCGAGGACGGCCGTCACGTCCAGCGGGGTCTGCTCGATCGCGACCAGCCGGACGACGTCCCTCTCCCGTCCCTCCGTCATGCGCGGAAGGGTACCGTGAGGGACATGAGTGACACCCCCGGCCCCGGCGACCAGGGCGAGCCGAAGAACCCCTTCGAGGGCACGCCGTTCGAGCAGTTCCTCGGGCAGTTCCTCGGGCAGGGCTCAGGTCAGGGCGCGTCAGGAATGCCCGACCTGAGCGGCCTGCTGAGCCAGGTCCAGGCGATGATGCAACCGTTCGACGGCCCCGTGAACTGGCAGCTGGCCACCGACCTGGCGCGTCGCACGGTCGCGGCGGAGCCCGACCCGTCGCCCGACTCCTCCCAGGTCAACGCCGTCGCTGACGCCGTGCGCCTGGCCGACCTGTGGCTCGACGAGGCCACCGACTTCGCCAGCGGCGTCACCTCGACGGCCGCCTGGAGTCGTGCGGAGTGGATCGAGTCGACCCGCGAGGTCTGGCAGCGCCTGGTCGAGCCGGTCGCCGAGCACGTGGTCGCGGCGATGGGCAAGGCGCTGCCGGCCGAGGCCGCTGCCATGGCCGGGCCCTTCCTCGGCATGCTCAACCAGATGGGTGGAGCGATGTTCGGCAGCCAGATCGGCACCGCCATCGGCGGCCTGGCCTCCGAGGTGCTCACAGCCTCCGACATCGGCCTCCCGCTCGGGCCCACCGGTCGCGCCGCCCTGGTTCCCACCAACATCGCGGCGTTCGCCGAGGGGCTTGACGTCTCCCGCGACGACGTCACGCTCTACCTCGCCCTCCGCGAGGCCGCGCACCAGCGCCTCTTCGCCCAGGTGCCGTGGCTGCGCGAGCACCTGCTGACCGCGGTCGCCGACTACGGCCGGGGCATCACGATCGACACGGCCGGCATCGAGGAGCAGATGCGCAACCTCGACCCGTCCAACATGGAGGAGATCCAGTCCGCGCTCGAGGGCGGGTTGTTCGCACCCTCGAAGTCGCCGGCACAGGAGGCCGCGCTGCAGCGGCTCGAGACGACGCTCGCCCTCGTCGAGGGCTGGGTGGACGAGGTCGTCGGCCAGGCCACCGCGACCCGGATGCCGTCTGCCGGCAAGCTCCACGAGGCCGTACGCCGTCGCCGCGCCGCTGGCGGTCCGGCCGAGGAGACCTTCGCCGCGCTGGTCGGCCTCGAGCTGCGGCCCCGCCGCCTGCGTGACGCTTCGACCCTGTGGGGCTCGCTCCGCGCCCGGCAGGGCGTCGAGGCGCGCGACGCGGTGTGGCTGCACCCCGACCTGCTCCCCACCGCCGAGGACCTCGACGACCCGCTCGGCTTCCGCGAGGGGCTGGACATGCCGTCCGAGGAGATGTCGCAGGAGGAGTTCGACGCCGCGCTGCAGCAGCTCCTCGACGGTCCGTCTGACGCCGCTCCTGGCGACGACGAGGGCACCGGGGAGTGAGCCTCCACGCCGACGCGAGCCGCGTGCTCGCGGACTGGGTCGCGCCCACGGTCGAGCAGGAGGCACTGCGGCACCGCTACGCCGACGTGCTCGCGGCGAGTCCGGATGCGATGTCCCGGGCGTGCCGGCCCGACCACCTGACGGCGTCGACGCTGGTCCTCTCCGCGGACGGCGCGTCGGTACTGCTCACGCTGCACGCCAAGGCCCAGGCATGGTTCCAGTTCGGCGGCCACTGCGAGGAGGGTGACGCGACCCTGGCCGATGCAGCGCTCCGCGAGGCCCGCGAGGAGTCCGGTCTCACCGAGCTCGCCCTCGACCCGGTGCCGGTGCAGCTCTCGGAGCACGCCGTGCCCTTCTGCGGGGGGCCCCTGTCTGCCGCGGAGTCAGGCGGCGACCCCTCGCGCTCAGTCCACCACCTCGACGTGCGCTACGTGGCCGTCGCGCCGGCAGACGCGGTCCATGCCGTGAGCGAGGAGTCCCTCGACGTGCGCTGGTGGCCGGCCGACGCCCTGCCGACCCAGGACGCCGACATGGTCGAGCTGGTCGCCTTGGCCAAGGCGCGGCTGGGGCACTGACCGCCGCTGGGTCCCTGCCGGGCCCGAAAACGGACATCTCGCCGCCTCTGGCAGCCGCCCTGTTACGCGACCTCAACGGGTGTTGAGCAGACCTCAACGGATGGTGAGGTCGCGGAAGAGGCACTCCGCATCGGCCACGCGCAGCGCCGGGTCGAACGCCAGCGCAAGACGGGTCCCGTCGATGAGCGCCCGGAAGGCGGCGAGCTCCGCCTCGGGCCGCCCCGCAGCGCGCCACCACTCCAGCACCAGCTCCGCCTCGTGGTCCCCGAACCAGTGCCACCTCTCGAGGGCATCACGGTGCCCCTGCACCGCCGCCGTCGCGGCGAGCTCGCGCACGACCGCCCAGACGCGGACCCCGTGGCGTTCCAGCACCGTCCGGGGCAGGGCCGGTTGCCCGCCGTGCGCGAGCGCATGCGTGCTCCAGGCGATCCATCGCCGCCCGAGGCCTTCGACGATGAGCAGGAGCGTGTCGGGCCACCCGGCCCGGTGGGAGAGGGCGGACGGCGTGACCTTCATCCACGCCGCCAGGGCACGCATCGTGACGGCGTCGACGCCGCACTCGCGCGGCATCTCCACCACGCCGTCGGTGACGATGTCGACGTAGCGGGGTGAGTTGATCCTCAGGAACGGGTCGGCTTCGCGGTCGCGCACACGCCGACGGTGGCGCGAACCGCGTACGAACGCGAGCGGTCCTCCACAGGCACGGGACCAGCGGCGGACCGGCGACGGGATCAGCCGCGGTCGTCGTCCCCGTCCTCCCCGTCGTCCTCGGCATCACCGTCGTCGCCGGCGTCCAGGCGCGCACCGGCGGAGAAGCCCTCGAGGTAGCCCTTGGCCTTCTCCGCGTGCGGGTAGTTCGAGACCCACGCCCAGAACTCGTCGGTGTGGCCGGACTCGATCAGGTGCGCCAGCTCGTGCACGAGCACGTAGTCGACGACCCACCGCGGCATGTCGTGGAGGCGGTCGGAGAGGCGGATGGTGCGTTCCCCCGGCGTGCAGGAGCCCCATCGGGAGCGCTGGTTGCTCACCCAGCGCACCGAGTCCGGTTTCGCCAGGCCCCCGAGGTAGGTGTCGGAGAGCTGCTTCGCCCGCCGCATGAGGTCGGCGTCCGTGGAGCGCTTCGCCCGCTCGGTGCGGCTGAGCAGCCGCTTCACGATCCGCTCGACCTCGAGCTTCTCCTGCGCCTTCGACAGGCTCGACGGGACCATCACGATGACCCGGTTGCCCTCGAGGCGCGCGGCGATGGTGCGACGACGCTGCTTGGAGCGGCGTACCTCGACCTCGGGAGTGCCCATGGACGGGCACAGTAGCGCTCAGAGCACGAAACGTGGCGCAGCCCACTCCAGCAGCCGTTCGACGGGCCACGTGGTCACGATGCGGTCCGCGTCGATCCCGGCCGCCTCGGCACGGGCAGCGCCGTACGCCAGGAAGTCGAGCTGACCCGGCGCGTGGGCGTCGGAGTCGATCGAGAAGACGCAGCCGATGTCGCGAGCCAGCTCGAGCAGCTTCGTGGGCGGGTCGCGCCGCTCGGGGCGGGCGTTGATCTCGACGGCGACGCCCTCCTCCGCGCATGCCTCGAAGACCGCCCGGGCGTCGAACGCCGACTGGGGGCGCGTGCCCCGGTTGCCCATGACCAGGCGTCCCGTGCAGTGGCCCAGCACGTTCGTGAACGGGTTGCGCACCGCGTTGACCATGCGGCGCGTCATCGCGTCGCGGTCCATGGCGAGCTTGGAGTGCACGCTCGCCACGCGAACGTCGAGACGGGCCAGCATCTCGTCGGTCTGGTCGAGGCGCCCGTCGTCCAGGATGTCGACCTCGATGCCCTTGAGCAGCGTGAAGGCCCCACCCAGGTGCGCGTTGACGGCGTCGACCACGTCGAGCTGGCGGGCCAGGCGCTCCGCCGAGAGCCCGTTGGCCACTCGGAGGCGTGGCGAGTGGTCGGTCAGCACCTGGTACTCCCGGCCGAGCTCCATCGCGGTGACCGCCATCTCCTCGATCGGCGAACCGCCGTCCGACCAGTCCGAGTGGCTGTGCAGGTCACCGCGGACCTGCCGCATGAGCGCCTCTCCCCCGGTGACCAGCGGACCCCCGTGGCGCGCCTCGAGGTCGGCGAGCCGCTCGGGCATCTCCCCGCGGACGGCAGCCTCGATCACCTTCGCGGAGCTCGCGCCGACGCCCGGCAGCGTCGTGAGTGAGCCGGTGGCCGCCAGCGAGGCGACGTCGTCCGCGGGCAGCGGCAGCAGCGTCGATGCAGCGGAACGGAACGCCTTGACCTTGTAGGAGTCCTCGCGGCCGCGCTCGAGGAGGAACGCGATCCGGCGCAGCGCGGCGACGGGCCCTCCGGCGTACGGCTGGGGAGCGCTCACTTCTTCTCCTCCACAGGCTGGGGAACGGCGTTCCCGCTGGTCGGTACGGCGCGGACGACGCAGCCCGCGCGTGTCGCCCACAGGCTCATCCCGAGCCGTTCCACAGTCAATCGCATCCGTTCAACAGGTTGTCCACATCGTTGTCCACAGGCTGTGGGCAGCAGTCCCCGCCAGAATGTTGACCGACGCACACATCGCTCCTAGCGTCGGAACCACGCGAGGCCTCCGGGCTCCGCCGCCGCGCAGGCAAGGGGAAGGCAGGCGCGGCAGGCGTGAGATCCGGGGGCCTCCGCTGTCTGTGGGAGTCGGCCTTCGTGACCTCAGCGACCGGTGAACTCCGGAGCACGCTTGGCCTGCACCGCGGCGATGCCCTCCTGGAGGTCCTCGGTGCCGAACGTGATCGGCTGCGCGAGCGCCTCCACCTGCAGGGTCTCGTCGAGCGAGGTGCGCTGGCGCCGCAGCGTGACCTTCGTGTAGCGCGTCGCCAGGGGCGCGTTGGCCGCGACCTGAGCGGCGGTGGCGAGCACCTCGTCGAGGAAGCCCTCGCGCTCGACGACGCGCGAGACGAGACCGAGGCGCAGGGCCTCGCCGGCGTCGACCAGGCGGCCGGTGAGCAGCAGGTCGCGCGCCGCCGCGTCGCCGACGACCTCCGGCAGGAGGTAGGAGATGCCCATGCCCGGGTGCAGGCCGAGCTTCACGAACGAGGCACCGAGCTTGGCGCCGGCAGCGGCGTACCGCATGTCGCAGGCGAGGGCGATGCCGAGGCCGGCGCCGACCGCCGCCCCGTTGACCGCCGCGATCGTCGGCACCTCGAGGTCGCGGATCGCCAGCCAGGTCCGGTAGAAGCCGAGCATCTGGTCCCGGAGGGCAGGCGTGGGCAGGGCGCCACTCTCCGCGAGCCACGTGGTGTTGCCACCCGCCGAGAAGGCCCGACCGGCACCGGTGACGACGACGCAGCGCACCGTCGCGTCGGCCTTCAGGGCGGCGATGGCCGCGGCCCACGAAGCGGTCATCTCGTCCGACATCGCGTTCATCTGGTCGGGGTTGTCGAGGGTGAGCAGGACGACACCGTCGACCGGGCGCTCGATCCGGAGGTGGGCAGGGCTCTCAGGCGCGGAGGACATGGCGGCACCCTACGGCGTGGCGCCTCCCACATTCACGCTCAGGCGTGGTCTAGGGTCACGGTGGTTGCGCGTACTTCCCGGTGTGCGCAGCCCCGGCGGGCTTCCCCATCCTCCCCGTCGCGACGACCAAGTGATACAGAAGCAAGGAGGCCGTCATGGCGGAGACCTGGAGCGGCGAGTTCTACTGCGTGAAGTGCAAGGAGAAGCGCGAGGCCACGGGCGAGATCCGTGTCAACGAGAAGGGCACCAAGATGGCCAAGGCCGTCTGCCCGGTCTGCTCGACCAACCTGAACCGGATCCTCGGCAAGGCCTGAGTCCGGCACGCGGCACTGCCGCACACTGACTTCGACCCCCGGTCCCTCGTGGACCGGGGGTCGTGTCATGCCCGGGCCGGCCAGCCCTGTGGAGGAGGTACGACGCCCTGCCGCCGCGCGTGCCAGCCTGCGACGCATGGAGCCGACCGACCCTCTCGCACGTCATCCTGGATTTCCCGCCCGCGCGGCCCTGCGGCCCGGCGTCCGGGTCGTGCGGCGGTCAGCCTCCCAGCTCCAGGTCGGCCTCTCCACCGCCAGGGCCGTGGTCCTGCCCGACCATCCGGCGGTTCATCTGCTGCTCGCGGGCCTCGACGACGGCCGGCCGCCCGCTCATCCCGCCTTCCTCGAACCAGCTGCCGTGCAGGCGTGCCGCGCACTGCTCGACCACGACATGGTGGTCGATGCCGACCTGTGGTGCCGCGCGCTGGACGGCACGGACGGGGCGGCCGCGGGGGCTCGGTCGGCGCTGGTCTCCGAGGCGGGTGACGCCGGGGCCTCCCGGCTCGCCGCACGACGACAGGTGCAGGTGGGCCTGATCAGCCGGGGCCTCCACGCAGCCGTCGACCAGCTCCGCGAGCTCCTGTGCCTCGGCGGCATGACCGTCGGGGCGCACGGGCGGCTCGACGTCGTCGCCGTCGTGTCCGAGGGCGAGCCCGACCGTTCCGTGCTGGACGGCCTCGTCCGCGACGACGTGCCCCACCTGTCCCTGGTGCTCAGCGAGGGACACGTGCGGGTGGGGCCGTTCGTGCATCCCGGCCTCACCGCATGCCAGCGGTGCATCGACGCCCACGCCTCCGAGCGCGACCCGCGCCACGCCCTGGTGCTCGAGCAGCACACTGGCCCGCCCCACACGCTCTGGGGCCTGCCGACGCCCGTGCCCGCCGACCTCGTCGCCCTCGGGGTGGCCCTGCTCGCCCGCGACCTCAGCCGCTGGGCCGACGTCCTGCCGCCGGCGACCTGGTCGACGGTGATCGACGTGGACCCGGCGCTCACGCTCCCCCGGACGCAGTGGAGCCGCCACGCGGCCTGCGGTTGCAGCAGCAACAGCAGGACCGCGTGACGGCTCCGGGGGTCCCTGCGTCGGCTCAGCGGCCGACGCGACCGAGGGCGAGGCGTGCGTCGTACGCAGCGCGCTCGGCGGCCCGGCTCAGGCGGGCAGCCTGGGTCAGGAAGCGCCGGCGGCGGATGCGTTCTGCCTCGGCCAGGCGCGCGGCGATCAGCTCACGCGCGAGGATCTCCGTCTGGATGTACATGGTGGGTGCTCCGTTCAGGTTTCGGGTGGGGAGGGAGGACGCGGTCGGGCGGGTCACGCCGCCACCGCGTCCTTGCGCGGACGGCCACGGGGCCGCTTGCGGGGGATCACCACTCCCTGGAGGAAGAGCTCACCGCCCCACACGCCCCACGGCTCACGCCGCTCGAGTGCGCCGGCCAGGCAGGCTGCCTGGATCGGGCAGGACTGACAGAGGGCCTTGGCGTACTCGACATCGCTCGGCAGCTCGGCGAAGAAGAGCTCCGGGTCATTCGCGTGACACGGGAATCCTTCGGTGGCACCGGATGCGATGCTGCGCTCGAGAACGCTGGTGGTCATCTGTGTTCACCTCCTGGGTGTGGACCGGTGGGTCCGGAATTGGTTGGGAAAACGAAAAGGCCGCGGATCCCGGGTTTCGGGTTCCGCGGCCTGGAGTGGCGCCTGCACGTGCTCAGCAGTGAGGTGGACTCCAGACCGGAAGACCCGGGACGTTGCCGACAACGGCCACGTGCTTCTGGTTGCGCTTGTCGGCCGACCAGACACGGGTGCCACCGAAGGCAGCGGCGGACGGCATGGCGAGGCGCGGCTGCGCGACGGCAGCAGCGACGGCGTACGGCGCCGTCGTGATCGTCGTGATCGTCGTGATCTCCATGGGGTCCACCTCCTTCGGTGTCTCGGGTGCGAATGGGGCTGACGACGTTGCGGTCGTCTGTGATGACGACCGTAACGTGCCGCGCTTGTCATGGGCAAACCATTTATTGACGAATGTCGTCGACATCCTGCCAATCGCCGCTGTCGCGGCTCGGGTCAGCTCTCGGCGACGATGGCGAGGACGTCCTCGCCGTACTGCTCCGCCTTCTTCGCCCCGATGCCGGCGATGCGCAGCAGCGCACCCGGGCCGTCGGGCCGGTGCTCGGCGATCAGCTCGAGAGTCTTGTCGGTGAAGACGACGTACGCCGGGACCTTGGCCTCGCTGGCCCGCTCCAGGCGCCACTCCTTGAGGCGGTCGAAGAGCGCCTCGTCGTAGGCGGCGGGGCAACCGTCGCAGCGACCGGTCTTGCGCTCCCCCGCGCTCGAGAGCGGCTTGCCACACGTGCGGCAGTGCTGCGCACGGCGGGCACCGCTGACGCTCGGGCGGTTGAAGCTCGAGGAGGCCTCCGGTCGCAGGCCGTCGAGGAACCGCGAGGGCTTGCGGCTGCGGCGCTGGCCGGGGTTGCGCGCCGCGGCCCAGCTCACCCGCAGGTGCAGCCGGGCCCGGGTCAGGCCGACGTAGAGGAGACGCCGCTCCTCCTCGATCTCGGCCGGCGTCTTCGCGAACGTGATCGGGAGCGACCCCTCCTGCACGCCACAGACGAAGACGGCGTCCCACTCGAGACCCTTGGCCGCGTGCATCGTCGCCAGGGTCACTCCGCCCGCGACCGGGGCGTGCTGCTCGGCCGCGCGCCGGTCGAGGTCGTCGACGAAGGCACCGAGCTTGCCGGGATGCTCCGTCGCGTAGGCCTCTGCCTGCGACACCAGCGCCTGCAGCGACTCCCAGCGGTCGCGGGCGGCGCCGCGTGCGGCCGGCGGCTCGGGCGACCAGCCCAGGCCGGCGAGCGTGCCGGTCACCGCACCCACGAGATCGTCGGGATCACCCTCGGACCGGGCGGTGCCGCGCAGCAGCGTGATCGCCTGGCGCACCTCCGGGCGGTCGAAGAAGCGCGCGGCACCACGGATCACGTACGGCACGTTGCGTGCCGCCAGCGCGTCCTCGAAGGCCTCGGACTGGGCGTTGATGCGGAACAGGACCGCGATCTCGCTGACCGGCGTGCCATCGGCGACCAGCCTGGCGATCTCGGCGGCGACGGCCTCGGCCTCGGCGACCTCGTCGTCGTACTCCAGGTAGCGGACCGCAGCACCGGACGGACGCTGCGCGCGCAGGTCGACGCCGCGCGAGCTGGTGCCCGCGAGCAGGCCGTTGGCCGCAGCGACGACCTCGGGGGTGGAGCGGTAGTTGCGGACCAGCTCGACCTTGGTGGTGCCCTCGTAGCGCTGCGGGAAGCGGCGCAGGAAGTCCGCGTCGGCGCCGGCGAAGCTGTAGATGGTCTGGGCCGGGTCACCGACCACGCAGATCTCGTCACGGCCGCCGAGCCACAGGTCGAGGAGCGTCGACTGGAGCGGCGAGACGTCCTGGAACTCGTCGACAACGAAGAACTTGTACTGCCGCCGGACCTGCGCGGCCACGCGCTCGTCCTCGGCGAGGAGGCCTGCCGTCAGGAGCAGCACGTCCTCCATGTCCATGCGCCCGGCCGCCCGCTTCACCTCCTCGTAGGAGCCGTAGACGTGGGCGACGGTGGAGGCGTCGGCGCCGTTGACCTCGCGGCCGCGCCGCGGCGCGACGAGGGCGTAGTCGTCGGGGCTGACGTTGCTGACCTTGGCCCACTCGACCTCGCTGGCCAGGTCGCGGAGCATGCCCTGGTCGGAGCCGATGCGCAGGCGCCGCACTGCCTGTGCCATCAGGCCCAGCTTCGACTCCGTGAGCGTCGGCAGCTCGGTGCCGTGGATGGCGGGCCAGAAGTAGCGCAGCTGGCGCAGCGCCGCGGCATGGAAGGTGCGCGCCTGAACCCCCGGCGCACCCAGGTCGCGCAGGCGTGTGCGCATCTCACCCGCCGCGCGGGTGGTGAACGTGACAGCCAGGACCTCGGTCGGCTGGTAGACGCCCTCGGCGACGCCGTGGGCGATCCGGTGCGTGATCGCCCGCGTCTTGCCCGTGCCGGCGCCGGCGAGAACCTGCACCGGCCCCCGCAGCGCCTCGGCGACACGGCGCTGCTCGGGGTCGAGTCCCGCGAGCAGGTCGCCACCCAGGTCGGATCGAAGCATGCGCGCAAGCCTAGACGTGGCCACCGACACCTCGATGCCGGGAATGCGCCCGGTGCCTGGCACCGTTGAACGCACGTCTCTCCCCCGGCCCGCGAGGAAACCCATGAGCCCGATCACGATGTACAGCACCACCTGGTGCGGCTACTGCCACCGCCTCAAGAGCCAGCTCGACCGTGAGGGAATCGCCTACCAGGTCGTCGACATCGAGAAGAACGAGGACGCGGCGTTCCTCGTCATGCAGGTCAACGGCGGCAACCAGACCGTCCCCACCCTCGTGTACGCCGACGGCTCGGCGCACACGAACCCCTCGCTCGCCCAGGTGAAGGCGAAGCTCTCCGAGCTGAACTGATCACCAGCTGCCGGGCAGCTCGCCGCCGTACCAGGCCTCGATGAGGCTGCGGGAGATCGAGATGCCGCGGCCGGGCAGCGCGATCTCCCCGGACTCCGCCTGCTCACGCAGCTCCGCCCGGGTGAACCACCGGGCGTCGGCGATCTCTGCGGGGTCGATCGTGATCGCAGTCGACGTCGCGCGCCCGAAGAACCCGAGCATCAGCGAGCTCGGGAACGGCCACGCCTGACTTCCGAACCACGTCACCTCACCCACCTCGACGCCCGACTCCTCGCGCACCTCGCGGCGTACGGCGTCCTCGAGCGACTCCCCCGGCTCCGCGAAGCCAGCCAGCGTCGAGAAGCGCGTCGGGCCCCACTTCAGCCCGCTGCCGAGGAGGCAGCGCTCCTGGTCGGTGCCGGGCTCCCCGTCGGTGATCAGCATGATCACGGCCGGCTCGATGCGCGGGAAGTGCTCGCGCTGGCAGCTCTGGCACCGCAGCACGTGACCGGCCATCTCCGGCCGCAGCTCGCCGCCGCAGCGGGCGCAGAAGCGCGTGCGGCTGAGCCACTCCGACATGCCGAGGGCGTGGAAGACGAGCCGGGTGTCCCAGCCGTCGACGAGGAAGTGCCGGCCGATCTCACGCATGCCCACCCAGGCGAGCGCGTCGTCGCGGTGCCGCACATGGAGCGCGAAGTAGTGCACCCCCTCGTGGTCGCCGAGCAGGATCCGGGTCCCCTCGCCGTGCGCCTGGGCCTCGGCCGACGCCATCCACGCCGGCGCGTCGTCGCGCCCGAGCATGAGGCCGCCGCTGACCACCAGGACCCGCGTCGCTGGGTCGGACCACAGCTCGTCGAGCCGGGCCATGTCACCGCGGAGGTGGCCGAGGCGGTCGTGGCTGGTCAGGCCGGGTGCCGCGGGCGTGGTCTGCTCTGTCACGTCTCGATCATGGCAGCCGCGGTCACGGCCGGAGCAGGGACTCCAGCGCGTCGCGGCCCGGCAGGTCGTCGTGGACGACGGTGTGGCCGGTCCGCACGTAGTGGAACGCCGCACGCACGGCCTCGACGGGCACCCCCATCAGCTCGGCCCAGGCCAGCCGGTAGACCGCCAGCTGGAGGGGATCGGCGGTCTCGGCCTTGCTCGTCTTCCAGTCGATGACGAGGAAGCCGCCGTCGGGCTCGGCGTAGACCGCGTCGATGCGGCCGCGCACGACCTGACCGGTGCCGTCCGCCCCGAGGACCAGCGCGAACGGCGGCTCCACGGCAACCGGCACGCGGTCGGCGAACTCCCCCGCCTCGAACGCCGCGACCAGCTCGCGCAGCTCGGCCTCGTCGATCTCGGCGTCTCCGGCACCCGGCAGCTCGTCGAGGCCGATCAGCTGCTGCTGCCCGAACCGCGCCTCGACCCAGGCGTGGAAGCGGGTGCCGAAGCGGGCCGCCGCCGACGGCTTGCGCGGCATCGGCCGGGCCAGGTCACGGGCGAAGGACGTCGGGTCGTCGCGAAGCCGCGCCAGGGAGGTGGCCGACAGCGACGACGGCATCGGCACGGCGATCTCGGTGGATCGCTCGGCGCGGGCCTCGGCGATCAGCCGGTCGAGCTCGGCGTCCCACTCCTGGACGACGGCCGCGTGCACGAGGTCGACGTCGTCCTCGGGCGCGGCGAGGTCCACGCCACGCACACGGGCGGCGGCCTCGCGACGCAGCTGCGCCTCACGGCCGACGCCGGTCAGCGGCCAGGCGACACTCGGGTCGACCTCGTCCAGGGGGTTGGTCTCCCCCTTCGCGGGGACGTCGAGCCAGCCCTCCGGCGGGATGCCCCACTCGACGAGCGCGTCGCGCACCACCCGCTGGTACGCCGACGGGCCGTACGGTGTCTTGCGCGCGCCCCACTGGTAGGAGCTGACCACGAGCCGCTGCGCAGCCCGGGTGAAGGCGACGTAGCCGAGCCGGAGCTCCTCCTCGGCGCCGTGCGCACGGGTGGCTTCCCGGTAGGCGTCGAGCGCCTTCTTGTCCCAGCCGTCCAGCATCGGCTGGTCGACCGCGTCACCCCGCAGCTCCGCCGGGAGGACAGAGGGCGACGAGGTCCACAGGGTGCGGGAGCGGTTGGACGGGAAGCGGGTCTCGCAGACGCCCACGCAGAAGACCGTCTCCCACTCCAGGCCCTTGGAGCGGTGCACGGTCAGCAGCTTCACCGAGTCGGCCTCGGTCGGCGTCGCGACGTCGAGGCCGTTGCCCTGGTCGTCCTCGGCCGTGAGGTAGGCGAGCAACGCCGCGAGCGAGACGTCGCCGTCGACCGCCTGGAAGTCGGCGACGGCCTTCACGAACAGGTCGAGGTTGTCACGCCGCGCAGCAGCAGCCGGACTCACCGCCGCAGCGAGCTCGACGTCGACCCCCGAGGCGTCGATGATCCGGCGGACGACGTCGAGCAGCGGGTCGGAGGCGTGCATGCGCAGCAGCCGGAGCTCGGCCGACAGCAGCGCGAACCGCTCCCGGGCCTCCGGGCTGTACGGGAGGTCACCGGGGTCGTCGAGCGCATCGCCGAGGGAGGCGACCTCGGCGGGGTCGACACCGTCGGCGATCTCGGTGAGCTGCTGGTCGATGCCCGCGGCCTCCTGGCGTCCACCGCGCCCGGCGATCTCCGCGGCCCGCTGGCCGAGGAGCTTGAGGTCACGGGCGCCGATGGCCCACCGCGGCCCGGTCAGCAGCGTCAACAGCGCAGCGTTGGCGGTGACGTCGTGGAGCAGGTGCAGGGTCGCGACGATCTCGGCGACCTCGGGCAGGCGCAGCAGGCCGGAGAGGCCGACGATCTCGACCGGGATGCCTGCCCCGGTCAGCGCATCGAAGACGTCGGCCGCGTGGGCGTTGTCGCGCACGAGCACACCGATGTCGGACCAGCGGCCGTGCTTCTCCCCCGTGTGTGCCGCGGCGACCTCGGCGGCCAGCCACGCCAGCTCGTCGGCGTACGTCGCGAAGGTGCGCGCCTCGACCGTGCCCTCGCCCGCGCTCTCGGGAGCCTCGAGCGGCGCGACCTGCGCGAACTTCTCCAGCAGCGGCTGGGCGAGCCGGTTGGCGACGTCGAGGATCCGCCGCTCGGAACGGCGGTTGACCGTCAGCGGGTGGACCCTGACCCCGGACGGCCCCGTGATCGCGGGAAAGGCGTCGGCGAAGTTGAGGATGTTGGAGACCGACGCTCCGCGCCAGCCGTAGATCGCCTGGTTGGGGTCACCGACCGCCGTGACCGGGTGCGCCTCGCCGAAGAGGCGGCTCAGCATGATCGCCTGGGCGACGGAGGTGTCCTGGTACTCGTCGAGGAGGACGACCTTGAAGCGCGCCCGCTCGATCTCCCCGACCTCGGGCTGCTCGACCGCGAGGCGCGCACCGAGCTCGATCTGGTCGGCGAAGTCCATCAGGCCGAGGTCGCGCTTGAGCCTGCGGTACGACGCGACGAGGCCGAGCAGCTCGCCACGGCGCTCGATCACGTTGAGCACCCCGGCCAGGGCGTCGACGTGGGTCTTGACCCGCTTGCCGTCGGCGAGGTCGGCCTGGGCCCGCGCGAGGGCCTGGCCGAACCCCTCCCACGCCCGGGCGTCGACCCGCCGCACGTCGTCGGGGCCGACCAGGTGCTCGGTCATCGCGCCGTCGAGCGCGAGCAGGCCCTGGATGACAGTCGGCGGGTGGTCGGAGAGCAGCCGGACGTCGCCGGTGTAGCGGTCGACGACGCGGGCACCGAGCTGGTAGCGGGCCGCGTCGGTGATGACCCGGGTGTCGGGCTCGTGGCCCATGCGCAGGCCGTGGTCGGCCAGCAGCGTCGACGCATAGGCGTTGTAGGTCGCGACGGTCGGCTCGAGGACGTCCTCGGGCTCGCCGTCGGCGCCGATCACCGGCTCCATCACGCCCGCGCGCTCCAGCGCCTCGCGGATGCGCACCCGCAGCTCGGCCGCCGCCTTGGTGGTGAAGGTCAGGCCGAGCACCTCCTCCGGCCGCACCTGCCCGGTCGCGACCAGGTAGACCACCCGCGCTGCCATCAGGGTGGTCTTGCCGGAGCCGGCGCCCGCGATCACGACCGCCGGCTCCAGCGGCGCCGAGATCGCCTGCCACTGCTGGGCGCTCGGCGCGTAGTCGGTGCGCATGAGGCGCTGCAGGTCCTCCGGCGTCTCGATCCGCAGGTGAGGACCGTTCATCGGGTCACCACCGATCCGGCCGACTTCGCAGGACAGATCGCGGTGAACGCGCAGCGGTCACAGTGCTGGCCGGTCAGCGCGGGGAACTGCTCGTCGCGGACCAGCGTGGCGGTGTAGGCCAGGTGCTCCCGCAGCCGCGACCGCTCAGGCCCGTCGGGGGCATGCTGCGCCTGCCGCTGCACCTGCGCCTCCGGGAGGCCGTCCTCGAGCCCGAGCTGCACGAGCTCGGCACCGCCCGAACCGGCCGTGACGCCCTCGATCGCGCCGGCGTCGACGGCGTACTGGTAGAGGGCGAGCTGCGTGTGGCGCTCGACCGCCGGACCGGTGGGCTTGCTGCGCCCGGTCTTGAGGTCGACGACCACCACGCGCCCGGCGGCATCCAGCTCGAGCCGGTCGGCGTAGCCGGTGAGGCGCACCCGCTCGCCATCGGCGATCTCGACCTCGGCCGAGAACCGCACCTCGGTGCCGAGCAGCTCACGCGGGTTGCCCGCGTGCCATGCCAGGAACTTCACCAGCGCGTTGCGGACCCGCTCGTGCTCACGCGCCGCCGACCAGGGAGTGCGGAAGGCGAGGCGGCCCCACACCGCGTCGACGTGCTCCATCAGCACCTCGAGGTCGGGCGTCAGGTCACCGGCGGCCACGCCCTCGGCAAGCGCGTGGACGAGCTGCCCGAGGTTGGCCGACTGGTGGGAGGCGCCTGCACCGCCGGCCTCGCGCTCCAGGAACCACGCCATCGGACAGGCGAGCACGCTCTCGAGCATGCTCGCCGAGACCGGCACCGGCTGGTCGCTCTCACGCACGGGCTGGCTGCTGAACGACGCGGCGCGGGTGCCCCACCAGCTCGACGGGTCGGCCAGCGCGACGCCCTCGGCCGCGAGCCGGGCCAGCCTCCGGGCCGCGGCGTCGCGCAGCGGCTCGGGCGCCTCCGGGTCGGCGACCATGCGACGCAGCTCGGCGACCATGCCGCCGAGGGAGAGCGGCCGCCGGGGTCGGCCGGACAGGTGGTGGATCGGCAGCGAGTCACGACGCTCGCGCACGACGTCGAGCGGGAACAGGTCGGTGAGGAAGCGCGAGGGCTGCTCGCCCTCGTCGTCGCTCGACTGCACGGCCGTGACGACCAGCCGCTGCTGCGCACGCGTGCACGCGACGTAGAAGAGCCGCCTCTCCTCCATGAGCAGCTCACGCGTCGTGACGGGCGGCTGCAGCACGGGCGCACCGGAGGGGTCGGCGCCGATCAGGTCGGCACCGAGCAGCGAGGAACGGCGCCGCAGGTCCGGCCAGCCGTCCTCCTGCACGTGGGCGACCACGACCAGGCGCCACTCCAGCCCCTTGGACCGGTGGGCGGTGAGGAGCCGCACGGCGGCTCCGCGCACGCCCCGCTCCGCCATCGTGTCGCCCGGGATCTCCTGTGCGACCAGGGTGCTGAGGAACGTCGCCACGCCGGTGTGGTCGCGCTGCTCCTCCACGCGCGCGGCGGCCTCGAAGAGCGCGCAGATGGCGTCGAGGTCGCGATGGGCCCGACGGGCCGAGCCGCCACCGGCCTCGACGCCACGCCGCAGGCGCGCGGGCCAGGCCGTGCCGTCCCACAGGGTCCAGAGGACCTCCTCGGCGGTCGCTCCCGCGACGGTCTGCGCACGGGCGGTCACCAGCAGGTCGGAGAGCGCTCGGGCGCGCGCTGCCTCGGGAACGGCGAGCCCGTCGAGGAAGCCGGGCTCGACGACGGCGAGCCGGATCAGCTCACGGGAGGAGCGCGCAGGGCGGCCCGCCTCCGCAGCCATGGCCTTCTCGCGCGCACGCAGGGCCCGGGCGAGCCGGCGCGCGTCGCCGGCGTCGAGGCCGCCGAGCGGGCCGGTCAGCAGTGCCTCCGCGCGCGCGGCCCCGACGTGCTCGACAGACTCCGGGTCCCGGTCGTCGAGGTGGACCACCGCGCGCAGGGCGTCGAGCAGCGGCAGGACGGCCGGGTCGCGGACCAGCGGCAGGTCGTCGGAGGCGACCTCGACCGGCACCCCTGCCGCCCCGAGGGAGCGGCGCAGCGCCGGGATCGAGGACCGTCCCGAGCGGACCAGAACGGCCATCTCGTCCCAGCCGATGCCGTCCTCGAGGTGGGCCCGTCGCAGCAGGTCGGCGAGGTGCTCGGCCTCGGCGCGCTCGCTGTCGAACGTGCGGACCTCGACCTGCCCGTCCCCGAACGGGCCCGGCAGCGCCCGCGGAGCGAGGAACGCCTCGCGTGCCTCGACGGGGATCGATCCCTGGAGCGAGAGCCGACTGGCGACAGCCTGGCTGGCGCGCAGCAGCCGCGGACCGAAGCGACGTGTCGTGGCCAGGGCGATGACCTCGGCCGGCTCTCCCGAGGCCTGGGGGAACGCCGTCGGGAACTCGAGGATCCCGCGCACCTCAGCGCCGCGGAAGGCGTAGATCGACTGGTGCGGGTCGCCGACGACGGTCAGCGAACGGCCGTCGCCGGCCAGGGCCTGCAGCAGCGCGACCTGGCCGGGGTCGGTGTCCTGGTACTCGTCGACGAAGACGTGGGTGAAGCGCTCGCGGAGCTCCGCGCGGTGCGCCTCGGCCTCGATCGTCGCGCGCCGGATCAGGTCGGCGTAGTCGGTGGCGCCCTGCGCGTCGAGGATCGTGAGGTACTGCTCCAGGAACGCACCCGCCGCCACGAACGCGGGCAGCCCGTGGTCGCGGCCGAGCGCGGCGAGGTCGTCGGGCGCCAGCCCCTTCTCGCGGGCACGGCCGAGCACCGCCTGCACCTCACGCGCGAAGCCCCGCGTGCCGAGGGCACCACGCAGGGAGTCCGGCCACCGCACCGACTCGGGGTGGTCGGCCAGCAGCTCGCGCAGCACCACGTCCTGCTCGGGTGCCGACAGCAGGCGCAGCGGAGCGTCGTAGAGCTCCTTGGGCGCGTGGGCGCGGATCAGCCCGTAGGCGAAGGAGTGGAACGTCGAGCACATCGTCGCCGTCGTGGTGCGCCCGATGCGGGCCGTGACGCGGTCGCGCAGCTGCTCCGCCGCCTTGCGCGAGAAGGTCAGCGCGAGGATCGACCCGGGCGAGACCCCGTCGCGCTCGATGCGCGTCGCGATCGCCTCGACCAGCGTCGTCGTCTTGCCGGTGCCCGGCCCGGCCAGGACCAGCAGCGGCCCGCCCGCGTGGTCGACGACCCGCTGCTGCGCCTCGTCGAGCAGCACCGCGGATCCGCCGGACGACGGCGGGACGAGGCGGTAGGTGGGCGCGGTGTCGAGCACGTGTCCCACCCTGTCAGACACGGCCGGCAGATCCGTCCGCCGGGAGCAGGCCCACCGCCGTCACGCGGGGTGGAAGCGCACCGTGCCGGGAACCAGCCGGAGGCCGGCGATGCCGGAGTGCGCCTGGGCGAAGGCGAGCTCGTGGGCCAGGTCACCGACGCCGTTGCTGGTGCCGGTGAGGCCGAAGGCGAGCGTCGAGAGCACACCGGCAGCACGCCCGTCGGGACCGAGGTAACCCGATCCGGAGTCGCCCGGGATCCCGGTGCCACCACGGACGACGTGCTCCCAGCCGCGGCCCTCGGTCGCCGTCTTGCGCGCGGTCCGGGCCGAGCCGCCGCCACCGAGCGTCATGCTGGAGGCCCCGTAGGTGTAGACCGTGCTGCCGACCGGCACACCGTCGGTGTCCAGCGCGACCGGACCCCCGGTCACCGGCATCGACGGGTTCACCTTGCCGACCGAGCCGGCGTCGACGCGGACCAGCGCGAAGTCGTTGTAGGCGCACCGGATGGTGTTCGTCTCGTGGCGCGCCTGCATGGTGCGCCACGAGCTGTAGGCGAGGCGGCCCGAGCCGGTGGTCGTGCCCGACGTGAGGAGCCCCGCGCCGGTGCCGAAGCGGACCGGCGTGCCGAGAGCCAGGCTGCGGGTGGCGCAGCCGTCGGTGTCGCTGGAGCCACCAGTGGCCGCGCAGTGCGCCGCGTAGCCGACGTACACGCGGCGGGCGTCGTCGGTGAAGACGAAGTTGGCCGTGCACTGCGCACCGTCGGTGAACATCTGCACGCCGGGGTGGATCGTCGCCGTCGACGCGGGAGCCCAGCGCGACGCGGCCTGCGCACCGCCGGCCTGCATCCCCGGGGCGACGACGGCGAGCAGGACCGGGACGGCGAGAAGACGAAGGCGCGGCACGAGGGGCAACGTACCCCGCGTGCCGCGCCTTCGCGGCAGCTTGTGCTGCGGTCGCTCCGTCAGTACGACGGCTGCGACGGGTCGATCTGGTTGACCCAGGCCACGACGCCACCGCCCACGTGGACGGCGTCGGAGTAGCCCGCGCCCTTGAGGATCGCGAGCACCTCGGCCGAGCGGACGCCCGACTTGCAGTGGAGGACGACCTGCTTGCCGGAGTCGACCGCCGGGATCTTCTCCAGGGCGGAGCCGTTGAGGAAGTCACCCTTCGGGATCAGGGTCGCGCCGGGGATCCGGTTGATGTCCCACTCGACCTGCTCGCGGACGTCGACGAGGAAGATGTCGTCACGGTCCTCGAGCCACTGCTTGAGCTGGTGGACCGAGATCGTCGAGCCGGCCGACGCGTCCGCGGCCTCCTCGGAGATGGCGCCGCAGAACGAGTCGTAGTCGATGAGCTCGGTGACCGTGGCGTTCTCGCCGCAGAGCGCGCAGTTGGGGTCGCGACGGACCTTCAGCTTGCGGTACTCCATCTCGAGCGCGTCGTAGATCATCAGCTTGCCGACGAGCGGGTCGCCCATGCCGGTCAGCATCTTGATGGCCTCGTTGACCTGGATCGAGCCGATCGAGGCGCAGAGGACACCGAGGACGCCACCCTCGGCGCAGGACGGGACCATGCCCGGCGGCGGCGGCTCCGGGTAGAGGCAGCGGTAGCACGGCGCCTCGGCGGCGGCCTCGCGCATCGCCGGGTCGTCGGAGTTGCGCAGGCCCGCGGCGTACACGGAGGCCTGGCCGTCGAAGCGGTAGATCGAGCCCCAGACGTACGGGATGCCCAGGAAGTACGCCGCGTCGTTGACCATGTAGCGCGTGGCGAAGTTGTCGGTGCCGTCGACGATCAGGTCGTAGCCCTCGAAGATCGCGTAGACGTTGTCGTTGTCGAGGCGCTCGCCGTGGACGACGACGTTGACCAGCGGGTTGATCTCCTGGACCGACTCCTGCGCCGAGACCGCCTTCGGGCGGCCGACGTCGGACTGGCCGTGGATGATCTGGCGCTGCAGGTTGGACTCGTCGACCTCGTCGAACTCGACGATGCCGATGGTGCCGACGCCCGCGGCGGCGAGGTACATGAGCGCCGGGGAGCCGAGGCCACCCGCGCCGATGACGAGGACCTTCGCGTTCTTCAGGCGCTTCTGGCCGATCATGCCGACGTCGGGGATGATCAGGTGGCGGCTGTAGCGGCGGACCTCGTCGACGGTCAGCTCGGCTGCCGGCTCCACGAGTGCGGGGATGGACACGCAAGGCTCCTCGGGTCGGAAAAACGTCAGCGACGTGCGGACCGGGCCAACACGCCGTACGCCGCCATTGTTCCCCACGCACCACTGCGGCCCGGCCCGTGACCGAATCGCAACCAGCGAATCAGTGCAGAACGTCTGGACAGTGCACACATACCGCGCTTGAGTCGGCGGTGGCGTTCGCGCCAGCCGCCCGGCCTGCCTGACCGGCGCGGACAGCACTCTCGGAAGGCCACACGTGAAGAGATTCGCCACCGGCGTCCTCGCCGGCACCGCAAGCCTGGCTCTCGCAGTCACCGCACTGCCCGCGTCAGCGCAGGAGTCCACACCACTCCAGGCGGAGAAGCAGCAGGCCCAGCGGTCGGACAACCGCCCCGGGCCGCTGACGGAGAAGCAGGAGCGCCTCCGCACGAAGGCGCTCACCATGCTCGACGCCGGCAAGGCCCGGCTGAAGGCGCAACCCGACGGCGGTGCCACCGTCGCTCTCTCCAACGGGGAGTACGTCGAGTTCCCGACCGCCGACAAGACCGACCAGATCTGGACCGTCCTCGCCGACTTCGGCACCCAGTCGGCCGGACGCTACGGCCGGACACCGGGACCGGTGCACAACCAGATCCCCGAGCCGGACCGCACGAAGGACAACTCGACGCTCTGGGTGCCGGACTTCGACCGCGCCCACTACGAGCAGATGTTCAACGGCAGCGGCGACTCCTTCGCCGACTACTACGCGAAGCTGTCCGGCGGGAAGTTCACCGCCCACGACACGGTCGAGGACTGGGTGACCGTGCCCTACAACGCCTCCTACTACGGCGACAACGCCGTCGAGGACAAGGGCGGCTCGTGGCAGTTCATCGCCGACTCCGTCAACGCCTGGTACGCCCAGCAGGTCGCCGCGGGCAAGACCGCCGCGGAGATCGACGCCTACCTGTCGAGGTTCGACACCTGGGACCGCAACGACTACGACAACGACGGCGACTTCAACGAGCCCGACGGCTACATCGACCACTTCCAGGCCGTGCACGCCGGCGAGGGCGAGGAGGCCGGCGCCGACCCCGACGCCATCTGGTCGCACCGCTGGTACGCCGACGGCGACCTGTACGGACAGACCGGTCCCACCGTGGGTGGCACCGCCAACCTGATGGGCGGCACCCGCGTCGGCGACTCGAAGTACTTCGTCGGCGACTACACCGTCGAGCCGGAGAACGGCGGCCTCGGCGTCTTCGCCCACGAGTTCGGGCACGACCTCGGCCTGCCGGACTACTACGACACCGACGGCGGCGAGAACGGCACGGCGTTCTGGACCCTGATGTCGTCCGGATCGTGGCTCAACCACGGCACCGAGGACATCGGCTCCGTCCCGGGCCTCATGGGACCCGAGGAGAAGCGGTACCTGGGCTGGCTCGACCACAGCGAGGTCGGCCTCGGGCAGTCGGGCACCTACACTCTCTCCCCCAGCCAGAACACCGTCGACGGCCAGGACCAGGCGGTGAAGGTCGACCTGCCCGACGCGGTGACCAGCTCGACGTACACGACGCCGCCGCAGGGCACGCACGCCTGGTGGTCAGGCCGCGGCGACGGACTCAACAACAAGCTGACCCGCACGGTCCCGGCGGCCAGCCGGGTCGTCGTCTCCGCCGACACCTGGTACTCCATCGAGGACGGGTTCGACTACCTCTACGCCGAGTACTCCACCGATGGCGGGGCGACCTGGCAGAAGGTCGGCAACGCCCTCACCGGCACCTCCCGGGGCTGGGTGAGCAAGCGGTGGGCCTATGACCCGAAGGGGAAGGCCTCGCTCTTCCGCTTCCGCTACCAGACCGACGGCGGTGTCAACGAGGCCGGCGCGTTCCTCGACTCCGTCTCCGTGGCACCGGCCAAGGGCACGGCGTTCACCGACGACGCCGAGGCCGGTCCGGGCGACTGGACCGTCCAGGGCTGGTCGATCAGCGACGGCACCGAGACGAAGAGCTCGCACCGCTACTACCTGATCGAGAACCGTCAGTACGTCGGCTACGACGCCACGCTGGAGACCGGGCCGTACCAGTTCAGCGAGGCGGTCAGCCGGCCGGACTGGGTCGAGCACTTCCCGTTCCAGGACGGCATGCTCGTCTGGTACGTCGACGAGCGCTACCCCGACAACAACGTCAGCGCCCACCCCGGAGCCGGCGCCTCGATGGTCGTGGACGCGCATCCGACCTCGCTGGTCTACAGCGACGGCACGAGGCCGAGCAACCGTCGTCAGCCGTTCGACGCGACCTTCGGCCTCGACCCGGTGGACCCGGTCTGCCTGCACAAGCAGGTGCCCGACTCCTCTCCCGCGGGCTACACGACGTACGAGGCATGCGCGACGGACCTGGCCGCGAAGCCGACCTTCGACGACAGCGACCCCGACGCCTACTGGTCGGCGGACAACCCGCAGAACTCCGTCAAGGTCGCCGGCCACGGAGTGCGTGCCACCGTCACCGGCACGACGGGCAACGCGATCACGGTGGAGGTGAGCAACCCGGCGGCCTGACGGCACTCCGGCCCCACAGCGCGATCCGACCGTCTCCTGCGTGGTTGTCGTCACGCGGCTTGTAGGCTGCTGCAGCAACCACGTGGGAGACGGGAGGGTCGTCGTGACGACTGAGGAGATCGAGGACATGCGTCCCCGGAGTGGTCGACTGCCGCGTCACGCGCGCCGTGCCCAGCTGCTCGAGTCCGCGCTGGAGGTCTTCGCCGCGCAGGGCTACCACGCGGCCGCGATGGACGACATCGCCGCGAAGGCCGGCGTCTCCAAGCCCGTGCTCTACCAGCACTTCCCCGGCAAGCTCGAGCTCTACCTCGCCCTGCTGGAGTCCGCGTGCGACGCGATCATCGAGCGCACCCGCGAGGCGCTGCGCTCGACGCACGACAACAAGCTCCGCGTGGCCGGCACGATGGCTGCCTTCTACGACTACGTGGCGGCCGACACCGGCGCCTTCCGTCTCGTCTTCGAGTCCGACCTGACCAGCGAGCCCGCGGTCCGCGAGCAGGTCGAGCGCGTGACCACCGAGTGCGCCGCCGCGATCACCGAGGTCATCGCCGAGGACACCGGCCTTCCGGCGGAGGCTGCGCACCTCCTCGCGGTCGGCCTCGTCGGCATGGGCCAGGTCAGCGCGCGCTACTGGCTCAACGACCCGGGATCGCTCTCCCGCGAGCAGGCCACCGCCCTCGTCTCCGGCCTCGCCTGGCGTGGCATCGGCGGCTACCCGCTCCACTGACACACTTGTCCGCAGACCCGCTCACGCAGCACAGATGAAGGAGGGCCTCATGGAGGTCAAGATCGGTATCCAGAACGTCGTCCGCGAGCTCGTCGTCGAGACGAACGAGACGGCTGCTGCGGTCGAGAAGCTGGTCAGCGACGCGATCGCCGATGGCGGCGTGCTCGCGCTCACCGACGGCAAGGGCCGCCGGGTCGTCGTCCCGGTCGCCTCCCTGGCGTACGTCGACTTCGGCGGCGGCGTGCAGGGCCACGTCGGCTTCCGCTCCTGACCCGGACGGCGCGTCTCGCGACACGCCGGAGGTCGCCGTGGCGAGCGACCGTTGCCAACCCCTGCGATCACGGGCAAGGTGAAGTGCGACAGGACCGGCCGGAGGGCCGGCTCCGCTGTGCGAAAGGCAGGCTCGACATGGGTTCGATTCTCGGTGCCATCATCGGCGGCGCGATCATCGGCATCCTCGGCAAGCTCGTGGCCCCCGGCGGCCGCGACAACATCCCCCTGTGGCTCACGGTCATCTGCGGTATCGGCGGTGCCTTCATCGGCACCTACCTGTACACCGCGGTCGGCTTCAAGGCCGAGACCAACGGCATCGACTGGTGGCGTCACGTGTGGCAGATCGTCTCCGCGGCGGTCCTCGTCGTGATCGCCGCCGGCATCACCGGCCGTCAGAAGGCCTGACCCACCGCAGCACCCTCCGAAGCCCCCTGCATCGTCGATGCAGGGGGCTTCGGCGTTCCTCGGTAGACTCAACTCCCGTATGTGCGCGGTTGACCCGGTAATGGAGTCGGCCGCACGACCTCCAACCGGAAGAACTGAAGACCGTGACCACTTTCCGCGACCTCGGCGTGCTGCCCGAGATCTGTGACGCCCTTGAGCGCAAGAACATCACCGAGCCCTTCCCGATCCAGGAGATGACCCTCTCGGTCGCCTTGATGGGCACCGACCTGATCGGCCAGGCCCGCACGGGCACCGGCAAGACCCTCGCCTTCGGCATCCCCATCATCCAGCGGGTCGTCACCGTCGACGACCCGGCGTACGCCGGCATGGCGCAGGGCAAGCCGCAGGCCCTCGTCGTCGCCCCGACCCGCGAGCTCGCGCTCCAGGTCTCCTCCGACCTCGAGCTCGCCGGCTCCGACCGCGGCGTCCGCGTCCTCACCGTCTACGGCGGCGTGGGCTACGAGGGCCAGCTCGAGGCCCTCGAGGCCGGCGTCGACGTCGTCGTCGGCACCCCGGGGCGCCTCATCGACCTGATGAACAAGCGCGCCCTCGACATCTCCCACGTCAAGGCCCTCGTGCTCGACGAGGCCGACGAGATGCTCGACCTCGGCTTCCTCCCCGACGTGGAGCGGCTGCTCCGCGGCACCCCGGAGACCCGCCAGACGATGCTCTTCTCGGCCACCATGCCGTCCGCGATCATCACCCTGGCGCGCATGCACATGCGCCACCCGATGAACATCCGCGCCGAGTCCGCCGCCGACGAGCAGACCGTGCCCGCGACCGCGCAGTACGTCTACCAGGTGCACGACCTCGACAAGCCGGAGATCATCGGCCGCGTCCTGCAGGCCGACGACGTCGACAAGGTCGTCATCTTCACCCGCACCAAGCGCCAGGCGCAGCGCGTCGCCGACGACCTCGTCGAGCGCGGCTTCTCCGCCTCGCCGCTGCACGGCGACATGGCCCAGGTCGCGCGCGAGAAGGCGCTCACGAAGTTCCGCGAGGACAAGGTGAAGGTCCTCGTCGCCACCGACGTCGCCGCCCGTGGCATCGACGTCCGCGGCGTCTCGCACGTCATCAACTACACCTGCCCCGAGGACCACAAGACCTACGTGCACCGCATCGGCCGCACGGGTCGCGCCGGCGCCTCGGGCACCGCGATCACCTTCGTCGACTGGGCCGACCTGCAGCGGTGGAAGCTCCACAACAAGGAGCTCGACCTGCCGTTCGACGAGCCGGTCGAGACCTACTCGACCTCCCCGCACCTCTTCCACGACCAGGGCATCCCGGAAGGCACCAAGGGCCGCATCAAGGCCGCCGCCCCGGTCGAGCGCAAGCCGCGCGAGGACCGTGGCGGCTCGGCCTCGGGCGAGCGCTCGGGCGACCGTCCGGCGCGCAACCGCAACCGCACGCGGACCCGCAGCGGCCAGACGGTCGCAGGCGAGGCGAAGCCGGCCGAGGCCAAGGCCCCTGCCGCCGAGGGCAGCGCCGACGGCGAGGCGAAGGCCCCGTCCGCCAACCGCAACCGCAACCGTCGGCGCCGTCGCCCGAGCGGCCAGGGTGGCCAGGGTGGCCAGGGTGGCCAGGGCCAGTCTGTCGCTGCCGCCACTCCCGCCGGCGAGTGACCTGACGCAGACAGCACGAACGCCGCGTTCCCTCTCGGGGAGCGCGGCGTTCGTCGTTGCGGGGTCTTGCGCCACGCGACGCCGCGACCGAGGCTGGGCGAAGCAGTCCACGGAGGTCCACATGAACGATGCTCTCGCCCCGGGCGTCCTGCGCCACGACGTCACCGGATCGGGGTCCGTCGTCCTCCTGGTGCCCGGCGGCCTGACCGGGCGCCCGGCCTGGGCGCCCCTCGTGCCGGCCTTCAGCGAGCTCCACCGGGTGGTGGCGGTCGACCTCTGGAACAACGCCTTCGGAGCGGATGGCTGGTCGGCCGGCCGGGCTACACCGCCGCACTCGACCGCGAGAGCCTCCTGCTCACCCTCGACCACGTGGGCGCCGACGACCCCGTCGACATCGTCGCCTGGTCCAACGGCGCCCGGGCCTCACTCGACTTCGCCCTGCACCACCCGGAGCGGGTGCGGAGCGTGACCGCCGTCGAGCCCGCGGCGTGGTGGCTCGCTGGCGAGGAGCGCGAGGACGTCCGCGCCTTCACCGAGTTCTTCGCCAGCGTGGCGTGCAGGGACCTGTCCGAGGAGGACCTGATCCGGTTCCTGGTCGACGTAGGTGTCGCACCTGCCCAGACCCCGTGGCGCGACCTGGCCGGCTGGCCGCTCTGGTACTCCTGTCGCAACGCCCTGTCGTGGTTCACGCCGGAGTCGTTCGCGACCATCCGCGCCGGGATCAGCGACCTCGCTGCGCTCGACGTGCCCCTGCTGCTCTTCAAGGGCAGCAGCGGTGCCGCTCACTTCGCCGACACCGTCGATGTCATCGCCGCGACCGTGGGGGGTGCGCGTGCTGCGACGCTGGAGGGCGGCCACGCGTGCCACCTGCAGGACGCGGAGGGCTTCGTGCGCCAGACGCTGGCGCACCTCGCGACGTGAGCCCTCAGGTCAGCGCGCGGCGCGCTCGACGAGCTTGCCCGCCACCTCGCGGTACGCCGCAGCGCCCTTGCTCGTCCTGCTCGTCGCCAGGATCGAGCGACCCGCTGCCGGCGCCTCGGCGAACTTGATGGTCTTCGGGATCGGCGGCTCGAAGACGTCGAGCTCGTACACCTCGGAGATGGTGTCCAGCACCTTGCGGGCGTGGTTGGTGCGGCCGTCGTAGAGCGTCGGCAGGACGCCCCAGACCTCGAGCCGCCGGTTGGTGAAGCGCCGGACGTCGTGGACCGTGTCGAGCAGCTGGCCCACGCCGCGGTGCGAGAGCGTCTCGCACTGGAGCGGCACCAGGACGCCGCGGGCGGCGGTCAGCGCCGCGACCGTGAGCACACCCAGCGACGGCGGGCAGTCAAGCAGCACCCAGTCGTAGGCCTCCCCTGCCTCGGCGAGGTCCTCGAGCACGCCCTTGAGCACCTGCTCGCGCCCGGTGCGGGTCAGCAGGTCGGCCTCGGCCCGGGCGAGCTCGATGGTCGCCGGCAGCAGGTCGACGCCGTCCTCGGTCTCGATGATCACCTCGCGGGCGTCGAGCCCCTTGGTGAGCACGTGGTGCACCGACGCGTCGAGGTCCTCCGGGTCGATGCCGAGGGAGAACGTCAGGCAGGCCTGCGGGTCGAGGTCGACGAGCAGGACCTTGTGGCCCGCCTCGGCGAGCGCGGCACCGAGGGAGGCGACGGTGGTCGTCTTGGCGACGCCACCCTTCTGGTTGGCGATCGCGAGCGTGGTGGTCATCGCGGCCATTCTGCCCGACGCGTGGGCCACGTCACGTGATGACCGCTCCGTGTCACGCCACCACTACCCTTGCGGGCATGGCTGACGCGCACGACCACGACCACGTCCACGGCGAGGACTGCTCCCACGAGCACGACCTGCTCCCCCTCGCGGACGAGGAGGCCGGCGGCTGTGGGCCTGACTGCCGCTGCGGCCAGCCGCGGACGGCGCTGGTCACCGGCGCCACTGCCGGCATCGGCCACGAGTTCGCGCGCCAGCTCGCGTCGTTCGGGTGGAACCTGGTGCTGGTCGCCCGCGACGAGGAGCGCCTCACCGAGGTCGCCGAGCAGCTGCACCAGGAGTACGACGTCGCCGTCGAGGTGCTTCCTGCCGACCTGGCCGACCCTGCCCGCCGTGCGGCGGTCGCGGGCCGTGTCGCCTCGGCCGACCAGCCGGTCGACCTGCTCGTCAACAACGCCGGGTTCGGCCTCAAGCAGAAGTTCCTCGACAACTCCTTCGCCGACGAGCAGCGCATGCACGACGTGCTGGTCACTGCGGTCGTCGAGCTCTCCCACGCCGCCCTCGGCGCGATGGCGGAGCGCGGGCACGGCGGCATCATCAACGTCTCGAGCGTCGCCGCCTTCGTCCCGCGCGGCACCTACTCCGCCGCGAAGGCCTACGTGAACCGCTTCAGCGAGTGGGCGCACAACGAGTACGGCCCGCAGGGGGTCGCGGTGATGGCGCTGTGCCCGGGCTTCACGAAGACCGAGTTCCACGGCCGCCTCGGCATCGACCGCGACGCCTCGGCGCCGAAGTGGATGTGGCTCGAGGTCGAGCGCCTCGTCTCCGACGCGATCAAGGACTTCGAGAAGGGCAAGGCCTTCTCGATCCCGTCGAAGCGCTACAAGGCCCTCGTCACCGCCTCGCGCGTCGTGCCGGGGCCGGTCAAGCAGAAGCTCCAGGGCCTGGGCCGGAAGTGACCGGCCGTCACCGGCGGGGTCTCAGGCGCCGCCGGTGACGAACGCGCGGACCGCGTCCGCGACCATCTGCACCGCGATGGCCGAGAGCAGCAGACCGGCGATGCGGCTCACCAGCAGAACGCCGCTGGGACGGATCAGCCGCATGATCGGCAGTGAGAACCTCATCGCCGTGTAGATGCACAGGTGCACGCCGATGATGCCCAGGGCGACGGCGCTGAACGACGCCACCGAGTCGACCTGCTTCACGAAGAGCATGGTGGCCACGATCGCTCCGGGGCCGGCGAGCAGCGGGGTGCCGAGCGGCACCATGGCGACGTTCTGCTCTGCCTTGACGCCGGCCACCGGGTCCTCGTCGCCGGTGAGCAGCTCGAGGGCCACGAGGAGCAGGAGCAGGCCGCCGGCGCCCTGGAGCGCCGGGATCGAGACGTGCATGTAGTCGAGGATCTGCTGGCCGAAGACCGCGAACGTCGTGATCACCAGCAGCGAGACCGCAGGCGCCTGCCACGCGGCGCGGCGTACGACGGAGGCCGACCGCCCCGAGGTGAGGGCGAGGAAGATCGGGATCGACCCGGGCGGGTCCATGATCACGAACAGCGTCACGAAGACCTCGGTGAGGAGGACGACGTCGACGACCGAGCTCATGGCGTCACCACCTCCGGCGTCGTGCGACCGGAGGCCGCCGACGCGGCAGCGGCACGGGCCAGGAGGCGCTCGTACTCGATGGGCGAGGTCGTGTTGCAGCCGAGGTCGTGCCCGACCTTGCCGGCACCGTGGTGGTCACTGGACCCGGTGACCACCAGGTCCAGGTCACCGGCGATGGCGCGCAGCTGCCGGCGCGTCTCCGGACCGTGGTCCTCGTGGTCGACCTCGATGCCGCTCAGGCCGACCGCGGCGAGGTCGGCGAAGCCCGCCTCGTCCAGCGGACCGGGGTCGTTGCTCCTCCCCCACGCATGGGCCACCACGGTCACGCCACCGGCCTCGGCGACGGTGCGGATCATGGGCTCGAGCGGAGCGGCGTAGCGGTCGACGTACGCCGGGCGGCCGGGGCGGAGCAGCTCGTCGAAGGCCTGGTCACGGTCGCGGACCACACCCGTCGCCACCAGCGCATCGGCGATGTGCGGCCTGCCCACCGCGGCGGCATCCCCGGAGACCCGGCGGACGTCCTCGACCGTGAGGGCGATGCCGAGCTCGTGCAGCTTGTCGAGGATCGCGGGCACGCGTGAGCTGCGCCCGTCGAGGACCTTCTGCAGCGCATCGACGAGCGGGGCGTAGGTCGGGTCCGGGAGGAAGGCGAGCAGGTGCACGTCCCGCCCCCGGTGCCGCGTGCTGATCTCCATGCCGCGGACCAGGTCCAGTCCCACTGCGGCAGCGGCGTCGGCCGCCTCGTCCCATCCGGCCGAGGTGTCGTGGTCGGTGATGGCGAGGACGTCGAGGCCGGCGGCCTTCGCCGCGTGCACCAGCTCCATCGGGGACTGGGTCCCGTCGCTCACCCGGGTGTGGGTGTGGAGGTCGATACGGAGGTCGGGGCGCACCCGAGCAGCCTAGGGGACGAGCCGGCCGCGCTCACCACTCCGTGGGCGCTGCGCCGAACGGCACCGCGAGCAGGGGCGCCCCGATCGACGACGCGTCGGCGAAGTGCCCGATGTCGTGGACCATCAGCAACGCCGACGCCGGCCGGACCACCAGCCAGAACCACCGTCCGTCGGCCTCGCCGGCCAGGACCGAGCGGTCCAGCTCAGCCGAGGCGTCGTGTGTCGACACCGTCCAGAGCGGCACCGTGCTCCCTCCGACCCGCAGCCGGGCGTCGGCCGGCCGGTCGGCGATCTCGGCGCCCGGGTCGGAGCAGACCGTGCCGGCCACCCGGGCTCCCAGGCCACAGCCGGGTTCCTCGGCGACCGTCGTCAGCGACACACCGCCGTCGTCGGGGCTGATCCCCTGGACGGAGGCGAGCGTCGCGCGCGGACGACCGGCCTCGCCCACGGCACCGAAGTCCACCACCCGCCATCCCGTGGCAAGCGGCCACGGCAGGTAGGTGGGGAACCCTGCGGTCCGGGCCAGGTGCTCCACCATCGAGGCGTACGACGGCTGGTCGGGCCGCCAGAACTCGTCCGGCGCCATGCGTCCACGGTAGCCCCTGGCGGCGCAGCGGTCAGCAGCCGGGCAGCCACGGGGCGGCTGCGGACCGCCGGTGGTCAGCCGCGGGCCGCGAGCACCTCGAAGGTCCCGAAGACGGTGCGCAGCCGGTGCACCCTGTCGAGCCCCGCGAAGCCGGCCGACTCGACCAGCTGCGGCACACAGCCCTCGACGTTGCGCTGCGTGTTGGCGTAGCCGTCGAGCAGCTGGACGGGCAGGAACGCCGCCCGCATCACCGGGTCGTGCGGCCGGCCCCAGTCACCGATGACGAGCAGGCCACCAGGGCGCAGCACGCGACGCATCTCGCGCACCGCCGCCTGCTTCAGCTCGAGCGGGAGGTGATGGAGGACGAGGGTGCAGACGACGGCGTCAACCGACCCGTCGGCGTACGGCAGGAGCGTCGCGGACCCGATCTGCCAGCGGACGTCCCCGGCTCCCTCCTTGGCCTGGGCGAGCGCCATCACGTCGGGGTCGAGGTCGAGACCGGTCACGACGCCTGCGCCGAGGCGCCCAGCGAGGGCGAGCGCGAGCGTGCCCGTGCCGCAGCCGACGTCGAGCACCGTGCGTGGCGCCTCCGCGGCGACGAGGTCGACGATCCGCGGCCGCCAGTGTGGCTCGCGCATCGACAGGGCGATCGCGGTGTCGTAGAAGCGGGTCAGCCCGGCGAAGCCCAGGGCCGGGACGTGCCCGTCGAGGTCGGAGCGGCTCATGCGTTCCACCGCAGGATCACGGGCGTCTCGCGCTCCCAGCCGAGCACCGAGATCGTGGCCGTGTCGAGGCGGAAGTGGGCACCGCCGGACACAGGGAGGCCGAGCCAGCGCGCGGTCAGCGCGCGGAGGGCGTGGCCGTGCCCGAAGACGAGCGCGCGGTCGACACCGCGGACCCTGGCGATGACCCGGTCGAGCCGCTCCCCCACCTGGCCGGCTGTCTCTCCGCCGGGCGACGGGTGCGACCACACCGTCCAGCCGGGGTCGGTCTCCCTGATCTGGACCGTGGTCAGGCCCTCGTAGTCGCCGTAGGCCCACTCGGCCAGGTCCTCGCTCGGCGCGGCATCGGGGAACCCTGCCAGCTCCGCCGTGCGCCGGGCCCTCAGGCGCGGCGACGTGAGCACCAGGTCGAACTCCTGGCCGGCCAACCGGCCTGCCAGCGACTTCGCGACCTGCTCGCCCTCGTCGGTGAGCGGGAGGTCCGTGGTGGAGGTATGCCGCCCGGCGCTGGACCACGCGGTCTCGCCGTGCCGCACCAGCCAGAGCTCAGGCGTCATGTTTCCACCCTAGGGCGGACGCCCTTCCCGCACCTACGCCCCTACGCCCCTACGCTGCAATGGTGACGACGGCACGGCTGCATCCCGGCTCCTTCCTCCTCGGCTCCACGCGCGAGCTGCTGGCCAACCAGGTCGACTTCCTGGCCTCGACCTACGACGGCGAGCACGACGTGGTCCGCTTCCGGATCGGACCGCCGGGGCCGCTGCGCCGCGAGCTCCACGCGGCGCACAGCCCGGAGGCCGCGGAGCAGATGCTGAGCGCGAAGACGTTCGCCGGCTGGCGCAAGGACAACGTCTTCTACGACGAGATCCGGCTGGCGCTCGGCAACGGCATCCTCACCGCCCAGGACGACGACTGGCTGCGCCAGAAGAGGTTCGTCCAGCCGGTCTTCACCCGTGCCCGGGTCGACGGCTACCTCGAGGCGATGGTGGCCGAGATCGCCGCGGTCATCGCCACCTGGCAGCAGCGGGAGGACACCGAGGTGGACCTCCACGAGGAGATGACGGCGCTGACCCTCGCGATCGTGGCACGCACCCTGTTCGGCGACGACCTCCACGAGCTCGCCGACGAGGTCAGCCGGTGGTCTCCCGTCGCCAACGCCGCGATCCTCGGCCGCGTGGCGCTGCCCACCCGGATCCCGCTGTCGTGGCCCCTGCCCGTCAACCGCTCGATCCGCGAGGCCCAGCACCGGCTGTACGCCGTCTGCGACGAGATCATCCGCCGGCGCCGAGCCGGCATCGACGTGGGTGACGACCTCGCCAGCCTCCTCATCGACGTGCGGGACGGCGCCGACGCGCTGACCGACGAGGAGATCCGCGACCAGATGCTCGTCTTCCTGCTCGCCGGGCACGAGACGACCTCGACCAGCCTCACCTTCGCGCTGCATCTGCTGGCCAGGCACCCCGAGGTGCAGCAGGCAGTGCTCGACGAGGTGACGGCGGTCCTCGGCGACGCCGCTCCCACGCCCGCCCAGGCCCACAGCGGGCTCCCCTACACGACCGCTGCGCTGAAGGAGGCCATGCGGCTCTACCCGGCCGCCCCGTTCACCGGGCGCCGGACGGTCGCGGACACCGACCTGTGCGGTGTGCGCGTGCCGGCAGGGTCGGACGTGGTCGTGTCGACCTGGTCGATCCACCGCCGCCCGGACCTGTGGCCGGACCCGGAGCGCTTCGACCCGACCCGGTTCCTCGGCGAGGCCGAGAAGGGGCGCCACCGCTACGCGTGGATGCCCTTCGGCGCCGGCCCGCGGGCCTGCATCGGGCAGCACTTCTCCATGCTCGAGTCGGTCGCGGCGCTGGCGATGCTGGTGCGCGCCTTCGAGCTCGAGGACCGCACGGACGGCGAGGTCCGGGTCGCCTCGGCGATCACGCTCTTCCCCCTCGATCCGGTGCGGACGCGGATCAGGCCCCGCACCCTCGCCTGAAATGCGGTCGTCCGGCTGAGGCCTAGCCATGGCTAGGCCTCAGCCGGACGACCTCAGGCTCAGCGCGGGATGAAGACCCAGTAGTCCAGGTCGAGCAGCACGCCGTCGGCGTACTTGCCCTCGTCGTTGCGCAGCGTCATCGACTCGTCGCGACCCTTGGTGGCGACCAGGCGCAGGCGCAGGGCGCCCACGGTCTCGGAGACCTCGGCCTTGTCGAGCACCTCGGACCAGGCGTAGACGGTGTCACCCGCGAACGCCGGCGAGACGTGCGAGCCAGCGTTGATCGCGGAGATCATCTGGGCGTTGGCCAGGCCGTTGAACGACAGGGCGCGGGCCATCGAGATGATGTGGCCGCCGTAGATCAGGTTGCGGCCGTCGGGACGCGCCTCCTTGTTGAAGTGCACCTTGGCGGTGTTCTGCCACAGGCGGGTGGCCTGCTGGTGCTCCGACTCGGTCAGCGTCACGCCGTCGACGTGGTCGATCTTCTCGCCCACCGCGTAGTCGTCGTAGCGGAACGGCTCGCCCGCGAGCGCGACGTCGTAGCCGGCGAAGTCCAGGCCGGCCGGCACGACCAGGTCCGAGACCTCGAGCGCCTTCTTCAGCTCGGGGAGCACGACCTCGGGCGCAGGCGCCTCGACGTCACGCTTGTGCACCATGACCCAGCGGACCCACTCGAGCGCGGTCTCACCGCGCTGGTTGGTCGCGGTCGAACGGACGTAGACGACGCCGGACTTGCCGTTGGAGTTCTGCTTCAGGCCGATGACCTCGGACTTCGTGCGCAGCGTGTCGCCCGGGACGACCGGCTGGTGGAAGCGGAGCTCGGCGTAGCCGAGGTTGGCGACCGCGTTGAGCGAGACGTCCGGGACCGTCTTGCCGAACGCGATGTGGAAGGCGACCAGCTCCTCGACCGGGTGGACCGCGAGACCCGACGCGGCGGCGAACTCCGCGGACGACGGGATCGCGAAGCGCGTCGGGTAGAGCGAGCCGTAGACGGCGCGGTCGCCCTCCGTCACGGTGCGCGGCACCGCGTGCTCGATGACCTGACCGATCGAGAAGTCCTCGAAGAAGTTGCCCGGGTTCGTCTTGCTAACGCTCATGGGGTGAATCCTGCCGTACGCCGGCCTGCCCGACCGCGCCGTGTCCGTGTGAGAACGACGACGGCCGCCGCTCCCCTGCGGGAACGGCGGCCGTCGTGGACCGCTGGTCAGCGGATCAGAGCGCGTACTCCTTGAGGAGCTGGCGACCGATGATCATCTTCTGGATGTCGGAGGTGCCCTCACCGATGAGCATGAACTTGACCTCGCGCATGAGGCGCTCGATCTCGTACTCCTTGGAGTAGCCGTAGCCACCGTGGATGCGGAACGAGTCCTCGACGACCTCGTTGGCGTACTCCGAGGCGAGCATCTTGGCCATGCCGGCCTCGACGTCCATGCGCTTGCCGGAGGCCTTGAGCTTCGCGGCGCGGACCATCATGTTGTGGATGGTCTCGACCTTGGTCGCCATCTCCGCGAGGCGGAAGAGGACGGCCTGGTGCTCGGCGATCGCCTTGCCGAAGGTCTTGCGCTGCTGGGCGTACGCGACTCCGAGCTCGAAGCCGCGCCAGGCCAGGCCGCAGGCGCGGGCGGCGACGTTGACGCGGCCGACCTCGACGCCGTCCATCATCTGGAAGAAGCCCTTGCCGGGAACGCCGCCGAGGATCTGGTCGGCGGAGATCTTGTGGTCCTCGAGGATGAGCTCGGTCGTCTCGACGCCCTTGTAGCCCATCTTGTCGATCTTGCCGGGGACGGTGACGCCCTGGGCGGTCTCGCCGAAGCCGGCCTCCTTCTCGACGAGGAAGGTGGTCATGTTCTTGTAGACCGAGTCCTGGCCCTCGTCGGTCTTCGTGAGCAGCGCGACCAGGGTCGAGGAGGCACCGTTCGTGAGCCACATCTTCTGACCGGTGATGGAGTACGAGCCGTCCTCGAGCTTGGTGCCCTTAGTCGAGATCGCGGAGACGTCGGAGCCGAGGCCCGGCTCGGACATCGAGAACGCGCCACGGACCTCGCCGGTCGCCATGCGCGGGAGGTACTTCGCCTTCTGCTCCTCCGTGCCGTGCTGCATGAGGAGGTACGCGACGATGAAGTGCGTGTTGATGACGCCGGAGACCGACATCCAGCCGCGGGCGATCTCCTCGACGACGAGCGCGTAGGTGAGGATCGACTCGCCCAGGCCACCGAACTCCTCGGGGATCGTGAGGCCGAAGACGCCGAGCTCCTTGAGCCCGTCGATGATCTCCTGCGGGTACGTGTCCGAGTGCTCCAGGTCCTGCGCGACCGGGATGATCTTGTCGTTCACGAACTGGCGAACGGTGGACAGGATCTCCTGCTGGATCTCCGTGAGGTCCTCGGTCTGGCACAGCTTGGCCATGGGGGCGTTACCTTCCTGAGCGCGGGCGCAAAACAGATGGAGTCTAGGACGTGGCGGCGCCGGGTGGCGCCCCGTCCCGATGTGCGATGGCCCACCCGGCGTACGACGCGGGGTGGGCCATCGGATGCTGCGGGGTCAGCCGACGTACGCCGGCTTCGTGGTCGGGTAGATGCCGAACCGGTGTGTGTACTTCTGGTTCATGTAGGCGAACCGGTCGAAGTAGGTCTGGACCGCGTTGGCGTCCCACATGCCCACCGTCAGCTCGTCGTTCATGAACGACAGGCCCGACCAGTTCTCGGACCCCGTCCACACGACCTTCGCCGGCGCACGGTTATAGGTGCCGCTGAGCGCCATCACCTTGAGGTGCGAGTAGAAGTCGACCGTCTTCGTGCCGTCGGCGTTGGTGATGTACTTGTAGTCGGCGCTGCGGACCGGGACGCCGGCGTCCCGGAGGATCTTGATGACCTGGCCGCCGGCAACGCTCGTGATGACCTTGATGTCGCAGCCCTGGTGCTCCAGCTCGGCGACCTGGTTGGCGAGCCAGACCCCACGGTCGCCGTTCCAGCCGTACATCATGATCCGGATGGCGGTGTGGCCGTTGATGCCATAGCCGGCGGGTGCGGTGCAGTCGACGGCCTTGAGGCGGTTCATGACCGGGTCCTCGGAGGCGGAGGGCGTACGGGTGTAGACGCGCGGCTGCTGCCCCTCGGCGGTCCGGTAGTACTGCGCGGTCATGCCCGGCTCCTGGTCGAAGTAGATCCACTCCGGCGAGGCCGGGCGGTCGTACTTGAGCTGGTTGAAGACCTTGACCGTCTCCATGTAGAGCTCGGGGGCGTTGCGGAGGGTGACCAGGTCGTTCCACTGCAGCTGGACCGCACGGTCGGTCATGTTGGCCGATCCGAAGTACATCAGCCGCTGGTTGCTGCCCGCCTGGGAGAACAGGTAGACCTTGATGTGCAGGTTGCCCGCGCCGCTGCCGCGGCAGTTGCCCTCGCAGATCCGGACGAAGCTGGGGTTGCTCGGACCGGAGCCGAGTGCCTTGCGCAGACGCAGGGTCTGGGTGGAGGTCCAGTTGTCGTTGAGGACGATCTGGACGTTGACCCGGCGGTGGTAGGCGTCGATCAGCGCGTCCGCCACGTCCTTGCGGTCGAACGAGTACGACGCGATCCGGATCGTGCCGCCGCGGGGCGTGTTGTTGATCGCCCAGATGATCTTGCGCGGCAGCGCGGCGCGCTCGGACACCTTCGGCGAGACCGGGACGTTGAACGTCGGCGAGGCGATGTACGCCGCGTTGGCGGGCGCTGAGGTGAGGCCGGCGAGGAGCAGCACGGCGACCAGAAGTGTGATGACGCGGCGAAGCAAGAGAAGACCCCCATGGTGACTGCAGTGCGTATCAGTAGAACATGGCGTGCACACACTTTGGGCCGAAGCGGCACAGGTCACACGCCGGGAACGGTCAGCGGCGCGCGAAGAGCCGGCGGACGCGACCGGGGGCCGGATCCGGAGCGGGCGCCGCCTCGACAGCCGCCGCGCGGCGCACGCGGAGCTCGGCCGCCCGCTCCGAGAGGATCGAGGCCAGGGCGTTCGTGGCGGCCGCGAAGACCTCCTGCTCGGTCACCTCGAAGCCAGCGTCGGTGAAGGAGGACGGCACCGGGTCGAGGTCGGTGAGGTCGCCGGTCACCGGGTGTCCGGCCGCGCGGATGGCAGCCGAGTACCGCGTCGAGAGGTCGCGGACCCAGTCGGCGTACTCCGAGGGGATCCGGATCCGGTCACCGTTCTGCGGGCCGAGGACCTTGACGGCGAACCAGCGCTTGCCGACCTCGCCGTAGACGTCACGGCGGCGGTCGGCCTCGGGCAGGCGGTAGTTGACCCGTCGCAGCACCTCGGCCTGCACCCGACCGATGCCGCGGTTGCGCGCCGGCAGGCTGCGGTCGAGGCGGGTCCAGTCGACGCCCAGCACCTCGCAGAAGCGGTGCAGGAGGATCTCCGGGTCGGCACCCGGCGGCGGGACCGTGACGACGTGGATCCGCTCGGCCGGGACGTGGCGCGCCCAGCGCTCGAGGATCGCGGCGACGTCGGTGCTGCGCCAGTACTTGCTGGGGACGTCGCCCTCGCAGGCCTTCATCGCGTCGAGGTAGTCGTCCCACGCGATGTAGCCACCGGACTGGATCAGCTGCTGCCACGCCGACGGGATCTGCCGACCCAGGTCGCGTAGCGTCACGACGAGGTGCACCTCGCGGCCCGTGCAGGCAGCCAGCAGCCGCTCGATCTGGCCGTCGGGTGCCGGGGCGAAGGACTCCTCGGTGATGAGGGCGCGGGTCCCGGGGGCCTCGGCGAGCTGCTGCGGGAGGCGGTCTAGCGCCCCGGCGACACCCGGCGGGTCGACGTCGGGCTGGTAGCGGTCGCGCGCCCGCAGCATCAGGTGGAAGGTCGCACGCTTCGAACCCGGGACCATGTCGAGGCCCTGGGCAGTGAGCTCCTCGACGTTCTGCCAGAAGATGCTCTGAAGGTACGACGTGCCGGTCTTCTGGAGGCCGATGTGGATGTACAGGGGCCGCTCACCGGTCATGGCGGTCATCCTAGTCAGCGCGGCGGGACCGGATCCGCCCGAGGACGGTCCGGCGCGTCGGGGCCGCGGTGTCCCTCTCCCCTGCCTCCCGGCGCAGCCGGGTGTTCTCGCGCCGGATCTCGCGCATGTCGGTGAGCAGGCGGCGGGCGGTGTCGAGGGCGACCTCGCGGATCTCGTCGTCCGTCACCGACGAGGGGTCGCGGCCCGGAACCTCGGCCGGCACACGGAGCCGCTCGACGTCTCCACGGATGTCGAAGCCCGTGCCTGCCAGCCAGTCGACCGCGTCGTCCGCGATGGCGCGCAGCTCCTCGATCCGCTCGTCGGAGGGCCGGGGGCGCTCGCCTGCTCGGGGCACGAGCACCCGGTGCGAGAGGTAGCCACGGAGCCAGACGCCACGGTCCAGCGCGTTGTCGAAGTCGGCGAGCCCGCTCGCGAAGCGCCGCATGAACTCGGCCTCGACCACGGAGAGCGAGCTGTTCTCACGGGCCCGCTCGAGGTCGAACTCCTCGGCTCCCTCGATCCCGAGGATCGCCGCGAACTCGGTCCACAGCGCGTCACGCGGTGCCGATGCGTCCGGGAGCACGAGCACGTGGACGCGCTCCGCCGGGATCGCGCTGGACCAGCGCTCGAGCACCTTGCGCAGGTCGAGCGTCCGCCACGTCCACTCCTCGTAGCCGCGGCCGGGCTCCGGGAACTCGTCGAGCGCCAGGTCGAACCAGCCGTGCTTGACGTACTCCTGCCAGTACGACGCCACGACCGTCAGCACGTCGCGCGCCGTGACGACCAGGTGCACCTCGCACCCGAGCGCCGCAACGGCCTGCGCCGCCTGCGCCTCGGTGGCGGCGCCGAAGAACTCGTGGCTGATGACGGCGGGACCCGGGTGCGCACGCACCTCGTCGACCAGGCGCTGCCAGGAGGTCTGTGCCGCGGGCGCCCGGTCGCCGATGCGGCCGTGCTCGCGGACCACCAGCGTGGCCCACATGTGGTCGCGCGCGCTGTTCCCGGGCAGCAGGATGCCCTGCTCCGCCAGCGCCGGCTTGTTGTCCCAGAGCACCGACTGGAGGTAGGTCGTGCCGGTCTTGGGCAGACCGACGTGGAGGTAGACCCGCGACGCCACGGGTCAGAGGCTGTTCTGGTACTTGGCGAGAAGCTCGGTCAGGCGCTCCTCGTCGCGCTGCTCGACCGGCAGGAGGAGCTCGCTGACCACGTCGGTCAGCTCGGCCAGGCGCAGGTTGAGCCGGCGGCACTCCTGCACCTCCTCCTCGAGGACACGCACACGGCGACGCAGGTCCACGACGGCCATGCCGCTCACCTTGCTCCGGAGGTTGCTCATCGATGCCATTGGACCACCATTCGACAGATCTGGGCGGCGGACGCCGCTCCGTTCTTGCTCCTCGCCGGGAACTGCTCCCGGCTCACGACCGTGCCACCGCTCTCCGCGATCTCGCTCGCCACGACGTCGGCGTGCAACGCCCGGCCGCGGAGTGCCTCGCCGGCCTTGCCGTCGGGGTCCACCGCGAGGAACTGCAGGTAGAGCCGTCCCCCGTCGCGCGTCATCATGTCGGCTGCGCGCCACAGCGACTCGCGTCCCTTGAGGTGCATCGACTCGATCATGTGCCGGCACAGGAGCGCACGCGGAGCAGGCGAGCGAGCGATCAGCGCCGCGGTGCTGAGGGCCGACCGGAGCTCGAGCGGGTTGAAGAAGAGGAAGCTGGCAGGGGTGCCGGCGGCTGCCTGCGCCTCCGCCACGGCGGCGTACGCACCCCGGACGAAGTCGAGGCCCGTGGCGCGGATGCCGCGGCCGGCGAACCACGCGACGTCCGTGCCGTAGCCACAGCCGAGGTCGACGACGTGCGCGACGCCGGGCTCCGACTCGGCGAGCCAGGATGCGGCGTCGCTGGGCGCCTTGGGGAGGGCACGCCGGCCCGAGTAGTAGCGGTCCCACACGTTGCGACCGTCGCGGGTGCCGCGGAACCACGCGTTGAAGCGCCGGTGGGTCGACGTGGGCGTCGGGAAGTGGAAGGCAGGGTCCGGAACCCGCCAGCCGGCACCGTAGGTCGCGGTCAGGAAGCGGTCCGTGTCGGCGGGCGCCGCGAACTCCCAGCCCTCGAGGGTCGTGGTGCCGAGCGGCGTGATCCACTCCTGCTTGAACGGCGTGCGGATCTCGCCCATGAGGTGCAGCTTGCCGTCGAGCATGAACCCGCCGAACACGTCGAGGCCGCGCACGGAGCCGTCGGACTCGACGACGTCGACCTTGAACGCCGCCCCCGAGTACCGGGTGACCGGGTAGCCGCGCTCCATGATCTCGCGCTGCAGCCGGAACGACTCCCGCATCACGTCCACCGGGTGCGACCAGCGGGAGACGTAACCGAGGTCGGCGTCGCTGTCGTGGCCGATGAGCTGGCCGTTGCGCACCGCGCCGAGCAGCGTGCCGTAGGCCAGGAAGGCGTCGATGTCGAGGTCGTGCAGCACGGAGAGGACGTCGTCGATGGCACGCATGAGCGGCGCGACGTGCTCGGCCGACCGCGTGTCGAAGGTCTGCACGCGCCGCATCGACTTGTCGAGCGCGATCGGGTGGCCCTCGGGCGTCTCGATCCGGATCGGGCCGTCGTCGACCCCGCCGAGCACGACCTCCTGGTCGAAGACGTCCTCGCCCGTCGCGTGCACCCGCAGCGTGATCCGGCTGCGTCCCTTGAGCAGCGGGACGAGCGTCGCGGGCCACGGCATGCGCCAGGCGTCCCCCTCGGCCGCTGCGTCGCGGTGCAGCCAGTAGGAGAAGATCCTGCGGTCGTCGACGAGCAGGTCGAGGATCGCCTCCGCCTTCGAGCGAGCCACGATGCCACTGTCATCAACGCGGACGACGGTCACCGATGACCGCCTCGACCTGCCACTCAAACGCCCGGCTCCTGACTCTGGGCGGCCCGCCGCAGACGCCGGGCCGTGCCCGCATGATAGCCAGCGCAACGCGCGTCCTCGCACCGTTGGACACTTCGGCGACCTACGATTCCCGTGTGACTGGAGTGAATCTCGGGACAGCTGGCCGAGGCCTCGGCCGCCGCGCGGCCGTGGTCCTGGCCTGCGCCGCCGCACTGGTCCTCGTGCTGGCGGGCCTCCTCGCCCTCCGCACGGGCACGCCCGGGGCTGCAACGCCTCCGGACCACGCGGTCAAGGCGGGCGACTCCGTCTACGCCCTGGGTGCGACCAGGTGGCGGATGGCGACCTTCAACGTGCTCGGCTCGGGCCACACCGACGGGCCGGGCGCCGACACCCCGGGCTATCCCGACGCCATGACCCGGATGGGCAACACCGTCACGATCATCGGCCGCGAGCACCTCAGCGTCGTCGGCTTCCAGGAGATGCGCCTGGACCAGTACGACGAGTTCAACCGCCTGACCGGCACCGGCTGGGACGTCTGGCCGGACCGACCGACGAACACGACCGTCTTCGCGCAGCGGCACATCGCCAACTCCCTCGCCTGGCGCACGAACACCTGGACCGCCATCCGCAAGGACGTGCAGCAGCAGCGGTACATCAATGACGACTCGACCGTGAACTACCCGGTGGTGTGGCTGCGCAACAACGTCACCGGCCAGGTCGTCATCGTGGCCAACTTCCACAACGTCTCGGACAAGTTCGACAGCCAGATCACGGGCGGCGCCGAGGCCCGCCGCAAGGAGGAGCTCGCAGCCGAGGTCAAGCTGGCCAACGACCTCCACGCCGCGCACCCGGACACCCCGATCCTCTTCACGGGCGACTTCAACGAGCGTGAGGAGACCTTCTGCACGCTCGTGGGCCAGACCCAGCTCCGTGCCGCCAACGGCGGCGTCGCGGGTCGCTCGAGCTGCCGTCCGCCCGCGGACCCGCTCCCGGTGGACTGGATCTTCGGTACCGCCCCCGCCACGTTCAGCGGGTGGACCCGGCTCCGCGACGACCTGGTGAAGCAGACCACCGACCACCCCGTCGTGATGTCGGACGTCTGGGTGCCTCCCGCCCGCGCCGTGACCCAGCCGATCGACCACGTGGTGCTGCTCTCTCTCGAGGGCGTCCGCTCGCGGACCATCGCCCAGCTCGGGGCGAGCGCCACGGGCTTCCAGCGGCTCCGGAAGTACGCCGCGTCGACCCTCAACGCGCGCACGGTCGAGCGGGCGGTGAGCATCAGCAACGTGACCTCGATGCTCACCGGCAAGCCGGTGAAGCCCTCGATCAGCGGCCACGGCGTCGTGGACAGCACCACGGCGACGACGGTCCACCAGACGGCCGGTCGCTACGTCACCAGCCTGATGTCCCTGGTCCACGACCGCGGGATGAGCACGGCCCTCTTCACCAGCGACCCCCGGGCCGCCATCCTGGACCGCTCCTGGAACGCCACCTACGGCGCGCCCGACACGACGTGGACCGACAACGGCCGCGACAAGATCAGCGCGTTCCACTCCATCCCGAAGCCCGCGGACCTCTCCCGGGCCCTCTACCGGAACCTCTCCGGCACCCCGGCGACCTTCACCTACGCCCAGCTCGCTGCGGCCGACGACGTGGGTCACCGGTACGGCTTCGAGTCGCAGCAGTACGCCGACGCCGTGGTGCGCGTGGCGAAGCAGGTCGACGCCGTCATCGACGTGGTCCGCAGCAACCCGGTCCTGCGGGACCGCACGCTCCTGGTCGTGGCCGGAGAGCACGGCGGCTACCACAAGCAGCACACCCGCACCGACCTGCTCCCGGACGTGCAGGTTCCCCTGTACGTCTACGGTCCGGGCGTGCCCGGCGGCGTGGGCCTCTACTCCCTCAACCCGGACTACCAGGACCCGGGCGGTGACCTCTCGGGCTACCACGGTCCACAGCCGCTGCGCCCGTCCCTCGTGGCCAACCTGGTGACCGCCGTCCTGGGCCTCCCGGCGATCCCCGGCAGCACGATGAACACGCAGCAGAACTTCAACGTGTTCAGCGCACCGTCGACGACCCCCTGACCCAGTACGGTTGGCTGACGTGAGCACCTCGCCCTCTCGCGTCTTCGTCGCCCGCCTCGCCGGGCTGCCGATCTTCGACCCCCTGGGCGACCAGGTGGGCAAGGTCCGCGACGTCGTGGTGACACTGCGCGCCGACGGCCGCCAGCCGCGTGTCCTGGGCCTGGTCGTCGAGGTGCTCGGCCGCAAGCGGGTCTTCGTGCCGATGACCCGCGTGACCAGCGTGGACAGCGGCCAGGTGCACACCACCGGGCTGGTCAACATGCGCCGGTTCGAGCAGCGCGGCTCCGAGACCCTCGTGGTCGGCGAGATGCTGGACCGCCACGTCACGGTCCGCGGGAGTGACATCGCCGGCACCGTCTACGACGTCGCCATGGAGCAGGGCCGCACCCGCGACTGGGTGCTCTCCCGCGTCGCCATCCAGGAGGCCGGCAAGGGACTGCGCCGACGCGGCCAGAGCCACGTCCTCGAGTGGGACGAGGTGGTGGGCCTGGCCCACGCCCACGCCACCCAGGGCGCCACGCACCTGCTCGCCTCGCTGAGCGAGATGCGGCCTGCCGACGCCGCCAACATCATCCACGACCTGCCGCCCGAGCGGCGTACGGCCGTGGTCGCCGGCATGGACGACGAGCGCCTCGCCGACGTCCTGGAGGAGCTCCCGGAGGAGGACCAGGTCGAGATCCTCGAGCGCCTCGACTCCGAGCGCGCTGCCGACGTCCTCGAGGAGATGTCGCCCGACGACGCCGCCGACCTGATCGCCGACCTCTCTCCCGAGACGGCCGCGACGCTGCTCGAGCTGATGGAGCCCGAGGAGGCGGAGGACGTCCGGCGCCTGCTGTCCTACGGCGAGGAGACCGCGGGCGGCATGATGACCGTCGAGCCCGTCATCCTCGGCCCGGACGCCACCATCGCCGACGCGCTGGCCCGGGTCCGCAACCCCGAGCTCACCCCGTCCCTCGCCTCCCTCGTCTACGTCTGCCGTGCTCCCCTCGAGCCGCCGACGGGCCGCCTGATCGGCGTCGCGCACATCCAGCGCCTGCTCCGCGAGCCCCCGTCGACCCTCGTCGCCGCCGCGCTCGACGACTCGCTCGACCCGCTGCGCGTCGACGCCTCGATCCAGGACGTCGCCGCCCACCTCGCGACGTACAACCTGGTGGCCGCGCCCGTCGTCGACGACGAGGGGCGGCTCCTCGGTGCCGTCACCGTCGACGACCTCCTCGACCACATGCTCCCGTCCGGCTGGCGCGACCAGAGCGACGCGGGAGGTCGCGGATGAGCACGACCCAGAAGCGGCTCGACCTCCCGCGCGAGAAGCGCCGCGCGCTGCGTGCCTCGATGCTGAGCACCGAGGACTTCGGCGTCTTCGCCGAGAAGTTCGCGCGCTTCATGGGCACCGCCAAGTTCCTGATCTGGATGACCGTCTTCGTCGTCATCTGGCTGGGCTGGAACACGATGGCGCCGGAGAAGCTCCGCTTCGACCCCTACTCGTTCACCTTCCTCACCCTGATCCTCAGCCTCCAGGCGTCCTACGCCGCTCCCCTGATCCTGCTCGCGCAGAACCGCCAGGAGCAGCGCGACAAGGTGATCGCGGAGCAGGACCGGCAGGCCAACGCGCGCGCCCACGCCGACATGGAGTTCCTCGCCCGCGAGGTCGCCTCCCTGCGCATGTCCGTGGGCGAGGTCGCCACCCGTGACTTCCTTCGGGGCGAGCTCCGCTCCTTCCGCGAGGACCTCGTCGAGGGACTGGCCGACCACCTCGCCGACCGACCCGAGGCCGGCGACGAGGATCACCCTGCCAACCGCTGATCCTCGCGTCGGAACCGCACCGGTGACCACGTACCCTTGGACACCATGAGCACCCCCACCCTCGAGCAGGTCAACGCCGCGCTGGCCACGGTCAACGACCCCGAGATCAAGCGCCCCATCACCGAGATCGGCATGGTCGGCTCCGTCCACATCACGGACGCCGGCGAGGTCACGGTCGGGATCCTGCTGACGGTGGCGGGCTGTCCGATGAAGGACACGCTCACGCGCGACGTCACGGCCGCGGTCTCGAAGGTCGCCGGCGTCTCCGGCGTCTCGGTCGACATGGGCGTCATGGACGCCGACCAGCGCGCCAGGCTGCAGGAGGTGCTCCGCGACGGCAACGCCCAGCGCGAGATCCCCTTTGCCAAGCCGGGCTCGCTCACCAAGGTCTACGCGATCGCGTCCGGCAAGGGTGGCGTCGGCAAGTCCTCGATGACCGCCAACCTCGCCATCGCGCTCGCGAAGCAGGGGCTCAAGGTGGGTGTCGTCGACGCCGACATCTACGGCCACTCGATCCCGGCGATGCTCGGCGTCGCGGACTCGCGCCCGACCCAGGTCGAGGACCTGATCATGCCCGTCCCGACCCCGTCGGGCGTCTCCGTGATCTCGGTCGGCATGCTCAAGCCGCGCCGTGACCAGGTCATCGCCTGGCGCGGACCGATGCTCGACCGCGCGCTCGTGCAGATGCTCGCCGACGTCTACTGGGGCGACCTCGACGCGCTCCTGCTCGACCTGCCGCCGGGCACCGGCGACATCGCGATCTCGCTGGGCCAGCACCTGCCCAACGCGGAGGTCGTCGTCATCACCACGCCGCAGGAGGCCGCTGCCGAGGTCGCCGAGCGCGCCGGCACGATGGCCTCGATGATGCACCAGCGGGTCGTCGGCGTCATCGAGAACATGTCGTGGATGGAGCTCCCCGACGGCTCCCGGATCGAGCCGTTCGGCTCGGGCGGTGGCCAGCGGGTCGCGGACACGCTCTCCCAGCGCTTCGGCTACGACGTGAAGCTGCTCGGCCAGGTGCCGCTCGACCCGTCCCTGCGGGAGGGCGGCGACGCCGGCAAGCCGGTCGTCGAGTCGGACCCGACCTCCGCCGGCGCGAAGGCCGTCACGGAGATCGCAGCCGCCCTCTCGGGTCGCGGTCGCAACCTCGCGGGCATGCAGCTCGGCCTGACGCCGTCCAACAAGTTCTGATCCGGGTCTAGGCTCGCGCCGTGTTCGACATCGGTCTGGGCGAGCTCGTCGTCATCGCCCTCGTGGTGGTCGTGGTCATGGGCCCCGACCGGCTGCCGGAGTTCGCGGCGCAGGCCGGGCGGTTCGTCCGCCGCCTGAAGAAGTACGCCGACGCTGCCCGCGACGACCTCCGGCGCGAGCTCGGCCCGGAGTACGCCGACCTGGAGCTGCGTGACCTCGACCCTCGACGGATCGTGCGCCAGCACATCAACGAGGCGCTTCGCGACGACCCGGCCGACGAGCCGGTCCGCGCGGGGCTGCGCCCGCTGGAGAAGAGCGAGCGTCCCCCGTTCGACCCCGACGCCACGTGAGCCTGCGACCGCGCCCTCAGCGTCGTACGGCGGCGAGAGCACGGTAGGCGACCACCACGGAGGTGCCCCCGCCGGCGTGCACCTCCACGAAGTCAGCTCCGGCGCGGCCCACCCGCCCCTCGACGCGGGCGCCCGAGCGCAGCCGCAGCACGCACGGCTCCCCCGCCAGGCCGCGCAGCGCTGACGCGAGGCCGAGCCGGGCGGTCACCGGCCACGCCTCCGGTGCGACAGCGGACGGCGCGAGCCCGCGCACCGTCTCGACGGCCTCGAGCAGCACCAGCCACTCCGCTCCGGCCACCTCGAGCAGGCTCCATCCGTCGGCGACACGCACGAGCGTTCCGGTGAGCGGGCCGACCCCCTGCACGACGAGATCGAGCCGGCTCCCACAGGAGGCCATGAGGCGCGCGGCCAGCGAGACGCGGGCGTACTCGGCACGCGCCCGTTCCTCCACCTCGAGGCGCCGTTCCACCGTCAGCGCCCCGGCTGCCTCGTGCTCCAGGTCGTCCAGGAACGCCGCCAGGCGCTGGTCCGCGTCATGCGTCATGCGTCCACCTCCCGAGTGGTGTGTGCACCCATGAAACCTGTGAACGGGAGCCTTGACAACGGGATCGAACAGCCGTGTAGTGAAGCAAACACACGCAAACGAACGAATCGGGGTCGTTCTCATGTCTCGGGACTCTCGGCGTGCACCGGCCTTCAGGTGCCTTCTCGTCTGGTCGGCGGTGAGCGCGGCGACGACTGCCCTGCTCGTGCTGGCGCACCACGACCTCGCGGCGGCCCGGGAGGCGGCCTCCAGCCCGGTCGGGCTCGACTTCCCGCATGTCCTTGCCGCTGCAGCCACCCTCGTCGTCGCGGTCTGTGCGCTCTGGTGCTGGTCGGTCACGACAGCGGCGACGCTCGAGGCGCTGCGCGGCGTGCGGCAGGCCGCGTTGCCCGGGCCCCGCGGAGCCGTACGGCGCCTGGTGCTCGCCGGCTGTGGTGTCGCACTCGCCGCCACCGTCGCGCCCGCCCAGGCAGACGACCTCGGTGCCGTGGCCGGCGAGCCACCGCAGCCGGTGGCAGCGCGGGCCATCCTCGGCGACGCTCCGTCCCGCCACACCGTGAGGGCCGGCGAGTCCTTGTGGGCGATCAGCGCGGCACGCCTGGGTCCGGGGGCCTCGGACGCCGCCATCTCCGGTGCCTGGCACGCGACCTGGCGTGCCAACGAGGAGACCATCGGCAGCGACCCCGACGTCATCGAGCCCGGGCAGCGGCTCGACCTGCCGGAGCTCACCCGATGAGCGCGTCCGCCGCCGAGCGGACCTGGTCACCGGCACCCCTGCTCGCCGTCCAGGAGACCCTCGACCTCGACACCGGCACCGTCGACCGCACGTCATCCCGCCTCGGCGCCCCCGTCGTCCCCACGACATCGGTCCTGCGCGGAGCGGACGCCGTCGTCGTCGGTCCTGCCCTCCGCCGCCACGTCCAGCAGTGGGCGCTCGCCTTCGGCCAGGCGGCCGTCGAGGCGGTGCTGGGCGACCGCCCGGTCTCCCAGCTCCTCCGGTGGACCACACCCGCCGTGCACCGCGAGCTCGCCTACCGTGCCCGCGTCGTCTCCCAGGCGACGCTGCGACAGGCGGGCGGGCACGGACAGCGACGCCCCGCAGTGCGGCCGCAGGTGCGCCAGGCGCGGATCTGCTTCGTCGACGCCGGGGTCGCCGAAGTCGCCCTGACCATCCAGTACGGCCCGCGGACGCGCGCGCTTGCCTCGCGCCTCGAGCTCCGGGACGGCCGGTGGCTCTGCACCGTGCTGGAGTTCGCCTGACCGGTCGCCGGTCCACGACCGGGAGAGAACGCCAGCGCCGTCCGGAGGAAGGGGTCCCTCCGGACGGCGCTGGTGTGTGTCAGGTGCGCGTCAGCCGTTGACGCGCGTGGTCAGCCCGGTCGGGCCGCCCGGGGCGCCGTGGCACTGCTTGAACTTCTTGCCCGAGCCGCAGGGGCACTTGTCGTTGCGGCCGGTCCCCTCGTAGGGGTCTGCCGGACCGGCCTCGCGCGTGACCGCGACGTCGCCGTCCTCGGTCGGGCCGGCGTAGGAGAGGTTGCGCAGCGGCTCCGGGGCGGAGAGGCCCTTGGCCTGGACCTGCGGGCGCTGGCCCGTCGGCGGCTCGGCGAAGGCACCCTCGTGCATCGGGCCGTCGTGGCGGGATCCGTCGGCGTGGTAGTGGAACTCGCCCGCCTCGGGCGCCTCCTCGACCTGGACCTCGACGTTGAAGAGGTAGCCGACGGCCTCCTCCTTGATGCCGTCCATCATCGCCGTGAACATCTCGAAGCCCTCGCGCTGGTACTCGACCAGCGGATCGCGCTGCGAGTAGGCGCGCAGGTAGATGCCCTCGCGGAGGTAGTCCATCTCGTAGAGGTGCTCGCGCCACTTGCGGTCGAGGACCGAGAGCAGCACGCGGCGCTCGAGCTCGCGCATCGTCTCGTCGCCGATCTGCGCCTCCCGGGCGTCGTACGCCGCCTGGGCGTCCGTGCGGATCGCCTCGATGAGGGCTTCCCGGTCGAGGCCGGCGACGCCGCCCGCCTTCGCCGTGAGGTCGGCGTGCTTGAGCGAGATCGGGTAGAGCTGGCGCAGCGCCGTCCACAGGGCGTCGAGGTCCCACTGCTCGGCGTAGCCGTCGGTGGCAGCGGTGACGTAGCCGGCGACGACGTCGTCGATGAAGTCGCGGATCAGCTTCTCGAGGTCGGCGCCCTCGAGGACCTCACGCCGCTCGGCGTAGATCACCTTGCGCTGGCGGTCCATGACGTCGTCGTACTTCAGGACGTTCTTGCGGGACTCGAAGTTCTGGCCCTCGATCTGGCCCTGCGCGTTGGCGATCGCGCCGGTGACGCGCTTGTTCTCGATCGGGACGTCGTCCGGCACCTTGAGCATCGTCAGGACACGGTCGACCCAGTCCGACTTGAACAGGCGCATCAGCTCGTCCTGCAGCGACAGGTAGAAGCGGGACTCGCCCGGATCACCCTGACGGCCCGAACGACCACGGAGCTGGTTGTCGATGCGGCGCGACTCGTGGCGCTCGGTGCCGACGACGTAGAGGCCGCCGAGCTCCTTGACCTCGTCGTGCTCGGCCTGGACCTGGGCCTTGATCCGCTCGACGGTCGCGGGCCAGGCCTCGTCGTACGCGTCGGCGGTCTCGCCGACGGGCTCGAGGCCCTTCTTGCGCAGCTCGGCGTCGGCGAGGAACTCGACGGAGCCACCGAGCATGATGTCCGTGCCTCGACCGGCCATGTTGGTCGCGACGGTGACCGCGCCCTTGTGACCCGCGAGCGCGACGATCTTGGCCTCGTCGGCGTGGAACTTGGCGTTCAGGACCGAGTGCGGGACGCCCTTCTGCCGCAGCAGCTGCGAGATGTGCTCCGACTTCTCGACGGAGACGGTTCCCACGAGGACCGGCTGGCCGGCCTTGTTGCGTGCGGCGATGTCCTCCACGACCGCGCGGTACTTCGCCTCCTCCGTGCGGTAGACGAGGTCCGGCTGGTCGATGCGCGCCATCGGCTTGTTGGTGCGGATCGGCACCACGCCGAGGTTGTAGATCTTGTTGAACTCGCCGGCCTCGGTCATGGCCGTGCCGGTCATGCCGGAGAGCTTCTTGTAGAGGCGGAAGTAGTTCTGCAGGGTGACCGTGGCGAGGGTCTGGTACTCCTCGCGGACCTGGACGCCCTCCTTGGCCTCGATCGCCTGGTGGAGGCCCTCGTTGTAGCGACGACCCGCGAGCATGCGGCCGGTGTGCTCGTCGACGATGAGCACCTCGCCGTTCATGACGACGTACTCCTTGTCGTTGCGGAACAGCTCCTTGGCCTTGATGGCGTTGTTCATGAAGGAGATGAGCGGCGTGTTGACCGTGTCGTACAGGTTGTCGATGCCGAGGTGGTCCTCGACCTTCGTGATGCCCGGCTCGAGCACCGAGATCGTGCGCTTCTTCTCGTCGACCTCGTAGTCGACGTCCTTCGTCATGCGGGCCGCGATGCGGGCGAACTCGCCGTACCAGCGCGGCTCGTCCTGCGTCGGACCGGAGATGATCAGCGGGGTGCGTGCCTCGTCGATGAGGATCGAGTCGACCTCGTCGACGATCGCGAAGGCGTGGCCGCGCTGCACGGTGTCGGCGATGTCCGTCGCCATGTTGTCGCGCAGGTAGTCGAAGCCCAGCTCGTTGTTGGTGCCGTAGGTGATGTCGCAGGCATAGGCCTCGCGCCGCTCCGCCGGGGACATGCTCGGCAGGATCACGCCGACGCTCATGCCGAGGAAGTGGAAGACGCGGCCCATCATCTCGGACTGGTACTTCGCGAGGTAGTCGTTGACCGTGACGACGTGGACGCCCTCGTCCGCGAGCGCGTTGAGGTACGCCGGGAGGGACGCGGTCAGCGTCTTGCCCTCGCCGGTCTTCATCTCGGCGATGTTGCCGAGGTGGAGGGCGGCACCGCCCATGATCTGCACGTCGAAGTGGCGCTGGCCGAGGACACGCCTGGCCGCCTCGCGCACGACGGCGAAGGCCTCGGGCATGAGGTCGTCGAGCGACTCCCCCTTCTCCAGGCGGTTGCGGAACTCCGCGGTCTGGCCACGCAGCTCCTCGTCGCTCATCGCGACGAAGTCGTCCTCGATGGCGTTGACCGCCTTGGCCACGGCCTCCAGCTCACGGAGGATCTTGCCCTCGCCGATGCGGAGGATCTTGTCGAGCACGGCCACTGAGGTCGCTCCTGGTGAAGTCGTCGGGAAACGCGGGTCATGCTACCCGCGTCACAAACACGGTCAGTGCACTCCGCTCGCCAGCACGGCGGCAAGGGCAGGAGCGAGGTCGCCGCGCTCCCCCACGACGATCCGCTCGAGGCCCAGCCAGCCCGCGAGACGGCGCAGCTCCGTGGCGAGCTCGGCCGCGGTCGCGTCGGGCGCGGCTGGTTCGGCGAAGGCGCCCGGCACCAGCAGGGTGCCGGTCGCCCGGTCGGCCTTGAGGTCGACGCGGGCGACCGGGCGGTCGCCCAGGAGGAACGGGAGCACGTAGTAGCCGTGCACCCGCCTGGCCTCGGGCACGTAGATCTCGATGCGGTACCGGAAGTCGAACAGCGCCTCGGCACGTGCACGCTCCCAGACGACCGGGTCGAACGGGCTCAGCAGCGTGCGCGCAGCGACCCGGCGCGGCAGCCGCGCCTCCCGGTGGAGGTACGCCGGGCGGCCCCACCCCTCGACCGTCACCGGCAGCAGCTCCCCGGCCTCGACCAGCTCGGCGATCGCTGCACGAGCCTCCGCGACACCCATCCGGTAGTAGTCGCGGAGACACTGCTCGGTGCCGACTCCGTGGCTGACGGCAGCCCGGCGCACCAGCTCGCGGTGCTGCTCCGCAGCCGTCGGCGTCGGCGTCTCGAGGACCACCCGGGGCAGCACGCGGTCGGGGACGTCGTACAGCCGCTCGAAGGAGCCGTTGCGGCCCGCGACCGTGAGGTCTCCGGCGTAGAAGAGGAACTCGAGAGCCTTCTTCACCTCCGACCAGTTCCAGCCCCAGTGGTCCTTGGTACGTGCCGCGCCGCCGGTCAGGTCGGCGTCGATCTGGCGGGCCGTGCGGGCACCGCGCTCGCGGACGTCGGCCAGGACGTCGCGGACCAGGTCGGGCCGCTCGCGTGCGATCGAGCGCGGGCCGCCCCAGGCCCGCTCATGGGCGCGCGCCATCCGGTGCTGCATGAAGGGCCACAGGTCGACCGGCATGTACGCGGCCTCGTGCGCCCAGTACTCGACCAGACGGCGGGGGCGCTCCTCCGCGGCCCGGCGCAGCAGGTCGGTGTCGTAGGGACCCATCCGGGCGTAGAGCGGCATGAACTGGGCCCGCTGCAGCACGTTGACCGAGTCGATCTGGAGCACGCCGGTACGGCCGACCGCGCGGTCGAGCGTGCGGAGCGTCGGCTGCGCGTGCGGGGTGTCGAGGAAGCCCTGGGCGGCCAGCGCGACCCGACGGGCCTGGGCCCGGCTGAGCGACTCCACGCCCGTGCTACGGGATGTCGAGGAGCTTCTCGCGGACGGCGTACATGACCGCCTCCATCCGCGAGTGGAGCTGGAGCTTCTCCAGGATGTTGCGTACGTGGTTCTTCACGGTGTTCTCGCTGATGAAGAGCTGACGCGCGATCTCGCGGTTGTTCATGCCGGTGGCGACCAGGCGCAGGACCTCGAGCTCGCGCTCGGTGAGCCGGAGCGGCGAGACCTGGTCGCGGTCGGGACGTGACATCTGCTTGAACTCGTCGATCAGCTTGACCGCCATCGACGGGCTGATCAGCGACTGGCCGTCGGCCACGACGCGGACCGCCTGGGTGACCTCGTCGATCGAGGAGTCCTTGAGCAGGTAGCCGGACGCGCCCGACTTCACCGCCTCGTAGAGGTCGGCCTCCTCGTCACTGACGGTGAGCATGATGATCTTGGCCGACGGCACCGTCTCCTTGATCGCCACGCACGCCTCGATGCCGGACCGCTTCGGCATCCGCACGTCGAGCAGGACGACGTCGGGGGCCAGGCTGGCGGCGAGGGAGGTGCCCTCCACACCGTCGCCTGCCTGACCCACGACCTCGATCGCCGGGTCCGTGCCCAGGATCATCGTCAGTCCGCTGCGGAACAGCTCCTGGTCGTCGACGACCAGGACCCGGATCGGTTCACGCTCTCCCGAGGGCTGCATCGTGGTCACACGAGCATCATTGCAGACCGTGCCGACACGACCGTGCGGTCGACTAGCCCACGAGGTCGAGGGAGATGACGCCGTAGTCGTAGCCCTTGCGGCGGTAGACCACCGCCGGCCGCTCGCTCTCCTTGTCGACGTAGAGGTAGAAGTCGTGGCCGACCAGCTCCATCTCGTAGAGGGCCTGGTCGAGCGTCATCGGGGTGGCCGGGTGGGACTTCTCGCGGACCACGAGCGGTCCGTCGCCGAGGACGGCGATCGGTCCGACCTGGTGCTCGAGGACGACGTCCTCCGTGGCGGCAGCCTGGGTCGGGACGGACGCGCTCCCGGCGAGCGCCTGCCCGACCGAGACGGGCGTGTGGCGGCCGTGGTGCACCCGGCGGCGGTCGGCCGCACGGCGCATCTGGGAGGCCATCTTGTCGAGTGCCAGGTCGAGTGCTGCCATCTTGTCGGCGGCACACGCCTCGGCCCGCACGACCGGGCCCTTCGTGAATGCGGTCAGCTCGACGCGCACGCTGCGGTCCTGCTGACGGGGGTTGCGCTCCTTCTCCACCTCGACCTGCATGCGGATGATCCGGTGATCGTGCTTCTCCAGGCGTGCGAGCTTCTCCTCGACGTGACTGCGGAACCGGTCGGACACGTCGCAGTGCCGGGCGTTGACCACAATTTCCATGGAGACCTCCGTGATTCCTCGGTGTCGTTGCTGGTTATCAGCGCTCCACCGTCATCCGACGGTGGAGGGACCGGCGAATGGAGTCGTGGTGGTCGACGGCATCGACGTGGGAGCGGGGGCCCGGAGGGGGCGTCCCGCCGCGGCATCCACGGAACCGGACTGACTCCATGCACCGAAACTAGACCCGAACGCCGAACGATGAAAGGACTCTTGCTGAACTTTCGCTGTGGGTCTCACGGAGCGGCGCCGGGTCGCGGCCACGACCGCGACGCCGACGATCTGCACGCCGCTCGCTGCCAACGCGCGCTGCGCCTCGCGGGCCGTCGACCCCGTCGTGAGGACGTCGTCGCACAGCACGACCAGTGCCGAGGGGCGTCGCCGGGCGAGCTGCGCCAGGGACCGGTGGTGCACCCGCATCGCGTGGTCCAGGTTGCGTGCGCGGCCCCGCGCAGAGAGGTCGCGCTGGTCCTCCACCCGGCCCACACGCAGCAGCTCGACGACGACCACCTCGACCCCGAGGCGACGCAGCACGGTCGCCGCGCGGCGACACGTGTCGCGCACCGGAGCGTGGCCGCGACGGCGGGCGGCCCCCGGCCGCGAGGGGACGGGGACCAGGACCACCGGCGCGCCTGCCGCGGACGGCACCAGCCCGCTGACCGCCGCCGCGAGGAGCAGGCCGAGCGGACGGACGAGCCCCAGCCGGTGGTGCTCCTTGAGCCCGAGGACCAGCCCGCGGAGCAGGCCCGCGTACTCGCCGGCGGCGCGGATCGGCGCGAGGCCCGGCGGACAGGGCACGGGCCGGACCTCCTCGGAGGCGACCGGCAGGCTGCGGGCACACGCCCGGCAGAGCTGACGCCCCGGCCGTCGACAGCCGACGCACGCGCTCCCCGCGAGCAGGTCGAGCACCGGATCGACCCATCCCTCGTCGCGCGGCACGCGACCATGTCACCGTCGCTGGTCCTGCGCGACAAGCGCCTCCGGTCGCGCCTGTGGAGAGGCGCCGGTCAGCCGGCCCAGGTCAGCGCGGTCGCCCGCGCCACGGGAGCGGGCTCCCGCACGGGCCCGGTGCCGACCAGGTCGCCCGACGCGGTGACCACCCAGGCGGGCTCACCCTCCGCTCCGGAGGAGACCACCCGGCGTACGTCGTCGAAGATCGTGTCGACCGGCAGGGCCTCGCGGACGTCGTCGGGCGAGCCGTCGAGCGACAGCCAGCGGACCTGGCCGACCCCGCGCCCCTCCGTGAGCGCGACGACGGTCGTGGGCCCCGACCAGGCCAGGTCGCGCAGACCAGACGCCTCCGCGATCGTGACGGCCGGGGAGGCGGTGACGCCGCCGGACCGCCACTGCAGACGGCTCACGACGACGGTGCTGCGACGACCAGTGCGCACCGCCGCGACCAGGCGCGTGCCGTCGCGGGAGACGAGCAGGTCGGCGACGTCCCGGCCGCTGACACCCGGGACCGCGACGACCGCAAGCCTGCTGCCGACCGCGACGGTGACGACGGCCCCCGACGTACGCCGGTCGAGCAGCCAGGTGCGTCCTGCGGCGTCCCAGGCGGGGTGGGCGAGGTCGGAGCCGTGGACGGTCGTGACCTGGCCCGCCGCGTCGAGCGAGCCGATGCGCACCTCGCGCCCGTCGTCGCTCACACCCGCGGCGGCGGTGCCGCGCAGGTCCACGCTGAGCTCGCGCAGCCGCAGGCTCCGCCAGCTCCTGCCCGAGACGGGCGTCGCAGTCGCCCCGTCGACCCGTGCCGGACGACCCCCGACGAGCCCGAAGAGGCCATCGCTGGCGTCGGCGCCCGCCGGGTCGAAGCGACCGGCGCTGCCGACCGGGATCTCGGTGAGACCGCCCTCGAGGGTCAGCGGGGTGTCGTCGACCCGCACCTCGAAGGTCCGGACACCGGGCACCTGGCGCAGCGTCCATGCCAGCTGGGCCGCCAGCTCGGTACGGCCGCCGGGCGACGTCGGAGCCGGGCCGGTGAAGTCCAGCTCGGCGACGCCGTCCGTCACGGTGACGGCCCCCTCGCTGAGGCGGAGCTCCGCCAGCCGGTTCAGGAGCCAGGGCGCAGCCGGGTCGGGTGGTCCCGCGAGCAGCGACCGCACGAGCGCCGTCGCCAGCTGTCCCCCGCGCGGCTCGAAGACCGGCTCCGGGACCAGCACGGAGCGACCGGGGTCGAGGAAGTGCACGTCGAACTGGCCGTACTCGCGGACGAACCAGGTGCGACGGACCAGGAGCGCGTCGGGGAGTGCGGAGATCCGCCACTGGCCCTTCTCCCGCACCAGCCCGAGCCGGACCCGCCGCTCCGCCGCAGGCAGCTCGCCCCGCCACCGTCCACCCGCGTCGACCCACGCGGTGTCCGCGAGCGTCAGGTCCCCGGGAGCGCCGCCGGGCGTGCCGGCGACACCGCCGTAGACGACGACGCGCTGCTGCGGGCGCCATCCGGCAGCCGCGTCCGCTGTGAGGAACTCGCGCGCCGTCGAGGTCTGCACGGGACTCGCGAGCATCGCGTCCAGGAAGCCGCTCACCACCGCCTCGGGCGTCGCCCCCGGGAGCGGGCCCGGCGGGACGTAGCGGATGCCGGCGTCGGACGGCAGCGCGTCGCCCTCCTGGGCCTCGACACCGCCGCTGTCGGGCAGCGAGGCACAGCCGCCCGTCGTGAGCAGCGCCAGGAGCAGACCGGCGACCGCGGTCCGACCCGAGCGCGTCACGGGGCGTCGCCCGCGTCGGAGGGCACGAGGGGCAGCGCCGACTGCCGCAGCAGGGCGCCCGCGCGGCGCGGAACGGTCAGCCGGAACTGGGCGCCCTTGCCCGGGCGGCCCCACGCCTGCAGCCATCCACCGTGCAGATGGGTGTCCTCGAGCGCGATCGAGAGGCCGAGGCCGGTGCCACCCGACGTCCGCGTGCGGGCTGGGTCGGCCCGCCAGAACCGGTTGAAGACCAGGGCGGACTCCCCCACCGCCAGGCCCACCCCGAAGTCACGGACGGTCACGGCCGCCGAGTGGTCGTCGCCGGCCACACGCACCACGACGCCGGTGTCGGCATCGGCGTGGTCGATCGCGTTGGTGATCAGGTTGCGCAGGATCCGCTCGACCCGGCGGTGGTCGACCTCGGCCCTGACCGGCCAGTTCGCGATCTCGACGGTGACGGTGGTGCCCTGCTGCTCCGCCAGCGGTCGCGTCATGTCCACGACGCGACGGGCGAGCTCGCCGAGGTCGAGGTCCTCGACGTCGAGCGCGGCAGCGCCGGCGTCGAAGCGACTGATCTCGAGCAGGTCGCCGAGCAGTCCCTCGAAGCGGTCGAGCTCGGTCTGCAGCAGCTCGGCCGAGCGGGCCGTCACCGGGTCGAAGCCTCCCTTGGCGTCGTGGATCACCTCGGCGGCCATGCGGACCGTCGTGAGCGGCGTACGCAGCTCGTGGGAGACGTCGGAGGTGAAGCGGCGCTGCACGCGCGAGAGCTCCTCCAGCTGGCGGATCTGCCGCTGGAGGTTGGCCGCCATCTGGTTGAACGACTGCGCGAGGCGCGCCAGGTCGTCCTCGCCCCGCACACGGAGGCGCTCCTCGAGCTGCCCCGCCGCCAGGCGCTCCGCGACGCGGCGGGCCATCCGGATCGGGGTGAGGACCTGGTGCGTGACGCCGAAGGTCAGCAGCGCGACCAGGACGAGGAGCAGAGCGCCGGCGGTGAGGAGCGCACGACCGACGAGGTCGATCGTCGCCTCCTCCTGCTGCATCGGGAAGAGGTACTCGATCACGTAGCGGCCCCGGTCGGCCGGGAGCACGACCACGTGGCCGACCGCCACGCCCGCGACGTCGACGTCACGGCGCGACGGGTCGACCGAGTCGATGCGGACGCGCGTGAACGCCCACGACGGGCGGTCGCTGTCGACGAAGTGCCGAGTGAGTGAGCGCGGGACGGAGGAGACGTCCAGCCCCGGCGAGGACCGGACACCCGGTACCGCGCCGCGGCTGTCGCTGACCGGCCCGGTGAGCACGACCCCGAAACCCCGCACCTGCCCGAGCTCGGCGAGCGGCTCGAAGAGCAGCGCCACCTGCTCCGCCGTGTCGTAGTCCGTGCCCGGGATCGCGGCCAGCCGTGTCTCGACCTCGCGGGTCTCGTGGGCGGCCTCGGCGACGGAGGACTTCACCTTGGCGTCCACGAGGCCCGTGCGGATCTCGCTCATGAGGAACCAGCCGGTCGCACAGATGACGAGCGCACCCAGGGCGATCGCACTCAGCACGATCCGGACCTGGAGCGACCGGCGCAGGAACGCCGGACCCCGGCGCAGCGCCACGGTCAGCCGACCGGACATGCCCTAGCTGCGTCCGGCCTTGTAGCCGACCCCGCGCACGGTGACGACGATCTCGGGGTTCTCCGGGTCGAGCTCGATCTTGGAACGCAGGCGCTGCACGTGGACGTTGACCAGACGGGTGTCGGCCGCGTGGCGGTACCCCCAGACCTGCTCCAGGAGCACCTCGCGGGTGAAGACCTGCCACGGCTTGCGGGCGAGGCAGACCAGCAGGTCGAACTCGAGGGGCGTCAGGTTGACCGGAGCTCCGTCGCGGGTCACGGCGTGACCGGCGACGTCGATGGAGACCGGGCCGATGCTGAGGGTCTCCGGGGCGGGAGCGTCGAGGCGGCGTACGCGGGCGCGGATGCGGGCGACGAGCTCCTTGGGCTTGAACGGCTTGGTGACGTAGTCGTCGGCCCCGGACTCGAGACCGACGACCACGTCCACCGTGTCGCCCTTGGCCGTGAGCATGACGATCGGGACACCGGACTCGGCGCGGATCTCCCTGCACACGTCGATGCCGTCCTTGCCGGGCAGCATCAGGTCGAGCAGGAGCACGTCGGGGCGGAACTCGCGGAACGCCGCGAGGGCCTGGTCGCCGCGTGCGCACACGCGGCTCTCGAACCCCTCCTGGCGCAGCACGATCGTGAGCATCTCGGCGAGGGAAGCGTCGTCGTCGACGACGAGGACCTTCCCCTTGGTCGCGAAACCGACCGACTGCTCACTCATCCCAGGACCCCGACGTGCTCGATGCTCAGTAGCGGTAGTGGTCCGACTTGAACGGACCCTCGACCGGGACGCCGAGGTAGTCGGCCTGGGCCTGCGTGAGCTCGGTGAGCTCGACACCGATGGCGTCGAGGTGCAGGCGGGCGACCTCCTCGTCGAGGTGCTTGGGCAGCACGTAGACGCCGATCGGGTACTCGGCCGTCTTCGTGTAGATCTCGATCTGCGCGAGCACCTGGTTGGTGAACGAGTTCGACATGACGAACGACGGGTGGCCGGTCGCGTTGCCGAGGTTCAGCAGGCGGCCCTCGGAGAGGACGATGACCTTCTTGCCGTCGGGGAAGATCCATTGGTGGACCTGGGGCTTGATCTCGTCCTTGACGATGCCCGGGATCTTCGCGAGGCCGGCCATGTCGATCTCGTTGTCGAAGTGGCCGATGTTGCCGACGATGGCCTGGTTCTTCATCCGCTCGAAGTGCTCGACCCGGATGATGTCGAAGTTGCCGGTCGTGGTGATGAAGATGTCGGCGAAGTCGACGACGGACTCGAGGCGCTTGACCTCGTAGCCGTCCATCGCCGCCTGCAGGGCGCAGATCGGGTCGATCTCGGTGATGATGACGCGGGCACCCTGGCCACGCAGGGACTCGGCCGAGCCCTTGCCGACGTCGCCGTAGCCACAGACGACCGCGGTCTTGCCGGCGATCATGACGTCGGTGCCACGGTTGATGCCGTCGATCAGCGAGTGGCGGCAGCCGTACTTGTTGTCGAACTTCGACTTGGTGACGGAGTCGTTGACGTTGATCGCCGGGAAGAGGAGCGAGCCCTCCTTGAAGCGGTCGTAGAGGCGGAGCACACCGGTGGTGGTCTCCTCCGTGACGCCCTTGATGCCGTTGGCGATGGTGGTCCAGCGCTGCGGGTCGTTGTCGAGGGAGCGCGCGAGGACCCGGAGGACCTCCTTGTACTCCTCGTTGTCGGTCGAGTCCTGGCTGGGGACGGCGCCGGCCTTCTCGAACTCCACGCCCTTGTGGACGAGCAGCGTGATGTCGCCGCCGTCGTCGAGGAGCATGTTCGGGCCGATCTTGTTGCCCTCGGCGTCGGTGAAGTCGAAGACCTTCTCGGCCTCGTCCCAGTACTCCGCCAGCGTCTCGCCCTTCCAGGCGAAGACCGGGGTACCGGACGGGGCGTCGACGGTGCCGTTGGGGCCGACCACGACCGCGGCGGCGGCGTGGTCCTGGGTGGAGAAGATGTTGCAGGTCGCCCAGCGGACGTCGGCACCGAGCGCGGTCAGCGTCTCGATGAGGACACCGGTCTGGATCGTCATGTGCAGCGAGCCGGCGATGCGCGCGCCCTTGAGCGGCTGCGAGTCGGCGTAGCGGCGACGCATCTCCATCAGGCCGGGCATCTCGTGCTCGGCGAGGGTCAGCTCCTTGCGGCCGAACTCGGCCAGGGAAAGGTCAGCAACCTTGTAGTCCATGAATTTCCTCAAACGTGAAGAAGGGTGTCTTGCGGTGCATCTGCACTCGTCCGGGATCTCCCGCGCACGACAGTGACCCAGCGTACAAGCGGGGCGCCGCGACGGACGACTCAGCGGCACCCCGGACGCCGCGCGGCGTCCTCAGTGGGCCGCGTCGGGACCCGTGCGGTGCGGGAGGAGGTGGAGGACGACGGCCACGAGGGCACCCACGGCCAGCCCGACGACGGCGGAGCAGCCGGTGTTGACCAGCCAGCCCACCGCTCCCCCGTGCACCGCGTGCTCCAGGTGGTGGACCAGCTCGTACGGACCCTCCCACCAGCCGAGCTCGTGGACGTTGACGAGGAGGATGTGGCCGCCGACCCAGAGCATCGCGACGATGCCCACCGTCGAGAGCGTCGAGAGCACCTTCGGCATGGCCGCGACCAGGCCGCGCCCGAACCTCTGCACGCCGGGCGACTTCCGTCCGGCCAGCAGCAGGCCCACGTCGTCCATCTTCACGATGGCGGCGACGACGCCGTAGACGCCGATCGTGATCGCGATCGCCACCACGACCAGGATCGCCAGGCGGGCCAGGAACGCCTCGTCCTTCACCGAGTCGAGCGCGATGACCATGATCTCGGTGGACAGGATGAAGTCCGTGCGGACGGCGCCGGCGATCAGCTGCTTCTCCTCGTGGGGCGTGTGCTCCACGGTCTCGAGGTCGCCGACGTGGTCGTCGTGGTGCGCGAACGCCTCCCACACCTTCTCCGCACCCTCGAACGCCAGGTAGGTGCCGCCCAGGATCAGCAGCACCGGCAGCGCCGAGGGAAGGAACTGGCTGAGCAGGAGGGCCGCCGGGAGGATGAAGACCAGCTTGTTGCGCAACGACCCGACCGCGATCTTCTTGATGATCGGCAGCTCGCGCTCCGCGGCGATGCCGTGGACGTACTGCGGGGTCACGGCCGTGTCGTCGACCACGACGCCGGTCGCCTTCAGCGTGGCCTTGCCGGCGGCCGCGCCGACGTCGTCGATCGACGCCGCGGCCAGGCGGGCCAGGGCCGCGATGTCGTCGAGAAGTCCGAAGAGTCCAGCGCTCATGGCGCGAAGGCTATCGGGACCCCACTACTCGCCGGCGAGGCCCACCGCGAGGTACTCGGCGGCGTACGTCCCGGCGAGGAGGAGCGAGGCGTAGCGGGCGACCTCGCTGACGGCGTCGCTCGCCAGCGTCTCCACGCGAACGCCGCTGCGCGCGGCCGCCGTCTGCAGCCGGCCGCGCTGCTCGCGCACCACCGGGTCGTCGGCGCCGTCGTCCAGCACGAGCAGCAGCGGGCGCAGGTCCGAGCCGTCGACCGGGTCGTCGAAGAGGTTGCGCGGCCTGGTGGCCTCGATCACGGGCAGCAGGTGCTCGGCGTCTCCGGCCAGCGCGCTGCGTCCCGAGGAACGGCGGAACTGCTCCGCGAGCCGGCGGGCCGCCCGGGCCGCGAGCGTCGAACCGCCCCAGACCAGCGGCAGCGCCTCGGCGAGCGCGATCGCGAGCTCCTTGGCCGGGTTGCCGGCCAGGTCCGTGTGCGGCGACGAGGCGACCGCGACCTCGTCGAGCGAGGCGGCGACCTCGTCGGCAGCGCAGGCGGGGCCGAGGCCCACCCGGTGCAGGAAGTCCAGCATCACCACGGCGGTCGCCAGCTGGTCGCCGGTCGTCGTGGGCAGCAGCGTGGACCAGCGGCCCTCGGCGTGCTCGGCGACCATGGAGCCCGGTCGGCAGGCGACGACGACCTGGCAGCCACGGCGCACGGCCTCGGCGACAGCGGAGGCGGCGGCCGGGTCGGACCCCTGGGGCGCGAGCATGACGACCAGGTCGAGACTGCCCGCCCACCCCGGCAGGCCGGGGGCCGGCCAGGCCACGAACGGCACCGGACACCACGGCTCGAGCACGGCACGGAGCAGACGGGAGTCGGGACCGGCGGCGATGACCGCCCGGGGGCGCTCTCCCCCGCGCTCGGCGACCGCACGCAGGATCGCCTCGCCGGCCTCGCCGGCCTCACGGCGGACGCGGGCGCCGGACTCGGCGAGCTCGCGCAGCCGCTCGTCCGCCGCCGCCAGGGCCGCCGGGTCGTCCAGACGGGCCTCGTCGAACTCGGCCATCACGTCTCCTCCAGGGCCGGGTCGATCAGCGCGTCGCGCGGGCTTCGTCGACGAGCAGGACGGGGATGTCGTCGCGCACCGGGTAGGCCAGGCCACAGCCCTGGCAGACCAGCTCCTCGGCGACCGGGGCGAGCACGCCCTGGCAGTCCGGGCAGCGGACGATGTCCAGCAGACGGGGGTCGATCTTCATCGCTCGCTCCTGATCACGGTGAGTACGGCGTCACGGACCGCGACCATCGTGGCCTGGTCCTTGCCCTCGGCGTTGAGTCGCAGCAGCGGCTCGGTGTTGGAGGCACGCACGTTGAACCACCAGTCTGCGTGCGCGACGGTCAGGCCGTCGAGCTCGTCGAGGGTCACGCCCTCGCGGTCGGCGTACGTCGCCCGGAGCTCGTCGAGGACGGCGGCCTGGTCGGCGACGGTCGAATTGATCTCTCCCGACATCGGGTAGCGCGCGTAGTCGGCCAGCAGCGACGAGAGGGGCTGGTCGGTCTCGGCGAGGGCGGCCAGCGCGTGCAGAGCCGCGAGCATGCCGGAGTCGGCGCGCCAGAAGTCGCGGAAGTAGAAGTGGCCGGAGTGCTCACCGCCGAAGATGGCGCCGGTCTCGGCCATCGTGGCCTTGATGTAGGAGTGGCCGACGCGCGTGCGGACCGGGTTGCCGCCCTGCTCGGTGACGATCTCGGGCACCGAGCGGCTCGTGATCAGGTTGTGGATGATGGTGCCGCCGGGCTCCTTGGCCAGCTCGCGGTGCGCGATCAGGGCGGTGAGGGTCGAGGGCGAGACCAGGGCCCCCTTCTCGTCGACGAGGAAGCAGCGGTCGGCGTCGCCGTCGAAGGCCAGGCCGATGTCGGCACCCTCCTCGAGGACGCGCTTCTGCAGGTCGACGAGGTTCTCCGGCTCGATCGGGTTCGCCTCGTGGTTGGGGAACGTGCCGTCCAGCTCGAAGTACATCGGCACGAGCGTCGCCTGCTCCGCGCCGAGCCGCTCGAAGACCGCCGGAGCGGTGAGGCCGGCCATGCCGTTGCCCGCATCGGCGACGACCTTGAGCGGGCGGCCCTTGACCGGGGCCAGGCTGAGCAGGTGCGCTGCGTACGCCTCCAGGACGTCGTGGCTGGTGATCTCGCCGACGCGGCCCGACGTCGGCGCGGTTCCGGCGAGGACGAGGTCGCGGATCTCGGCCAGGCCCGTCTCCATGCCGACCGGCGCAGCGCCCGGACGGCAGAGCTTGATCCCGTTGTACGCCGCGGGGTTGTGGCTCGCGGTGAACATCGCGCCCGCGTGGCCGAGGCTGCCGGAGGCGAAGTAGAGCTGGTCGGTGGAGGCCAGCCCGATCAGGACGACGTCGGCACCCGCCTGCGCGGCGCCGTCGGCGAAGGCACCGGCCATCCCGGGCGACGAGGGGCGCATGTCGTGGCCGACGACGACGGTCTCGGCCCCGAGGACCTGGACGAACGCCGCCCCGATCCGGTGCGCGAGCTCCTCGTCGATCTGCGAGCCGACGAGGCCCCGGATGTCGTAGGCCTTGAAGATGGCGTGGAGGTTCTCCGCGGAGAGCGTCTCGGACATGGGCCCGAGCCTAGCGGGAGCGAGGGGCGCGCCGTCGGGAGGCGCCCACTCCTAGTCGGAGGAGAGAGCGCGGAGGTGGCCGCGGCGCGCGGTCTCGCGCATCCCGCCGTCGGCGAGGCGCGGCTGGACCGGCTCCGGCGACGGCGCGATCGGGCGGGCCGCCTCGCGGACGGCATCCGCCAGGGCGAGCAGGTCGTCGCTCGAGGGGCCGGCGAGCGAGGGGTCGGCGGCGAGGCGCAGGACCTCCCACCCACGCGGCGCAGAGAGCCGCTCGCTGTGGAACTCGCACAGGTCGTAGGCGTGCGGCTCGGCGTGGAGCGCCAGCGGGCCGACGACGGCCGTCTGGTCGGCGTAGACGTAGGTCAGCGTCATCACGGCCGGGCGGCCGCAAGCAGTCTTGGAACAACGACGGGCTGAACTCACGGAGCAGACGCTACCGCCCGATTCCTCACGTCCGGCTGAGGCTCGCCCATATAGGGTGCGGCCGTGGCTACGAGACCCCGTCGGGACCGCCGCGGGCGCGGCATGCGCGGCCCGGGCGTGCTGCCCGCGTGGGCAGGCGGCGTCCGCTCGATCCCGCCGCGTCCGACGCGTCGCGAGCGCTTCGACGACCTGGTCCTGGCGGTCGCCGACGCGATCGACGCGCGCTGGCAGCGGGAGCTCCAGGCCGTCGGCACCCTCGAGTACGCCGTGGAGGACACGCCGCTGCTGCCCGACGGCTGGGCACACGACTCCACTCCCCTGGCCTCGATGGTCCGCGGCGGCGCCGGGCGCCCGCACCGGCTCGTCCTCTTCCGCCGTCCGATCGAGCACCGGGCTCCCGAGCGCGAGGACCTCGAGGCGCTCGTGCTCACGCTCGTCGTCGAGAACGTCGCCGAGCTGCTCGGGCTGCCGGCCGAGGACATCGACCCCCGCTACCAGCCCGGGGACTGATCCATCCGGCGCGAGCCGCCGCCGGTCCGGTGCCGCTAGCGGGGCGGCCAGGCCGGCCGGACCGCCGGCACGAGGAGCTCGGTCGCGACGGCGCGCAGCGGCAGCAGCGCTGCTCCGTCCTTCGTCTGCGTGCGGACGACCGACGCGACCGGCACGTCGGCGTCGACCGTGACCAGGTGCGCGTGCCTGGGCGCGGCCACGGCCAGCGTGGTGCCCGCGTTGATCTCGAGGGTGGTCTCGCGACCGCCGTCCCACCGCACCGTGACCTTGCCGGTCGTGTCCCCCGCTGTCAGCACGAGGGTCGGCGTGCCGACGTCGGGCACGACCGAGGAGAGGAGCCCCGTGCGCAGCTGGATCGCCGGATGGTGCACCAGGTCCCCGGCGACCACGGCACGGACGCCCGCCGCGACCGGCACGGTCGAGCGCACAACGAGGGAGGTGTCCTCGCTTCCGGTGACCTTCTCCAGCGCCTTGGTCAGGTCGGTGACCACGACCTTGCCGGCCGGGACCCGGATCTGGCCGACACCGCTCGGGGCGAACGTGCTGCGCGCGCCCGCGATGCCCAGCGTCACCTGGGCCTCGCTGGTGCCCGGGTTGACGAGCGTGAGCACGCGCGAGGAGGCCTTGCGGGTCAGCCCCGGCACGACCTGCTCGCGCGAGGGGGACGCTCCGGCGGGCAGCGCATCGGCGCGAAGGGCCTCGCCCACCTTGCCGAACTCGTCGCGCATCGAGGCAGCCAGGCGCCCTCGGGAGACGACGACCCGAACGGCGAGCTCGTGCGCGTCGGGAGCCAGGGACTCCAGCGACAGCGTCGACACCTTGCCGCCGCTGATGGTGAGTCCCCGGGACTGGATGTCCTGGAGCTGGCCGTCGGTGGACCAGATCGTGATGTCGGCGACGGCGGGACCGCCGTCGGGGTTGGCCAGGGTCAGGGTCGAGAGGTGGGACGCACCGGAGCCGGCCCCGACGAACCAGCGGACCCCACCCGGAGCGGTGCACTCGCGGGCGGCGGGACGCGGCTCGCCCAGCCGTGCGCCGACGAGCCCCGGGGCCAGGCCGCCCTCGGCGTGCAGGAGCAGGCCGTCCGGCGAAGAGACGGTGCGGGTGCCGCCGACCGCGAGGGCGAGCGGGGTGCGCGTGCCGCCGGGCTTGCGCTGCGTCAGCGAGCCGGGGTCGGCGCTGGTCGACGCAGAGGCGATCCGGATCGGTCCGCGGTCGGAGGCAGGGCAGAAGAGGTCGGCCGAGGTCAGGGCGTGCGTGGTCGGCTCGTGACGGGCGTCGTCGTGCTGTGTGTCGGCCGGGGCCTGCACGAGCAACGCGAGCAGCGTGACGGCCGGAGCGCCGACGGCGATCGCCGTGGCGGGCCGGACCTTGCGCGCGGTGCCGAGCGCGACGCGGCGGCCGGGGAAGTCGTTCACGCGTCCTCCTCCCGTCGGGTCGGTCCACACAGCACGGCGACGACGACGATCGCGATGAGCTGCAGCGTGACCAGGATGCGGTGCCACCACGGGTCCTCACCGGCGACGGCGTCACCGTCAGCGGTCTTGGTGAGCTGCCACGCGCGGGTGCGCGGGTCCGGAGCGCTGGCCTGGGTCAGGCCGTCGGCCGCATCGAGACCCGCCGCCACCTGCGCCGATGCGGGCGTCGGCAGCAGCACGTAGTCGATGCCGGCGCCGGTCAGGGTGTCGAGCACCTGCGGCGTCGCCCGCGAGACCAGCGAGCGGACCGCCTTGTCCAGCCGCTGGTCGGGACCGGTCAGCGCCAGCACCTCGTCCTCGCCCAGGGTGATGCCGGAGCCACGGTGCACCTCCCAGGTGATGCCCTTGTGGGCGTCGCCGCGGATGACGAGCACGCCGTGACCGCGGCCCTCGTCGGCCGCCTGCACCATGTACGCCGGCACGTCGCTGTGCGTGGGCCGGTCCAGCAGGTTGTCGCCGTCGAACACCCACCAGCCGAGCCCCACCACGGGCCCGGTCACGGCCACGAGGGCCAGCAGCGCACCGCCGACGAAGCGCCAGTCCTGCGAGTGGACGCCGGTGCGCCGGGGCCGCAGGCCCTGCGCGGCGATGACGGCCGCGCAGAGCAGCGCGCCCTGGACCACCACGACCAGGAAGCCGAGGCCCGGGCGGACAGGACCGGCGGGCAGCGAGACGGTGACGTGGCTGAGGATCGCCGCGACCACGGCTGCGACCGCTACCAGGATCCAGCAGGCCAGCACCGGCACGCGGGTGCGCGCACGCAGCAGCGCCGCGAGGCCGGGCACGAGGAGCAGCAGGCCGGCCCAGACCGGCGCACCGAGCCCGCCCACGCGTCCGGCGATCAGGTCGAGGGCCCCCGGGGTCGGCGAGAGCCGGCCGGCCTCGAGGAAGAGCGCCGCGGGATCGTGACCGACCATGCCGACCGCGCCCGGCAGCATGAGTGCCGCGGGCACGAGCAGGACCACGACGAGCGGAAGCCAGACGTCCTTCGAGGCGACGACGTCGCGAGCGAGCACGAAGCCCAGGCCGAGCAGCACGGCCACACCCATCAGCGCGACCAGCCAGGCCGACGGGGTGAAGGCGGTCAGCAGGGCGAGCATCGCGCCACCGCGCCACGCAGCACGCCAGCGGCGGTCCGCCGAGGTCTCGAAGAGGCCGGTCACGACGTGGGCGAACCACGGCAGCAGCGCCGCCGAGGCGACGATGCCGAAGCGACCCTGGCCCCACGCACCCGAGGCGACGGGGACGGCGGCGTACGCGATCGCGCCCCAGAGGGCGACGGCGGTGTCGACGCGACCGGTGACCAGCTCGCACACCGCACGGAGGAAGCGCCATGCGCCCCAGCCGGCGAACGGGACGGCGACCAGGAAGAGGACGGAGACCGCCACCGTGGGCGAGCCGAACAGGACGGTCGCGGCGAGCGCGAACGGCAGGACGTAACCCGGGGCCGGGGCGTCCGTGCCCTGCCCGAGCTGGTGCCAGCCGTCGAGCGCGAGGTGCCACCAGTCACTCGCCTGGGCGGGCGCCGGGCTCAGCGCACCACCCGCGATGGGGCCGAAGGCCACCCGCGCCGCCCACAGGCCGAGGATCGCCGCAGCGGTGATGGCCAGGGCGAGCGGACTGGTGAAGTACCGCGCGACGAGCCCGGTGTCGTCGGCGAGCTCGTCCTCGTCGACAGGCACGGGCGCCGGCAGGCCGAGCCGCTCGGCGCGGGCCACGCGGCGACGGTCGGCGGCGTCGCGGCCCTGCAGGGCGACGGCGGAGGCGAAGTCGGTGACGGTGTCCAGACCGTGCCGGTAAGGCAGCCACCAGGGCGGGCGCAGGCCCGCCGTGTCGCTGACGGCAGGCGGCAGCGAGCGCCGCCGGTGGAGGATGCCGGGCAGGTGACCGTAGGTGTTGAGGAGCGCGGCGAACTCGTCGCCCGCGTGGCCGGGCTGGCGGGCGAGGAGGTAGCCCAGCACCCGGAGCACGGTGCCCAGGGTGAGGCGCAGCAGACCCGGCAGGAACCACCGCTCGCTGTTGACCAGCAGCGTGTACAGCGCGGCCTCGCGCTCGTAGCGATGGGTCCGCGTGCGTCGCCCGGACAGCGCGCTCCGGCGTACGCCGCGGTGGGCGGCCTCCGCGTGGAAGACCACCGCCGTGGGCACCACGACGGTGCGGAGGCCGGCGCGAGCCGCGCGCCAGCCGAAGTCGATGTCGTTGCCGTAGAGCGGGAGGTGCCGGTCGAAGCCGTCGAGCGCCTCGAGCGCGTCGCGGCGTACCAGCATGCCGGCGGTGTTGACCGCGAGGACCTCACGGACCTTGTCGTGCTGCCCCTGGTCGTACTCGCCCCGCTCCAGGCCGGTCTCCCGGCGCCCGGTCGCCGAGAGCGAGACGCCGAGCTCGAGCAGGCGGAGCAGCGACGGCCACTCGCGCAGCTTCGGACCCGCGATGGCGGCGTCGTGCCGCGTGGCGGTCGCGACGAGCTCGGCGAGCGCGGTCGGCGCGGGGTTCGCGTCGTCGTGGAGGATCCAGACCCAGTCGGTGGTCACCTCCGGCAGGAGGCGGGCGATCGCCTCCGGGAACGAGCACTCCTCCTCGCGGACGGCGGCATCGCCCAGCGCCTCCCTCAGCAGGTCGGCGGAGCCGTCGCTGCTGCCGGTGTCGATGGCGAGGAGGCGGTCGGGCTGCCGGGTCTGGCCGGCCAGCCCCTCGAGGACGGCCGGAAGCCAGCGGGCTCCGTCATGGCTGACCAGGAGGGCGGTGACTGTCACGCAAGGGACCCTAACGGGTGAGGAGGAGTGAGAAAACGCGAAGACGGGGGCCCGTCGGGCCCCCGTCGTTCTCCGTGATGGCGCTGCCGGTCAGACCGCGCGCTTCTTCAGCTTGCGACGCTCCCGCTCGGACAGACCGCCCCAGATGCCGAAGCGCTCGTCGTTGCCGAGCGCGTACTCGAGGCAGTCACCCTGCACCTCGCAGGTGTGGCAGACCTTCTTGGCCTCGCGGGTGGAACCGCCCTTCTCCGGGAAGAACGCTTCCGGGTCGGTCTGGGCGCACAGCGCACGCTCCTGCCAACCAATTTCCTCGACGTCCCCGTCGAGCAAGTACAGCTCACGCATGGGAACTCCCCTTTGTGTCGACCCTGAAAACTGCTGGCCCCATGTGTTCCTGGCCTGGTGTCCCACACAACTTCCCCGCTGCGAACGACACTACGGGAATTACATGCCTGTCGTACGCGTGAAGTCAAGCCCGGTTCTGCTATACGTCCGTCCAGTGATTGACGTGTGGGGACCACCCGTAGACTCCGTTCCACTCGCGCGGCCGCACGCCGCGATGACCGACGACTGACACCCCCACGAAAGGTGCCGAGCAGCCGTGGCCAGCTCCTCCTCCGACCGACGCGCCGCCGTCGACAAGATCCGTCGCGACGCCCAGCGCGCCGACCAGCGCCAGGGCCGGGTCATCCTCACCGTCGCCGTGATGGTCGCGCTCCTCATCGTCGGCGGTGCCGCGTTCAAGCCGGTCAAGGACTGGTGGGACCTGCGTTCCCTCAACAAGGTGCAGCTCGCCGACATCGGCGCGAAGGCCAGCGTGTGCGGGCCGCGCTCGTTCAAGTCGGCCGAGGGCGACCAGCAGCACGTCGACCCGGGCACGTTCGTCGACTACTCCAAGGAGCCGTCGCCGCCGGCGTTCGGCCAGCACGAGATCTACCCGGACTCGATCAAGCGCAAGCTCTACACCGAGAAGGACCGCCCGCGGGTGGAGATGCTCGTCCACAACCTCGAGCACGGCTACACGATCCTCTGGTACGACGAGACCATCGCCAAGGACGACAAGCAGATGGACGACCTCCGCGGCATCGCAGCGAAGTTCCAGGGGCAGGACGACTACCGCCTCAAGGTCAAGCTCGTCCCGTGGCTGAAGAAGGACGGCAAGCCGTTCCCCGAGGGCCAGCACGTCGCGATCACGCACTGGGCCAAGACGGTCGCCGACGAGGACAAGAAGATCGCCGAGAAGGCCAAGGTCACCGCCGAGGCCGGCGTGTGGGAGTACTGCAGCGCCGTCTCCGGCGACGCCCTGAAGAAGTTCATGACGGCGTACCCGTATCTCAACAGCCCGGAGCCGACCGCCGCCTGACCGCGCCGGCCCACCCCGCCACACGGACGAAGGGGCGCACCGATCGCGATCGGTGCGCCCCTTCGTCGTCTGCCAGGGCAGGTCGGATCACACCAGGTCGGTGCGCCCGGCGTCCTTGAGTGCGTTGACGACGGCCTTCACGTCCTGCGCGTGGTCGCGGCTCGCGACGAGGACGGCGTCCGGGGTGTCGACCACGATGACGTCGTCGAGCCCGAGGACGGCCACGAAGCGTCCGCCGCCGGGGACGACGAGTCCGGAGGAGCTCCTCGTGTGGACCAGCGCCTCCTCACCGAGGACGGTGAGCGCGCCCGAGGAGGCATCGGGGTCGAGGAGGTCACCCAGCGAGGCGAAGTCGCCCACGTCCTCCCAGTCGAACGCACCCGGCACGACGGCGATGCGCCCCGCGGCTGCCGCCGGCTCCGCGACGGCGTGGTCCAGCGCGATCTTCGGCAGGGTCGGCCACAGGCGTGCCATCGCCTCCTCTCCCCCGGCGGCGATCGCGCGGAGGTCAGCGGCGAACCCGGGGTCGCCCTCGGCGAGGAGGTCGAGCAGCACCGTCGGGCGTACGACGAACATGCCGGCGTTCCATCGGTAGTCGCCCGAGGCGACGTACTCCGCGGCCACCGGCGCGGACGGCTTCTCCACGAACTCCTTGACGTGGAAGGCCGGCAGGTCGGGCATCGCCGCACCCACGTGGATGTAGCCGAAGCCCGTCGCAGGGTGGGTGGGCTCGATGCCCAGCGTGACCAGCCAGCCGGCCTCGGCGGCCTCGATCGCGTCGCGCACGCACCTGCCGAAGGCCTCGCCGTCGGGGATCACGTGGTCGGCGGCGAACGAGCCCATGACCGCGTCGGGATCCCGGCGCTCCAGGAGCGCGGCAGCGAGACCGATGGCGGCCATCGAGTCGCGCGGCGTCGGCTCCGCGACCAGCTGCGCGTCGGCCACATCCGGGAGCTGGCGCGCGACCGCCGGCAGGTGGGCGGCACCCGTGACGACGACGACGCGGTCGCCGGCGAGGGGGCCGAGCCGGTCGACCGTCGCCTGCAGCAGGGATCGGCCCGAGCCGGTCAGGTCGTGCAGGAACTTGGGAGCCCCCGCCCGCGACAGGGGCCAGAGCCGGGTGCCGGCCCCGCCCGCGGGGATGACGGCCCAGAAGTGGTCAACCGAAGTCATGGAGCGAAGGGTAGACGGCGTGTGTCACATGGGGATCACGCGTCCCCGGGATGGTCCCTAGGCTGGTGCCATGAGTCCCGCAGCCCCCACCACGTTCGCCGGCCTGCTGGGCCAGATCCTCCGGGGCGAGCCCGGCCGTCCGCTGGTCACCTTCTACGACGACGCGACGGGCGAGCGGGTCGAGCTCAGCGGCACCACCTACGCCAACTGGGTGGCGAAGACCTCCTCGCTGCTGGTCGAGGAGCTCGACATCGAGCGCGGCAGCCGCGTGCTCGTGGACCTCCCGACGCACTGGCTCGTTCCGGTCGTGATGGGTGCGGTGTGGAACGTCGGCGCCGAGGTGACCGGCGACGCCAGCGACGCCGACCTCGTGGTCTGCGGCCCTCTGCGCTCCCGCCTGGAGGCGTACGCCGACGGCCCGGCCCCCGTGCTCGCCTCGGCGCTCCTGCCGCTCGGCGTCCGCTTCCGGGAGCCGCTGCCGGCCGGCGTCCACGACTTCGGGGTGGAGGTGTGGTCGCAGCCGGACGCGTTCGTCCCGTGGGACCCCGCCGACGGCACCGAGGGCCTCTGGCACGGCGCCACGTGGAGCGAGCTCCCCCTCGACGGCCCGTGGGCAGGCGAGCGCCTGCTCACCACCGCCAACCCCCTCGCGGAGCCTGCGGTGCTCCTGCAGCCCCTGGTGCACGGCGGATCGGTCGTCCTGTGGCGCAACCCGGACCCGCGACGTCACGAGGTGCTCCGCACGCAGGAGCGCGTGACGGCGGAGCACCTCGTGACGGTGGAGCAGTAGGCCTCAGCCGAGCAGGTCGTAGCCCGCGTAGCCGGCGCCGAGGTAACGGCGCGTGCCGAAGCCGCCGGCCACGCCCGGCAGCAGCCACAGCCGGGAGCCGCTGCGGCCGACCAGGTCGCGGCGACCGTCGCCGGTCAGGTCCCCGGCACCGATGACCCCCGTGAGGCCGGACAGGTCGGCGGCGAGCTTGCGCGGCGTACCCGTGTTGCTCGGGAGCCAGCCGAGTGCGGTGCTGGAGAGGACGCCGGTGTCGAGCGTGCCCCCGGAGTCCCAGCGACCGAGGTCGAGGAGCGCACTGCCGCTGATCGTGGAGTTGAGCACCTTGGCGACGCTCAGGGCCGCTGTGCCACCGTTGCCCGCGAACGCGACCAGCTGGCCGTCCTTGTTCGCGATCAGGTCGGGCTTGCCGTCGCCGGTGACGTCGCCGGCCGCGGTGAGCATGGTGACCGAGTTGAAGTTGCGCTTGTCGATCGTGGCGCCCGGAGCGAGCTTGCCGTTGCCCAGGCCGCGGTAGAGCACGAGGTAGCCGTTGGCGGCGTAGCGCGTGATCACGTCACCCTTGCCGTCGCCGTCCCAGTCACCGACGTTCAGCACCTGGTTGGCGTTGCGGAAGGTGACCCCCGCGTCGATCGGCCGGCCCACGTTCGTCCGGCCGCTGTTGGGGACGAGGACGAGCGAGTCGCCGTCGAAGCCGATGGCGTCGGGAGCCGCCGTTCCGACCACCTGCGCGGCGCCGACGCCGGACAGGCCGCCCAGGCTGCCGCCCATCGGGACGAGCGGGCCGAAGCCGCCGGCACCCGTGCCCGGCGCTGCGGCGACCGTGCCGGCACCGGTGCGGACCAGGAGGTCGTTGAGGCCGTCGCCGGTGAGGTCACCCGCGGCTGCGAGCACCGGGTAGTCCCACGTGCCACCGATGCGGGTGCCCGGCCCGACGGCACCGTGTCCGTCGCCGTCGTAGCGGTAGAGGCGACCGCTCGTGGTGCGCGCAAGCACGTCCGGATGGCCGTCGCCCGTGATGTCGCCGGGGACGACCAGGCGCGTCACGTCGCCGAAGCCGGAGGCGATGGCGGTCTTGGTGAAGTGCCCGGCTCCGTCGCCCTTGAAGAGGACCAGGTTCCCGGTGGCGACGCTGCGCCCGACCAGGTCCCCGAAGCCGTCCCCGTTGAAGCGGCCGGCCGCGGTGATCCGGTCGTAGCCCACGAACGTCTTGACCGGCGCGACCGCGCGGCCGAACGTGCCGTCACCGGCTCCAGGCCGTACGCCGGCGGTGCCGGTGCTGGCGATCCGGACGAGCATGTCGGCGCGACCGTCGCCGGTCAGGTCCGGGGAGAGCACCTTGACGTCGTACCTGGACCAGCCGGTGCCCTTGGCGACCGGAGAGGAGAAGGAGAGCAGCCCGCCGGTCGGCAGGACGACACCCTCGCCATCCGAGGCACGGCGCGCTGCGAGGTCGGGGTACGAGGCACCGGCCAGGTTCGGCACCCGCGGCGTGCCGGTGACGGGCGTGGGCGTCGGGGTCGCGGTGGTCGTCGGGCTCGGCGAGGTCGTCGGCGTGGCCGAGGCACCGGCGAGCTGGTACTTGCGGGCGGCGGTCCGGATCCCGGGGATCTGGGCGTACAGGTACTTGCCCGGACACGCCGTCTGTCCGGCGTCACGGTGGCCGTTGATCGCCTGGAAGTAGCGCGACCCGACGTACTGGCTCGTGTCGTCGGCGGCGATCCCCTTCAGCGCGAGCTTCCAGGCGTACAGGCGGGCATAGGCGTCCAGCGTCGCGGACGACGGCTGGGCCTCCTCGTAGTTGCCGATCGCGGACGCGGCGAAGGAGTAGGAGTTGTAGCCCTGCGTCGCGGCCGGCACGACGTCCTTGTCGACGCCGCCGTAGCGACCCTCCCAGATCCGGCCGAAGCGGTCGATCAGGAAGTTGTAGCCGATGTCGTTCCAGCCCTTGGTCTTGGTGTGGTACGCGTAGATGCTGCGGATGATCCCCGGCACCTGGTCGGCGGTGTAGTCGTTCGCGTTGACCGTGTGGTGGATGAAGCCCGCCGCGATGTTGCCGTAGAGCGGGGCTGCCTTGCGCCACGACTCGTCGGCACCCCACTGCGCGCGGGAGTAGATCGTCGGGCGCGGAACGGTCGTGGTGCCCGCGGCCGGCGTGATCGTGTCCGCCTGCAGCGAGATGTCACCGTGCGACGTGGACAGGGCTTCGCCGCCGGCAGCGGTGATCGCCGGCTTCTCGACCTCGGTCCCCGAGCTCGCACCCGGGGCGACGACGGCCATCTCGAGGTCGGGCGCGGTGACACCGGGCGCCGTCACGACACGGGTCTGTACCTGGTCGACGTCGCCGACGATCAGCGGGTCGGTGCCCGGGCGCGCGTGCAGCGCGTCGGGCGAGCCGGGGTCCGGCCCCTCCCCCTCGTCGTAGTGGACGGTCGTCCATCCGGACCAGGTGCCGTCCTTCGAGGTGCGCGCCTGGACCGTGATGTCCTTCTCGTCGATCTGCGTGCCGGGCTTCCAGGTGACGCCGACCGTGCCGAACCCGTCGACCGCGTGCGGCGCCGTCTGCACGACCTCCCCGCCTCGGGGGACGTCCGTGTGTGCCGGAGCGGCCGCCTTCTCGTCCACCGGCACCGCGGTGACCTTCGCCTCGACCGGGGCGGTCTCGACGCGGGCGGTGGGCGCGGGCTTCCCCCCACGCACCGGTACGCCGGCATCGTGCTGCGCCGACGCGTCGGGCTGCGTCACCACGTCGAGCGAGATGACGTCGGCTGCGGGACCGAGCACGGCGAACGCGGTGCCGACGATCAACGCCTGCTGGCAGACGGTGACGAAACGGGTCTTGGTGAGGCGCATCGGTGGCTCTCCAGTGCGGGGAAGTGTCACAGGAGCCACCAGTTTCACAACAGTCACACGGGTAACGGAAGGGTTCGTGAGTAACTACAATCCTGTAATTTCCAGTCGACACGCCGGTCATCTCCAGAAATGTCAAGTTGCCGGAACATGCACGAAGGCCCCCTCCCGGCGGGAGGGGGCCTTCGTCCGGGCCTCAGATGTCGGCGCCGAGCGCGCCTTCGTCCGGCGCGCCGGGCTCGTCGTCGTAGTGGATGTAGGCGATGCCTTCCTTCACTCCCCCGTCGAAGCCGAGACGGCCCTTCTCCAGCACGATCACGCGGTCGCAGACCCGCTCGACCGAACCGGCGGAGTGGCTGACGTAGAAGAGCGTGCGGCCCTCCTTGCGGATCTCGTCGATCTTCGCCATGCACTTCTGCCGGAAGGGCTTGTCACCGACGGCGAGCACCTCGTCCGCGAGGAAGATGTCGGAGTCGACGTGGATCGCGATCGCGAAGCCGAGGCGGGAGTTCATGCCCGAGCTGTAGAAGCCGACCTCGGTGTCGATCTGCTTGCCGATGTCGGCGAAGTCGATGATCGAGTCGAGCTTGCGCTTCGTCTCGGCCTCGCTCATGCCGAAGACGGCGGCGTTCAGGAAGATGTTCTCGCGGCCCGAGAGCTGCTGGTGGAAGCCCGCACCCGTGGCGATCAGGCCCGCGATGCGGCCGCGCGTGCGCACCGTCCCACGGTCGGGGCGCATGACGCCCTGGACCAGCTTGAGCAGCGTGCTCTTGCCGGATCCGTTGAGGCCCATGAGCCCGATCGCCTCGCCCTGCTGCACCTCGAAGGTGACGTCGTCGAGGGCGAGGAACTTGTCGCGGACCTTGTTGCCCTTGCTCACCGCCACCGCCATCTGCTTCATGGTGCGGTGGTAGTTGAGCGTGAACTCCTTGCTCACGTGGTCGATCTTGATCGCAGTCGTCATGTCACACCCGCTCCGGGACCTTGTTCTCGAACTTGCTGAAGACCAGCTGGCCGATCAGCAGGATGGCGATGGACACGGCCAGGGCGACCGCTCCCCGCTCGAGGAGATGGCTCGGGAAGTGCTGCTGCTCGATCTTGTGGATGTCACCGCGCGTCGTGCCCGCCCAGAACGCTCGCTGCATCAGCAGCACGGCCTCCGCGAGCGGGTTGGCGAGGTAGACCTCCACCAGGTGGATGTGGGCCACCCGGGTGTACGGGTACATCATCGGGACGCCGAAGCGGACGTAGTTGACCAGGATGCCGACCAGCTGGCCGAAGTCGCGGAAGAACACGTTGGCGACGCTGAAGACCAGCGCGAGACCCGTGCCGGCGGCGGCCATGATGCCTGCGCCGAGGAAAAAGGCGATGACGCCGGTCATGTCGGGGTGCCAGCCGCAGAAGAGGCAGATCACCGTGAGGATGATCAGCTCCGGCACCATGCCGACCGCGGAGACGAGCATCGACGACACCGGGAAGAGCTCCAGCGGGAGCGCCATCTTCCGCACGAACGCCTTGTTGCGCACGATCGACCGGGTGCCGGCGTTGAAGGTCTCCGTGAAGAAGTGCACCGTGACCAGGCCGACGAACACGTGGATCGCGAAGTTCTCGGTGCGACCCGACATGCCCATGATCTTGCCCATGACGCCCCAGTAGATGAAGAGCTGGGACAGCGGGTTCACGTAGGACCAGGCCATGCCGAGCGCAGAGCCGGAGTAGCGCGCCTGGAGCTCGCGGCGGACGAGCAGCTTCAGCAGGTAGCGGTGCTTGCGCACCTCGATCAGCCCGCTGCCTCCCGCGGGGTCGACCAGCGGCAGCGAGGCGTAGTCGGTGGTGCTCACTCCGCCTCCTCGATGCCGAACGTGCGGGCCCAGGCCTCCTGCGAGGTCACGTCCTGCAGGCCTGCGCGGTACTGCTCCGCGAGCGCGGGCCACTCCCGCAGCAGGCGCTTGTGGATCTCGACGGTCTTCTTCAGCGCCGCACGGAACTGCTCGGGGTCGCGCTGGTAGAACGCGGCCGACGTGCCGTCCGGCATGGAGACCACGGCCGCGTCGAGCGAGGCGAGGCGGTACCACTTCGCGTCCATCGCCGGCAGCGCGACCTCGGGGAACTCCCGCGACAGCGCGCGGACGCCCTTGAACTGCCGGGCGGCCCCGATCAGCTTCATCTTGGTCTGCGCAGCGCGCCCGGGGACGTCGCTGTCCATGTCGCGCTTCCTGGGCTTCTCACGGCGCGGGCTCGGGAACGCGTCCGGGTCGCCCTGGAGGTCGGCGTCCTGCCACTGCTTGCGCATCTCGCGGACCTCGCCGAGCTTCGTCGGCAGGTCGGCGTGGAGCTTGCCTGGACCCTCGAGGACGTCGAGCAGCGCCTGGTGGCGCATCTCCACGACGGAGTACTGCATCGACATCAGGTGCATCACCTGGTGCTGGAAGGACTCCGACACCATGCGCCCACCGCGCTTGAACGGTGAGTGGAGCAGCGCCGCGACGAAGCGGTTGCGCTGGTGGAAGTAGGCCTGCCAGTCCAGGGCGTCGTTCTTGTCGGTCCACGGGACGTGCCAGACCGCCGCGCCCGGGAGCGAGACGGTCGGGAAGCCCGCGGCCTGCGCGCGCACGCCGTACTCGGAGTCGTCCCACTTGATGAAGAGCGGGAGGCCGAGACCGATCCGCTCCATCACCTCGACCGGGATCAGGCACATGAACCACGGGTTGAAGTCGACGTCGATGCGCTTGTGCAGCCAACGGGTCGAGCGGAGGTTGCGGTTGCCGAAGTCCCAGTTGGGCAGCACCGTCGGGGCGGACTGCCACCAGAACCGGTAGCGGTTGATGACCTCGCCGTAGGAGTGCATGTCGGCGCGACTGTAGATCGAGAACATGTGGCCGCCCACGATCGTGGGACGCCGGGCCAGGTCACCGAAGGTGACCGCACGCAGGATCGACTCCGGCTCGCAGATGATGTCGTCGTCGAGGAAGAGGACGTACGCCGACTCCCCCGCGCGCAGCGTCTCGAGCTGCGCCCGGGCGAAGCCGCCCGAGCCGCCGAGGTTCGCCTGCTCGATCACCCGGAGCTTGCCCTGGAGGGCCTTCTCCGCCGCCGGGAACCCGGCGTCGTCGGCGACCTTCTTGGTGCCCTGCTCCATGACCAGGACGCGGTCGATGATCGCGAGCACGTCCTCGTCGGCACCGAGCGACTCGAGGAGGGCCGCGCAGAAGTCCGGGCGGTTCATCGTCGTGATGCCGACGGTCGCGGTGCGGGAGGCGGCGCGGTCATCCGGGACCTCGGCCGACCACGTGGCCGCCGTGACGGTGGCGTCGGCGGCACCGGCGATGACGTCGAACCAGTACCAGCCGCCGTCCTGGAAGGGGACCAGCGGCAGGTCGAACGAGAGCGTCGTCTCGGCGTCGCCGGTGACGACCGCGTCGTCGACCTTCTGCGAGCGGCCGTTGGCCATCGACCGGTAGACGATGACGTGCGCGCCGGCGCCGGAGAGCGTGACGTCCAGGGTCACCGCGTCCACGACGGTCCAGCGGCGCCAGTAGCCCGCGGCGAAGCCGTTGAAGTAGGTGCCGAAGGAGAGCTCCTGGCCCTCGCGCACGCGGAACGCGTGGCGGCCGAGGACGTCCTCGACCGCGACCTTCGCACCGGTGCTGGTCGACTGCCGGCTGGCGGCCGCGTTCAGCGCCTTCGCGGACTTGTCACCGCCGACCGTGTCCTTGTCGGCGTCGAGGACGATCGCCTCGGGGTCGACGTAGAGCGGAAGGACGTCGGGGTCCTTGTCCAGCGGCATGATGAACCGCTGCAGCACACGGGTGGCCATCAGGCGTCAACTCCTCCGGACGCGAACTCGGCGCCCTCGGTGAAGTGCGGCTTCACCTTGTTGTCGTACATCGACAGGGCCGAGGCGATCGCCATGTGCATGTCGAGGTACTTGTACGTGCCGAGGCGGCCGCCGAAGAGCACCATCGGCTCCTTCTTGGCGAGGTCGCGGTACTTGAGGAGCTTCTCGCGGTCCTCGGCGGTGTTGATCGGGTAGTACGGCTCGTCGCCCTCCTCGGCGAAGCGGCTGTACTCGCGCACGACGAGCGTCTTGCCCTTGGTGTACGACGCCGCCCGCTCCGGGTGGAGGTGCTTGAACTCGAGCTCGCGGGTGAACGGGACCTCCGGGTCGTTGGCGTTGACCACGCCGGTGCCCTGGTAGTCGTCGACCGGGATGATCTCCTGCTCGAGGTCGACGGTGCGCCACGACAGGCGGCCCTCGGAGTTGCCGAAGTACTCGTCGACCGGGCCGGTGTAGACGACCGGGACCTTGCCCTTGAACTCGGCGTTGACCTCGGGGTCGAGGAAGTCGACGTTGAGCCGCACCTCGATGTTGGGGTGGTCGGCCATGCGCTCGAGCCAGGCCGTGTAGCCGTCGACCGGGAGACCCTCGTAGGTGTCGTTGAAGTAGCGGTTGTCGAAGTTGTAGCGGACCGGGAGGCGCGTGATGATCTCCGCGCTCAGCTCGGTCGGGTCGGTCTGCCACTGCTTCGCGGTGTAGCCCTTGATGAACGCCTCGTACAGGGGACGGCCGATCAGGGAGATCGCCTTCTCCTCGAGGTTCTTCGCGTCCTCGGTGTTGATCTCGGAGGCCTGCTCCGCGATCAGGGCGCGCGCCTCGTCGGGCGTGTGGCTACGACCGAAGAACGAGTTGATCAGCGCCAGGTTCATCGGCAGGGAGTAGACCTGCCCCTTGAACTTGCCGAAGACCCTGTGCTGGTAGTTGGTGAACGACGTGAAGCGGTTGACGTACTCCCAGACACGCTCGTTGGAGGTGTGGAAGAGGTGCGTGCCGTACTTGTGCACCTCGATGCCGGTCTCCTCGTCGAACTCGGAGTAGGCGTTGCCACCGATGTGGGGACGCCGCTCGAGGATGAGGACCTTGAGGTCGAGCTCGGCGGCGCAGCGCTCCGCGAGCGTCAGGCCGAAGAAGCCGGAGCCGACAACGACGAGATCAGGCTGGGTCACGTTTCTCCTGGGGTTCGTCGACGCTCACGCGCCGATCGGGCGTGAGTCTAGCGAGGCGGACGGACCGCATCCGGGGACGACGCGGGGTCGAGGTGACGCATCTCGCGGGCGGAGCGGATGGCCTTGATCACGTTCGCGGCCTCGCCCCTCCCGCCGCGCAGGGGGCTGAGCAGCACCACCATCAGGACGATCAGCCACGGCTTGAGGCGCACCAGCACGTTGCCGCCGTAGCGGAAGTGGACCACGAAGAGGTTCCGGAACATGTAGAACCCCTTCCAGCTGCCGAGGTCGTGCTGCTGGTTGAAGTCGAGCTGGCGCACCAGCACCGCGTCGCGGAGGCAGACCACCGGGTACCCCGCCCTGCGGGCCCGGATCGCGAAATCCACGTCGTCGTAGAAGATGAAGAACGACGGGTCGGGCAGGCCGATCGCCGCGATCACGTCACGACGGACCATGAAGCCCTCGAAGGCGACGTTCTCGACCTCGACCTCGGCGGGCATCTCCGCACGGCTCGCGTACGTCGAGTCCACGCTCGCCGTCTTCGGCTTGATCGCCAGCGGGTTGTCCAGGTCGAAGCGGATCGCGGCCTTCTCGACGAGCCGGCCCTGCAGGTCCTCGCGGACCGCCATCTGGCACGGGCCCGTGTGGGCGGTCATGACCTCGAGGAAGTCGGGAGCCGGCACGACGTCGTCGTCCATGAGGAGGATGCGGTCGTGGCCCGCGTCGTACGCCTGGCGCATGCCCAGGTGGAAGCCGCCGGCGCCGCCGAGGTTCTCGGCGCTGGTCGTGACGTGGAGCGGCAGGTCGGTGCGTGCGTCGAGGACGGTGCGGGTGTGGTCGGTGCTGGCGTTGTCGATGACGAAGACCGCGTCGGCCGGACGGGTCTGCGCGGCCAGGCCGTCGAGCATGCGCACGAGCAGGTCGGCCCGGTTGAAGGTGACGACGACGACCGCGACGGTCTCGCGTCGTGTGCTCTCGCCGCTCACTGCAGGAACCTCCGGTGGCCCGAGAAGTCGTTGCGCACGCCGGCGCCGATGCCCTGGGCGCTGAGCCGGAGCCGGTGCGCCGAGGGGCGGGTGAACGCGTAGAACCACACGGTCTTCAGCACGAAGGCCAGGACGAAGACCCAGCCGCGGTAGTCACGCAGGTTGACCACGTTGTTGCGCGCCATGCAGTAGTGCTTGAGGTCGCTGGGCGTGTGGTTGTAGGTCGTCCGTCCGAAGAGCATCGGCGTGCCGAGGTCGTCGGTGGCCGGGTGCAGGAAGTGCGCGGCGACGACGGTGGCGATCCGGGCCCCCGCCTTCTCGGCGCGCAGGCGGTACTCGTGGTCGTCGCCCCAGATGAAGAACTCCTCGCGCGGCAGGCCGATGCGCTCGACGAGCTCACGGGTGACCAGCACGCCGTTGAAGGGGATCACGATGTCGTGGAGCAGGCCGTCGTGCGTCGCCGCCTCCGCCTCCGCGTCGGCCATCGCGTGCACCACCTGGGCACGGCCGGGCAGGCGGATGGGGAAGCAGAGACGGTCCGGGTCCTGCTCGGCGAGGACGGCCGGGCCCCAGAAGTCGAACTCCCCGCGGTGCTGCAGCAGCAGGTCGAGCGACCCGTCCACCGGCACGCCGTCGTCGTCCATCAGCCATGCGAGGTCGGCTCCGCGCTCCATCGCCAGCCGCAGTCCCTCGTGGAAGCCGCCGGCACCGCCGAGGTTCGCGGTGAGCGTCACCGCATGGACGGGAACGCCGTCGCCGCCGGTCGCCGCGGCGAGCCACTCCCCCGTGCCGTCGGTCGAGGCGTTGTCGACCACGACGACCTCGGCCAGCTGCGGGGTCGCGCGCAGCACGCCGAGCAGCCGCTGGAGCAGGGCCAGGCGGTTGAAGGTCACCACGACCGCCACGATGCGCGGAGCGTCAGGGGTCGGAGTCACGGCGCCACCCTAGGGCCTGGAGCGGTCAGCAGGCGGACGACAGGTCCGTGCTCTCGTTGGCGGCGTAACCAGTCTCACGTGTGCCGATCGACCCGCCGCGCTGGGTCTCGCCGTTCGGGGCCGCGGACGACGACGGGACGACGGCCTTGCCGGCCGGCTTGCCGGCCTTGCCCTCGGCCCTCGCGATCGCCTGCTTGACCTTCTCGTGGATGAAGTCCATGTCGGGGTGCGCGGTGTCCTTGACCAGCGGCGGGACGAGGGAGAGCGTCGAGATCTTCTGCGAGCGCGCCTTCATCGCGAGCGGGACGAGCCTGGAGAAGTCGCCCGTGGGGATGTTCGTGGCGATCATGCCGGTGGTCGCCTTCGTGATCGCCCCGAACTTGCGGACGATCGTCGTCGGGCTGACCTGCTGCGCGAGCGCGTTGATCATGCACTTCTGCCGTGCCATGCGGGAGTAGTCGTCGGAGTCGTGGCGAGCGCGCGCGTACCAGAGCGCCTCGAAGCCGTTGAGCCGGTAGTAGCCGGTCTTGAGGTGGGTGTAGAAGCTGTCGCCGGGGATGCCCACCGGGATCGGCTCCCGTACGTGCAGCTTGACGCCGCCGACGGCGTTGACGACGTCGCGGAAGCCCTGCAGGTTGACCATCGCCCAGTAGTTGATCTTGAGGCCGGTGACACCCTCGATCGCCATGACCGTGGCGTCGATGCCGGGGTTCTTCGAGCCCGGGAAGAGGTCGGTGTGGTCACCGGCCCAGGTCGAGACGCCGTTGAGGTAGCAGCCGTCGCAGTCGAACCCGTCGGGGAACTGCTTGTCCATGACCGATCCCGGCGCGAAGTGGAAGTTCTCCATGTTGCGCGGCAGCCCGATCAGCACGGTGCGGCCGGTCTCCTCGTCGACGCTCGCGACCTGCATGGAGTCCGGGCGCATGCCCCAGCGGCTGGACCCGGAGTCCCCGCCGAGCAGCAGGATGTTGTAGCGGCCGGCGTTGGCGCTGCCGTCGCCACCCTCGCCGCCCACTGCGAGCAGCGCGGCGCGGCTGACACCGGCGATGTGGGCTCCGAAGAGCAGGGACCCGGCGACGACGAAGGTGAGCGCGGCGTTGAGGCCGGTCATCGCGAGGCGGTGGTTCTTGACCAGCGTCAGCGGCTGGCCGAGGCGCCAGGCGTCGACCAGCAGCGCGAACCAGCCGATCGCTCCGGCGATCAGGCCGAGCCGGACCAGGAGCAGGAAGAACGGGCTCACCGCGAGCTTGATGACCAGCGGGTGCCACACGAGCGTCACCAGGCCGAGCAGGAGAGCCGTCGCGAGGAGGACCAGCACGACCCGCAGAGCGATGCGGCCGACCTTGCGGTTGCCGGCGACGAGCTGCGCCGACCCGGGCAGCACGATCGTCATCGCCATGAGCGTGATGGCGCGGCGGAAGCGGATCCGCGCCGCTCGGTCGTGCTCGCGACTCAGGTGCGACCCGGGGGGAAGGACGGGTGGCATCGGACGGCCTCTCTCATCGAACGGGGAAGTTGCCGACAAGTATCACCAGTCACATGCGTCACGGCGGCTACGGCGCGCCGGAACCCGGCGGACGTCAGGATCCGTCGCGCGCCCTGAGGATCTCGGCCTTGGCCGCCAGCCGGTGGGAGCGGCGGATCTCTGCCTCACGCTGCCGGCGCAGCTCCGCGTCGGTCTCCGGGCGGAAGCCGGGGATCTTGCGTGCGTGCCCGTTGCCGTCGACCGCGACGAAGACGAGGTACGCCGACGCCACGTGCACCGACGCGTTGGGCGCGTCCCACGGCTCGGCCTCGACCCGGACACCGATCTCCATCGACGAGGACCCGGCCCAGTTGACCTGGGAGTAGGTGCGGAGGATGTCGCCGACGTGGACCGGCCTCAGGAACGCCATCTCGTCCATCGCGGCTGTCACCGCGAGCCCGCCGCTGTGACGCTGGGCCACGGCGCCGGCGGTCGAGTCGACCAGCTTCATGATCTCGCCGCCGTGCACGTTGCCGTGCAGGTTGGCGCGCGTGCGCTCCATCACCATCGCCAGCTCGACACGCGAGTAGGAGGCAGGCAGGGTTCCCAGCGATGCTTCGGTCATGGCACCGCACGGTAGCGTCTGGCGCCATGGCAGATCGGCGCGAACCTCCCAAGCCGGGCACGCCGGAGTATCGCTGGCTCTACGGCGACCCCGACGAGACCCGCGCCACCGACGTGGGCGGCGGCCAGAGGCGGCCCCTCCCCGAGTCCGACGAGACGCGCGTGATGCCGGTCGTCCTGCCCCCCGAGCGGCCTCGCCAGCAGCGGCAGGCGCCCTCGCGGCCGTCGGCGTACCAGCCGCCGGTGCCGCCGGCCAGCCCGCCGCGGCGCCCCGTCTCTCCCCCGCCGGGCAGCTCCGGGTCGGACCGCCCGCGGGCACGGACCCGGCGCCCGCTGCGACGCTGGATCGTCCTCGCCCTGTGCGCCTGGCTCGCCTTCCTCGTCGCCACCCCCGTGCTGGCGATGCAGAAGATCGAGCGCGTCGAGGCGTTCCCGTCCGGTGACCGGCCCGCCGACCAGCCGGGCACGACGTACCTCGTCACGGGGTCGGACTCGCGCAAGGGCCTGACCGCGAAGCAGCGTCGCCGGCTCCACACCGGCGGCGACGTCGGCCAGCGCACCGACACGATCATGATCCTGCACATCGGAGCCGGGCCGGACCTGCTCATGTCGATCCCCCGCGACTCGCTCGTCGACGTCCCGGGCCACGGCGTCACGAAGATCAACGCAGCGTTCTCGTACGGCGGCCCGAAGCTGCTCGTGCAGACCGTCGAGCAGAACACCGGCATCCGCATCGACGACTACGTCGAGATCGGCATGGGCGGCGTCGTGAAGCTGGTCAACGCCGTCGGTGGCATCACCATCTGTCCGACGCAGGACATGGACGACCCGCTCGCCAACCTGCACGTCAAGAAGGGCTGCCAGCACGCCAACGGCCGCAAGGCCCTGGCCTACGCACGGTCCCGCCACACCTCGGGCCTCGGTGACATCGACCGCGCCAAGCACCAGCGCGAGGTCGTCGGCCAGGTCGGCAAGAAGGCCGTCTCGCCGTGGTCGGTGCTCAACCCGGTCCGCTACTGGAAGCTGACCCACGCGGGCGCGTCGACGCTGACCGTGTCGCAGGGCACCAGCACCTTCGCCCTGGCCCGCTTCGCGATGGCCATGTCGAGTCCCGACAAGAGCTGCGTCGTCCCCCTCGCCGACCTCGCCGTGCACTGGGACAGCGAGCGCTCGAAGCGGATGTTCACGCTGATCAAGGAGGACCGCACCGACGACATCGGGGCGAAGCTCTGCACGGACTCCGGCCTGCCCGGCTGAGGCCTCCGAAGGTCCCGGCACGTCCCCTCCTTCGGCCCTGCCGTCCGCGCCCCCGCCGGCGCACGCTGGAGGAGCCGGGTACGACGGCGTCCCGGCGCCCCGAGAGGAGCCGAGCGATGACCACCCAGGTGCACATGACCAGGCCCGGAGACCTGCCGCCCTCGTCCGGCGGGAACGCGGCGCGACCCGGCGGGGCCTGAGATGTCCACGCCCCGACCGGTCGTCGTCGGCGTCGACGGCTCCAAGGCGAACACGCCGGCGATCGACTTCGCAGCGGACTGGGCGACCTCGGCCGGGGTGCCGCTCGAGCTGCTCGTGGTCGTGACGGGCGCAGGCACCCTCCCGCCGTACGTCGCCTCCCCGGACCCCTCCGATCACACCCTCCTGGCAGCACTGGCCGAGCGCGTCGGCAGCGACCACCCGGGCCTCGTCGTCAGCACCCGGATCGCCTTCGGCAACGCCGTCGAGTGCCTGGTCGCCGCGAGCGCGACCGCGCGCCTGACGGTCGTGGGCAGCCGCGGGCTCGGCACGTTCGCACGCAGCATGCTCGGGTCGGTCTCGGGCAGCCTGACGGCGCACGCCCGGGGCCCGGTCGTCGTGGTGCCACCGCACTGGATCGCCAGTGCCCACGCCGACGACGACCCGGTGGTCGTCGGGGTCACGGCCGACCCCCGCGAGCAGCGTGCTGCGCTCCGCTGGGCCTTCGCGGAGGCGACGCGGACCTCCACCCTCGTCGAGGTGGTCCACGCTGTCGACCTCGCGCCAGTTCTCGCGTGGGACGGCGAGGGGCTCGGCCTGCGTCACGTGGCCCCGACCCCCTCCGACCTGCCTGCGCTCCGCGACGCGGTGGCACGCCAGGCACGCGAGTTCCCCGAGACCCCGGTCCGGGTCGTCGACGAGGCGGGCCACGCCGCCGACGTCCTGCTCCAGCGGGGCGCCGAAGCCCGCCTCCTGGTGGTCGGCGCCCGGCACCGGGGCCTCGGGTCGGTACGCCGCGCGGTGCTGCACCACGCCGAGGTCCCGGTCGTGGTGGTGCCGGCCCCCGAGGAATGACCGCTGCGCCCGCGCACGACGAAGGGCCGGTCACCACCACGGTGACCGGCCCTTCGGCGTGATGCTGGCGCGCGGGATCAGCGCGGGATGACGTCACCCGACTTGAGGAAGCGGGAGATGATCTCCTTCATGATCTCCGAGGTGCCGGCGTAGATCTGCGAGATGCGCAGGTCGGCCCAGGCACGGGCGACCGGGTACTCGTTCATGTAGCCGTAGCCACCGTGCAGCTGCAGGCACATGTCGGCGATCTTCTGCGAGCGCTCCGAGCACCAGAGCTTGACCATGGCGGCGGTGGGGATGTCGAGCTGCTTCTTGACGTGCAGCTCGATGCACTCGTCGAGGAAGGCACGCGCGACGCGGGCCTCGGTGGCGATCTCGGCGAGCTTGAACTTGGTGTTCTGGAACTTGCCGATCGGCTTGCCGAAGGCGTTGCGCGACTCGGTGTACTCGAGCGTGAGGTCGAGGAGGGCCTCCATCGCGGCCACGTTCGAGACGGCGACGATCAGGCGCTCCTGGGGCAGCTGCTCCATGAGCTGGATGAAGCCCTGGCCCTCGTCGGTGCCGAGGAGGTTCTCGACCGGGACGCGGACGTCCTCGAAGAAGAGCTCGGAGGTGTCCTGGCCCTTCATGCCGATCTTGTCGAGCACGCGACCACGCGAGAAGCCGGGGGTGTCGGTCGGGACGATGATCAGCGAGATGCCCGCGGCCGCCTCCTCCGGGTTGGTCTTGGCGACGACGACCACGACGTCGGCCTGCGCGCCGTTGGTGATGAAGGTCTTGGAGCCGTTGATGACGTACTCGTTGCCGTCCTTGATCGCCTTGGTCTTGACGTTCTGGAGGTCCGAGCCGGTGCCCGGCTCGGTCATCGCGATGGCACCGACGGCCTCACCGGAGGCGAGCTTCGGGAGCCAGATCTGCTTCTGCTCCTCGCGGCCGTACGCCTGGATGTAGTGCGCGACGATGCCCGAGTGCAGCGAGGCACCCCAGGACGAGTCGCCGACGTACGCCTGCTCCTCGATGAGGACGGCCTCGTGGGCGAACGTGCCGCCACCGCCGCCGTACTCCTCGGAGATGGAGGCGCAGAGGAGGCCGAGCGCGCCCGCCTTGTTCCACAGGTCGCGGTCGACCTGCTTGTTGGCGATGTACTTCTCGACGTTGGGCTTGATCTCCTTCTCGGCGAAGGTGCGCGCGAGGTCGCGGAAGTCCTTGAGGTCCTCGTCCATCCAGCGGGACACGGGGCGAGCCATGGGTCCGTCCTTTAGAGGTAGGGAGTGGGTACACGCTGTACCCCGACAACGGAATCATGCCACGGATGCCCGGTAAGTGGTACACCGTGTCCCCAGTGTAGGTTCTGGTCCCATGACGGCGCAGAAGTGGGAGGACACGACCGCGGCCCGGCGCGCGAGCAGCCGGCAGGGCCACCGCGCCCCCGTGCGTGACCGGATCATCCAGGCCGCGGCCGAGGCGATCGAGCAGCACGGTCCCGACGCCGCGACGAGCCAGATCGCCGAGCTCGCCGGGGTCGCCCGTCCGCACGTCTACCGGCACTTCTCCAGCAAGGAGGAGCTGCTCCACGAGGTCGCCCGGTACGCCGCCGGCTCGCTCAAGGACCGCGTCCTGCCCGCCCTGGAGGCCAAGGGCGACGCGGTCGACTGGATCCGGGAGCCCGTGAAGCAGGCCGTCGAGTGGGCCTCGGAGAACCCCGGCCTCTTCCTCTTCCTGATGGGCCGCAGCCAGGCCCGCGACCTGCAGCGCGGCCGCGCCGGGCGCAGCCACTTCCTCGGCAAGATCGTCGAGGCCGCCGAGACGCACCTCGCAGCGGTGGGCACCGGCGGCGTCCCGCTCGACGCGCTCTTCGCGGGCCTCAAGGGCATGGTCGACACCAGCATCATCTGGTGGGTGCGTCACCAGGACGAGGAGCGCGACGCACTCGTCGACCGGCTCTCGCGCCAGGTCGGCATGATCGTGCAGAGCGGCCTGGCCGAGCACGGGATCACCGTCGACGACGCAGGCGTCGTCTCGAAGTTCGCCTGACCGCTCCCCCACCGGACGCCGACGGCCCGCACCCCGTGAGGGTGCGGGCCGTCGTGGCGTCGCGGGTCAGAAGCCGAGGCGCGGCTTGCCCGCGGCGTAGTCGCGCACGACCTTGCCCTTGGCGTGGGCCTGCTCGGACAGCGACGCGGCGTACTCCTCGAGCCTCGCCTGGAGCTCGGCGTCGGAGGTGCCGATGATGCGCGCGGCGAGGATGCCGGCGTTCTTGGCGTTGCCGATGGCGACCGTCGCGACCGGGATGCCTGCGGGCATCTGGACGATCGAGAGCAGCGAGTCCATGCCGTCGAGGTACTTCAGCGGCACCGGGACGCCGATGACCGGCAGCGGGGTGAGCGAGGCGAGCATGCCCGGCAGGTGGGCGGCGCCACCGGCGCCGGCGATGATCGCCTTGAGCCCCCGCCGGGCGGCGTCGCGGCCGTACTCGACCATCTCCACCGGCATGCGGTGCGCGGAGACGACGTCGGCCTCCCACGGGATGCCGAAGTCGGTGAGGACCTCGGCCGCCGCCTGCATGGTCGGCCAGTCGGAGTCGGAACCCATGACGATGCCGACGAGCGGCGTCTGGTCGGTCATTGCATTACTCGCTCTCGTTGCCGAGGCTGCCGTCGAACCAGGCGGCGGCGTGCCGCGCCCGCTCCAGGCAGTCCTCGAGGTCGTCGCCGTAGGTGTTGACGTGGCCCACCTTGCGGCCCGGACGGATCTCCTTGCCGTAGAGGTGGACACGCAGCTTCGGGTCACGCGCGAACGCGTGCGGGTAGCCGTCGTACAGGTGGCCGGCCTCGGGATCGCCGCCGAGGATGTTGACCATGACGGTCCACGGCTGGCGGGGCTCCGGCGAGCCGAGCGGCAGGTCCATCACCCCGCGCAGGTGCTGCTCGAACTGGCTGGTGACCGCGCCGTCCTGGGTCCAGTGACCGGTGTTGTGCGGACGCATCGCGAGCTCGTTGACGAGGATCCGGCCGTCGTTGGTCTCGAAGAGCTCCATGGCCATCACGCCGGTGACCTCGAGCTCCTTGGCCACCCGGAGCGCGGCCTCCTGGGCCAGCGTCGCCAGGGCGGGGTCGAGATCGGGCGCGGGGGCGACCACCTCATGGCAGATGCCGTCGCGCTGGGTCGTGGCCACCACGGGGTACGCCGCGGCCTGGCCGCTCGGCGAACGCGCCACGATCGCCGACAGCTCGCGCCGGAAGTCGACGAGCTCCTCGGCCAGGATGCGCACACCGGTCTGCTCCGCCACCGCGAAGGCCTCGGCCGCGTCGTCGGCCGAGCGGACCACCCACACGCCCTTGCCGTCGTACCCGCCGCGGGTGGTCTTGAGGACGCAGGGGAAGCCGAACTCCTCCACCTCCGCGATCGAGGAGACGATCGCGTTGCGCGGGCACGGCACGCCGAGCTCGGCCAGGATGCGGCGCATCTCGCCCTTGTCCTGCGCGTAGACCAGCGCGGACGGCCCCGGGCGCGGCGAGTGGCCCGCGGCCTCGAGGGCGTGGAGGTGCTCGGTGGGCACGTGCTCGTGGTCGAACGTGACGACGGAGCAGCCGGCGGTCACCTCGAGCAGGGTGTCGAGGTCGCGGTAGTCACCGACCGTGTGGTCCGGGATCACCTGAGCGGCACTGACGCCCTCCGCCTCGGCGAGGAGGCGGAGCGGGAGACCGAGGGCGATCGCGGGCTGGGCCATCATCCGGGCGAGCTGGCCGCCTCCGATGATCGCGAGGGTGGGAGCTGCGTCGGACACGGAGCAAACCCTAGCGTCGCAGCCGGCGCGCACCCGCGCCCTCGTCACCTGTTGAGTCCGGCTCACCGGATGGTGAGGACGCGCGAGCAGGCCTCAGGTGCCGTCGTCGTGGTGGTCGCGGCCCTGGCTGAGCCGGTGCAGCTCCTCGGAGACGAGCAGCTGCACCTGCTCCACGCGTGGGATGTCGTCGAGCTCCACCCGCCCGTCGGTGCTCGCGTCGCTGACGATGAGCGTGCCGCAGCCGAAGAGCCGGTCGACCACGCCGATCTCGAAGTCGACGCCGCTGATCCGGTTGAGCGGGATCGTGCGCCCCTCCTTCGCGATCAGGCCGGACCGCTTGATGAAGCGCCGGTTGGTGAAGGTGTACGTCGTCGTCCACCAGCGGACGAAGGGCGGCACCGCTGCGAGCAGCGCGACCAGGGCCAGGATGCGCATCGCCCAGCCGAGCAGTGACCGCCCGAGGCCGTCATTGCCCGCACCGTCGTACGCGAACGACCAGACGGCGAGCACGAGCGCGACCACGACGAGGGCCGCGGGCCAGACCAGCGCCTTCCCGTGCGTGCGCGTGGTGACGACGACCCGCTCGTCGTCGTTGAGCAGCCGGGCCGGAAAGGTGCTCACTGCGCAGCCCGGACGTGGATGACGTCGCCGGCGCCGACGGGCACCTCGCCCGCCCCGGTGTCGACGACCAGCCGGCCCCCGGCGTCGATGTCGACGGCCGTGCCGGTGAGCGGCTCCCCGGCGGGTACGTCGACGCGCACGGTCTTGCCGATGGTCACGCACTCCCCGGCGTAGGCCCGGCGCAGCGCGTCGGTGTCCTCGATCAACGGCAGCAGCGCGTCCAGCGAGGAGAGCACCGTGGCGAGGACCTCGGTGCGGTCGGGCACGCCCTCGACGAGCTGCTCGAGGGAGGTGGCTGCCTCGATGGGCAGCTCCCCCGGGGTCTGGTGCACGTTGATGCCGACGCCGAGGACGGCCGCGGGGCCGGTCGGGGTGTCGACCCGCTCGACGAGGATTCCGGCGAGCTTGAGCGGCCCGTCGAGGGTCTCCACGACGATGTCGTTGGGCCACTTCAGCCCGATGCCGTCGGCCCGGTCGTCGAGCGCCGCGTGGACGGCGTACCCGGTGAGCAGCGGCAGCCACGGCCAGGAGGCGGGCTCCACCTCCGGGCGGACCAGCACCGAGAAGGTCAGGGCCGCGCGCGGCGGCACCTCCCAGGTCCGGTCGAGGCGCCCGCGGCCCGAGGTCTGGTGCTCGGCGACGATGACCAGCCCGGCGTCGGCACCCTCCCGGGCGCGCGCGGCGACGAGGGCGTTGGTCGACCCCGCTTCCTCCACGATCTCGACAGTGTGAGGAAGTCGATGCGGATCAAGAGGCGGTCGCGAGTCGTCGTGAAGCGTCATGGGCACTAGATTGGCGCAGCACACCAACAGGAGGCCAGACCCCCATGAGCGCACTCGAGTCGACTCCCGAGATCGACCTTCACACCACTGCCGGCAAGCTCGCCGACCTCGAGCGTCGTACCGACGAGGCCGTGCACGCCCCCGCTGCCAAGGCCCAGGAGAAGCAGCACGCGAAGGGTCGCAAGACCGCCCGCGAGCGCCTCGAGCTCCTCTTCGACGAGGGTTCCTTCGTCGAGCTGGACGAGTTCGCGCGTCACCGCTCGGTGGCGTTCGGCCTGGAGAAGACCCGCCCCTACGGCGACGGCGTCGTGACCGGCTACGGCACGGTCAACGGCCGCCAGGTCTGCGCCTTCTCGCAGGACTTCACCGTCTTCGGCGGCTCCCTCGGCGAGGTCTACGGCGAGAAGATCGTCAAGGTCATGGACCTGGCGATCAAGACCGGCTCCCCGATCGTCGGCATCAACGAGGGTGCGGGCGCCCGCATCCAGGAGGGTGTCGTCTCCCTCGGCCTGTACGGCGAGATCTTCAAGCGCAACACCCGCGCCTCGGGTGTCATCCCGCAGATCTCCCTGATCATGGGCAACTGCGCCGGCGGCCACGTCTACTCGCCGGCCCTCACCGACTTCGTGGTCATGGTCGACCAGACCTCCGCGATGTTCATCACCGGTCCCGACGTCATCAAGACCGTCACCGGCGAGGACATCTCCATGGAGGACCTCGGCGGTGCGCGTGCGCACAACTCCAAGTCCGGCTCCGCCCACCACATGGCGGTCGACGAGGAGGACGCCATCGAGTACGTCAAGGGCCTGCTGGACCACCTCCCGCAGAACAACCTCGACGAGCTCCCGGTCTACGACGCCCCGGCCGACCTCGAGCCCAACGAGCTCGACCTCAAGCTCGACACGATCATCCCGGACGGCGCGAACCAGCCGTACGACATGCACGAGGTCATCGAGACGATCCTCGACGACCAGGAGTTCCTCGAGGTCCAGGAGCTCTTCGCCCCGAACCTCATCATCGGCTTCGGCCGGGTCGAGGGCTCCCCGGTCGGCATCGTCGCCAACCAGCCGATGCAGTTCGCCGGCACGCTCGACATCGACGCCTCCGAGAAGGCCGCGCGCTTCGTCCGCACCTGCGACGCGTTCAACATCCCGGTCGTCACCCTCGTCGACGTCCCCGGCTTCCTGCCGGGCACCGACCAGGAGCACACCGGCATCATCCGCCGTGGCGCGAAGCTGCTCTACGCCTACTGCGAGGCGACGGTCCCGCTGGTCACGGTCATCACCCGCAAGGCCTACGGCGGCGCGTACGACGTCATGGGCTCCAAGCACCTCGGTGGCGACATCAACCTCGCGTGGCCGACCGCCCAGATCGCGGTCATGGGTGCGCAAGGCGCGGCCAACATCATCCACCGCCGCACGCTGTCCGACCTGGCTGCCGCCGGTGGCGACGTGGAGACCAAGCGCGCCGAGCTCATCGACGAGTACGAGACCACGCTGGCCAACCCGTACATCGCGGCCGAGCGTGGCTACATCGACGGCGTCATCCGCCCCCACGAGACCCGCGCCGAGATCGTCAAGGCGCTGCGTCTGCTCAAGGGCAAGCGCGTCGAGCAGCTGCCCAAGAAGCACGGGAACATCCCGCTCTGATGTCGACCCCGACGGAGAACGAGACGGTGGAGACCGTCGCGGAGGAGCAGAAGCCGCTCCTGCGCGTCATCTCCCCCAACGCCACGCCCGAGGAGATCGCGGTGCTCACCGCGGTCTTCGCGGCCATGGGCTCCGGCGGCGCGGCTCCGGTGACGAAGCGCCCCTCTAACTGGGCCTCGCCGGCGCGACGCGTGCGTCGTACGCTCCCCCATGGTCTCGGCGGCTGGAAGGCCTCGGCCCTCCCCCGCTGACCCTGCTCCACTCCGCAAGGCGGAAACCTCTCGTCACCTCGTGGCGAAAGGTTTCCGCCTTGTGCGATTTCCGGGGCGGGCACGCGACACTGGCGGCGTGATGATCCCGCGGGCACTCATGGACGGCATCGTGTCCGGCGAGCTCGACCTCGCCTTCCGCCGCTGGACCCGACGCATGCACGTGCCCGGCGGCACCCAACGCACGCCGGGCGGCGTCGTGCGGTTCGAGGCCGTCGATGTGGTGGATCTCGACGCGATCACCGAGGACGAGGCAGGGCGGGCCGGCCAGCCCCTCGAGCGGATCCGCGCAGCCCTCGCGCAGAAGGAGGGCGACGTCTACCGGATCCGGCTCTCGTTCGCCGGTGCCGACGAGCGGGTCGCGCTGCGCGAGAAGGCACGGCTGACCCCGAAGCAGCGCGACGACCTGGTCTCCACCCTCGCCGGGATGGACGACCGCAGCAAGCGAGGCCCCTGGACGCGCCAGCACCTCGAGCTCATCGAGGCCCACCCCTCGACCCTGGCTGAGGAGATCGCCGCGAGCATCGGGCGCGAGAAGCTGCCGTTCAAGGCCGACGTACGCCGGCTGAAGGAGCTCGGCCTCACGGAGAGCCTGCGGCCGGGATACCGGCTCTCGCCGCGCGGCCGTGCGCTGCTGCGCCACCTGCGCTCCCTCGATGGGTCGTCCGCGTGAGGCCTAGCCATAGGTAGGCCTCACGCGGACGACCTAAGGTCTGCGCGTGACGTTCGTGCTCGCCTCCCAGTCCCCCGCCCGCCTGGCCACGCTCCGCAAGGCCGGGCTCGACCCACAGGTCATCGTGAGCGGCGTCGACGAGGACCAGCTGGCCGGCCTGCCGCCGACCGAGCTCGCCCTCCGGCTCGCCGAGCTCAAGTGCGCCGCTGTCGTGGCGCGCGCGGACCTGCCGGCGGACGCCGTCGTGCTCGGCTGCGACTCGGTCCTCGAGCTCGACGGCGAGGCCCTCGGCAAGCCCGGCACCCCGGAGGAGGCCACCCGCCGCTGGCAGGCCATGCGGGGCCGCTCCGGCGTCCTCGTGACCGGCCACGCGGTGCACGACACCGCCACCGGACGCACGGTCTCGGCGACGGCGGCGACCACCGTCCACTTCGCCGACATCAGCGACGCCGAGATCGCGGCGTACGTCGCGACGGGCGAGCCGCTGCACGTCGCCGGGGCGTTCACCGTGGACGGCCTCGGTGGTGCGTTCGTGACCGGCATCGAGGGCTGCCACCACAACGTCGTGGGCGTCTCGCTGCCGCTCGTGCGCACGCTGCTCTCGGACCTGGGCCGTGCCTGGACCGAGTACTGGAGCGACCACCGGACCGGCTGACCCCGACCAAAGTCCCTGCACCGCACAACGAAAGCGCGGCACAGTGGAGGCATGACGAACGCGATCGAGATCGCCGGGCTGGTCAAGACGTTCGGCTCGTTCCGGGCGCTCGACGGGCTCGACCTCACCGTGCGCACGGGCGAGGTCCACGGCTTCCTCGGACCCAACGGATCGGGCAAGTCGACCACCATCCGGGTCCTGCTCGGCCTCCTGCGTGCGAACGCCGGCATCGCGACGCTGCTCGGCGGCGACCCCTGGCGCGACGCCACGGAGCTGCACCGCCGCCTCGCCTACGTCCCCGGCGACGTGAACCTGTGGCCGCAGCTGACCGGCGGCGAGGTCATCGACCTGCTCGGTCGCCTGCGCGGCGGAGTCGACGCGGGCCGGCGCGACAAGCTCGTCGACCGGTTCGGCCTGGACACGACCAAGCGCTCCCGCGCGTACTCCAAGGGCAACCGGCAGAAGGTCGCCCTCGTCGCGGCGTTCGCGAGCGACGCCGAGCTGCTCATCCTGGACGAGCCGACCAGCGGCCTCGACCCTCTCATGGAGGAGCTCTTCCGCGACTGCGTCAACGAGGAGCGCGACCGGGGCCGGACCGTGCTGCTCAGCAGCCACATCCTCAGCGAGGTCGAGGCGCTGTGTGACCGGGTGAGCATCATCAGCAAGGGCCGGACGGTCGAGACCGGCAGCCTCACCGAGCTGCGCCACCTGACCGAGACCAGCGTCGACGCGGTGCTGGACGGCCCGGTCCCCGACCTGCGCGACGTCGACGTACGTGACCTCCAGGTCGAGGGCCACCGGGTGCGCTGCCTGGTCGCCACCCCGGTCCTCGGCGTGCTCCTGGCGCGGCTCGGTACAGCGGGCATCGCCAGCCTGGTCTGCCAGCCCCCGACCCTCGAGCAGCTCTTCCTCCGCCACTACGGGGAGCAGGCGTGACCGGCTGGCTGGTCCTGCTGCGGATGGCTCTGCGCCGTGACCGCGTCCTGATCCCCGCGTGGATCGCGGTCTTCGCGGCCGTGGCCGGTGGCAGCGCCGCAGCCACGGACTCGCTGTACTCCGACCCGCTCGCCCTCGCGAGCGCCGGGCACGCGGTCAACTCCGCCCCCGCACTGCTCGCGATGTACGGCCCCGTCTACGACGTGACCTCACTGGGTGCCGTCGGCCTGGTGAAGATGAACGCGATGGGCGCTGCCCTCGTCGGCCTGCTCGGCCTGCTCCTCGTCGCGCGCCACACCCGCGCCGACGAGGAGGTGGGCCGCACCGAGCTCGCAGCGGCGGGAGCGGTCGGTCGCCACGCAGCGCTCGCAGCCGCCCTCGCCACGAGCGTGATCACCGTCGTCGGGGTCGGCCTGGTCTCGGCGGTGGCCCTCGCCGCTGCGGGGCTCGACGCCGGGGGGTCCTTCGCCCTCGGGGCAGCCTGGGTGGGATGCGGCGTCGTCTTCGCCGCCGTCGGTGCGGTGGCGGCCCAGCTGACCACCGCGGCCCGCGCGAGCCGCGGGATCGCGGTCGGCCTGCTCGTCTCGGCGTACGTCGTGCGGGCGGTCGCCGACGCGAGCGGGCCGTCGTGGCTGACGTGGCTCTCCCCCGTGGGCTGGTCCCAGCAGGTGCGGGCGTACGCCGGCGACCGCTGGTGGCCCCTGGCGATCTCGCTCGCCGCGGCCGTGGTCGTGGCCGCCGGAGCGGTCCGCCTCGAGAGCCGCCGCGACCTGGGCGCTGGCCTGCTGGCCGATCGGCCGGGGCCTGCCGGCGGCGGTCCTCGCGGCACCCTCGGCCTCGCCTGGCGGCTGCACCGCACCGCCCTCCTCGGGTGGACCGTGGGGCTCGCTGTGCTCGGCGTCCTGCTCGGATCCATCGCAGGCAGTGTCAGCGGCTTCGTCGAGACCGACGCGGCTGCCGAGATGATCCGCAAGCTCGGCGGCACCGCGCGCCTCGTCGATGCCTTCCTCGCTGCCGAGCTGGACTTCACCGGTCTGATGGCCGCAGCGTTCGCGCTCTCGATCACCGCCCGCCTCGCCGGGGAGGAGGCGCAGGGCCGCACGGAGGAGATCCTCGCCACGCCGACGGGGCGCCTGAGGTGGGTGCTCGGCCACCTCGCGGTCGCGGGAGCCGGGGCGGCGCTGCTCGTCCTCGTCGTCGGAGCAGGAGCCGGACTGTCCCGCAGCCTGGCAACCGGCGAGGTCAGCCAGCTCCCGTTGCTCGTCGGCGCGGCGGCGGTCCGCATCCCGGCGGTCTGGACGATGGCCGCCCTCGGCCTCCTCCTGTACGCCGTCGCGGCGCGCGCCGCCGTCCTCGGCTGGGCCGCGCTGGTCGGTGTCGTGGTGCTCGGTGAGTTCGGCCCGCTGCTCCGGCTGCCGGTGTGGATGCAGGACCTGTCGCCGTACCGGCACGTGCCGGCACTGCCCGGCGGCGACCTCGAGGTGGTGCCCCTGGTGGCTCTCTGCGCGGTGGCCGTCGGCCTCGTCGCCCTCGGCGGCGTGCTCTTCGGGCGCCGCGACGTCACCACCGGTTGAGCGGGCGGACTGCGTCAATCGTTCCGCGTGGCGGTCCACACACCGGTGTACGGCGCAATGGGACGCGTTGTACCCCTAGACTCGCTCGACGAGCCCGACATGGAAACAGGAGTGTGCCGTGCCCGAGATCAAGCCCCTGCAGAAGGTCCTCATCGCCAACCGTGGTGAGATCGCCGTCCGCGTCATCCGCGCCTGCAAGGACGCCGGCATCGGCTCCGTGGCCGTGTACGCCGAGCCGGACCGTGACGCGCTGTTCGTCCGACTCGCCGACGAGGCCTACAGCCTCAACGGTTCGACGCCGGCCGACTCGTACCTCGTGATCGAGAAGATCATCGCCGTCGCCAAGGAGTCGGGCGCCGACTCCGTGCACCCCGGCTACGGCTTCCTCGCCGAGAACGCCAACTTCGCCCAGGCCGTCATCGACGCGGGGCTGACCTGGATCGGCCCCTCGCCGGAGGCCATCGACGGCCTCGGCGACAAGGCCAAGGCGAAGCAGATCGCGCTGGCCGCCGGCGCCCCGCTGGCCCCGGGTCTCAAGGACCCGGTCAAGGACGCCGACGAGATCGTCGCGTTCGCCAAGGAGCACGGCCTCCCGGTCGCCATCAAGGCGGTCTTCGGTGGTGGCGGTCGCGGCCTCAAGGTCGCCCGCACGCTGGAGGAGATCCCGGAGCTGTTCGAGTCCGCGACCCGTGAGGCGATCTCCGCCTTCGGTCGTGGCGAGTGCCTCGTGGAGAAGTTCCTCGACAAGCCGCGTCACGTCGAGACCCAGTGCCTCGCGGACAAGCACGGCAACGTCGTGGTCGTCTCCACCCGCGACTGCTCGCTGCAGCGTCGCCACCAGAAGCTGGTCGAGGAGGCCCCCGCGCCGTTCCTCACCGACGAGCAGAACGAGCGCCTCTACGAGTCCTCGAAGGCGATCCTGCGCGAGGCCGGCTACGTCGGCGCGGGCACGTGTGAGTTCCTCGTCGCCAACGACGGCACGATCTCCTTCCTCGAGGTCAACACCCGCCTCCAGGTCGAGCACTGTGTCTCCGAGGAGGTCACCGGCATCGACCTGGTCCGCGAGATGTTCCGCATCGCCGCGGGCGAGGAGCTCGGCTACGACGACCCCGAGGTCCGTGGCCACTCGATCGAGTTCCGCATCAACGCCGAGGACGGCGGCAACAACTTCATGCCGGCGCCGGGCACGCTGACCAAGTGGAACCCGCCGCAGGGCCCGGGCATCCGCATCGACGGTGGCTACGAGGTCGGCGAGACCGTCCCGGGCGCCTTCGACTCCCTGGTCGCCAAGCTGATCGTCACCGGCAAGGACCGCACGCAGGCCATCGAGCGCTCGCGTCGTGCCATCGCCGAGTTCGAGGTCGACGGCATGCCGACCGCCCTCACCTTCGACGAGGTCATCGTCAACGACCCGGCCTGGGTGGGCGCGTCCAACCCGACCGGCGAGGGCTCCTTCGACGTCTACACGACGTGGATCGAGACCGAGTTCAACAACACGATCGAGCCCTACAAGGGCGAGTTCGGAAGCGACGAGGAGGGCTCTGCTGCTGGGGAGCGCCAGAAGGTCGTCGTCGAGGTCGGTGGCAAGCGCCTCGAGGTCGTCATCCCGGCCGGTCTCGGTGGCCTCTCCGCCGGTGGCGGTGCCGCTGCGGCGAAGAAGCCGAAGGCCTCCCGCAAGAAGGCCGGCGCCAACGTCTCCGGTGACGCCGTTGCGTCCCCGATGCAGGGCACCATCGTCAAGATCGCCGTCGAGGAGGGCCAGGAGGTCGCCGAGGGCGACGTCATCGTGGTCATCGAGGCGATGAAGATGGAGCAGCCGCTCAAGGCGCACAAGGCCGGTGTCGTCACCGGCCTGGCCGCCGAGGTCGGCGCGACCGTCCCGCAGGGCGAGGTCATCTGCGAGCTCAAGGAAGCCTGAGCCACACCAGCCTGAACGCCGAAGGGCGCCCACCTCCTCGAGGTGGGCGCCCTTCGCGCTGTGCGGGCGATGCTCGCCACGGAACCTCCTCGCCGCGGGACCCCTCAGGGCGTCGTGGTCGGACGGCCGGTGATCGCGAAGTAGGTCGACCGCAGGCCGAACCAGCTGCGGAACGTGTCGCCGTAGACGGTCACCACCTTGCCGCCGGTCCCGGTGAAGGTCAGCTTCGAGACGTGGTGGTCGTCGTTCATCAGCACGCTCACCTTGGCGACGTTCGCGATGCCGGTCTTCTTCTCGATGTCCGCGACGTCCACCGTCGCCGACCAGCTGTGGTTCGGGTTGCCGAAGCTGCCGTCGGAGCGCTTCCACGCGTCGTACGGGTCGTCCTTCGCGGGAAGGTAGGAGAAGGAGCCGGCGCTGGTGAAGCCGCCCGAGCTGGAGGAGAACTGGGTGAAGGCCGGCTTCCCGCCCGAGGTCAGGATGACGCCCTTGGTCGCCGCGATGGCGGCGTTGCTGGCCGCCCACTCCGCGTCGTTCCCGCCGTAGACCTGGCAGCTGGTCGTGTCGCAGATGTCGTACGTCGAGCCCTGCGGCGTCTGCAGCTGGTACGCCGCGTACGTGCGTGCCGCGACGGCCTGCGCCGCAACCGCGTCGGGATCCCAGGAGGCCGGCATCTCCGAGGGGACCACGCCCTTGAGGTAGTCCTCGAGCGACAGCACGTTGATCGTGTCGCGGTCGGTCGAGGTCGCGCTCGGGCGCACGGCTGCGAGGTTGCCACGGAACCGGTGGCTGGTGCCGGCGTAGTACAGCCGGATCGGCTGACCGCCCGCGGTGAAGGCGCCGTCCCCGTCGAAGGTGGTCCAGCGGGTCCAGGTCCCCTGGATGAGGTAGTCGACCGACGCCCGGTTGCCGCTGGCCACCTCCAGCCGCCAGCGCTCGGCGCCGTTCGACGGCAGGGCACGGACCTCGCCCGTCGGCAGCAGGACGCCGAGGCCCGACCGCGGACCGACCACGACGTCACGGCTGGTGTCCGCGGAGATCTTCACCCGGATCGTGCGCGCGAGCGTCGAGCGGGAGGTGCCCGGGTAGTAGAACGAGGTGATCTGCTGCCAGGTCTGGCCGGCCAGCGCCGCACCCTGGGCGCCGTACTGCGACATGCCGTGGCCGTGGCCGTAGCCGTGCCCGGCGAGCGTGACGGTGCCGGTCGACGGCAGCGTGTACGCCGTCGTGGTCGCCGCCGAGGCCGGCGCCGCGTCGAGGCCGGTCCCCACGAGGACGCTGGAGAGGAGGGCCGTGGTCAGACCGAGGGCACCGCGGCGCATGAAGGGACTCCGTGACTCGTGGGACTGTTGGGAAGCGTGAGGTCCCAGAATGCGCAGGCGAATCGCCCGATTCAAGGTCTACCGGCGAACTACAGATATGGAATTCGCCACGTGGGTCAGGCGCGGTGCAGGCGGCGAGCGGCCTCGGCGACCGAGCCGGACATCGACGGGTAGACCGTGAAGACGTGGGCGAGCTGGTCAGCCGTGATCCGCTCGGTCACCGCGACGGCGATCGGGTGGATCAGCTCGCTGGCGTGCGGTCCGACGACCACTCCCCCGAGGACCCGGCCCGAGCCGGGGCTGATCAGCAGCTTCACGAAGCCGTCCTTGACGCCCTGCATCTTGGCGCGCGAGTTGCTCGCGAGCGGCTGCAGGACGACCTCGGCGAAGGCCTTGCCGTCGTCGACCGACTTCTGGGTCAGCCCCACCGTGGCGATCTCCGGCGAGGTGAAGACGTTCGACGCGACGATGCCCAGGTCGAGGGGAGCCACCGCGTCACCGAGCACGTGCCACATCGCGATGCGGCCCTGCATCGCCGCCACCGACGCGAGCATGAAGACGCCGGTGCAGTCGCCGGCGGCGTAGACGCCCCGCGCGGTGGTGCGCGAGACGCGGTCGACCTTGATGAACCCGCCCTCGTCGAGCTCGACGCCGGCCTCCTCCAGGCCGAGGCCGCGGGTGTTGGGGATCGAGCCGAGCGCCAGCAGGCAGTGCGACCCGCTGACGGTGCGGCCGTCCTCCAGCTCGACCGTGACGACGTCGCCGTCGCGCGTCACGGACTTCATGCGGGACTTGCCGAGCACCTCCATGCCGCGACGCTTGAAGACGTCCTCGAGCACGGTCGCCGCGTCGGCGTCCTCACCGGGGAGCACGCGGTCGCGGCTGGAGACGAGGGTGACGTCGACCCCGATGCCGTTGTAGGCGCTGGCGAACTCGGCGCCGGTGACGCCGGAGCCGACGACGATCAGCTTGGTGGGGACCTCGTCGAGGTCGTAGACCTGCTCCCAGGTCAGGATCCGCTCGCCGTCGGGCTGGGCGCTCGACAGGGTGCGCGGAGCGGCACCGGTCGAGACGAGGACCGCGTCCGCGTCGTACGACGTCTCGGTGCCGTCCGGTGCGGTCGCGACCACGCGCGACGGACCGTCGAGACGACCACGACCCTTGACGACGGTGATGCCGGCCTTCGCCAGACCTGCAGCGATGTCGGCGGACTGGTCGGCGGCGAGCTGCTTCACCCGGGCGTTGACGCGGGCGAGGTCCACGCCGATGGCGGCAGCCGCGTCACCCTGGTGGTCCTTGAGGAAGATGCCGAGCTCACCGGCGACCTCGACCTGGTTCATCACGTCGGCGGTCGCGATGAGGGTCTTCGAGGGCACGCAGTCGGTGAGCACCGCCGAGCCGCCGATGCCGTCGCTGTCGACGACGGTCACCTCCGCGCCGAGCTGTGCGGCGACCAGCGCCGACTCGTAGCCACCCGGACCGCCACCGATGATCACCACGCGCGTCATGGGGTCATCCTGCCAGCCCGTCCTCCGGTGTGGACCGGAGGACGGGCATCGCACGGACTCACGCCATCCGGGTCAGGGACGCCAGCGCGAGAAGCGCCGTTCGAGGGCGACCAGCCCGTAGTTCACCCCGAGGCCGAGGACGGACGTCGTGAGGATCGCGGCGTACATCTTCGGGATCAGCATGTTGTTGTTGGAGTAGCTGATCAGGAAGCCGAGGCCGGCATTGGCTCCCACGATCTCCGCCGCGATGAGCACCAGGATCGCCGCCGCACCCGAGATCCGGATGCCGGTGAAGATCGTCGGCACGGCCGCCGGGAAGACCACCTTGCGGAATGTTGCGACCGGCGAAAGTCCCAGCACCTTCGCCGATCGCAACAGCTGGGGGTCGACCGTCGCCACGCCCGCGATCGTGCTGAGCAGGATCGGGAAGAAGCAGGCGTAGGTGATGATCGCGATCTTCGAGGCCTCGCCGATGCCGAGCAGCAGCGTGAACACCGGGAGCAGCGCGAGCGCGGCGGTGTTGCGGAAGACCTCGAGGACCGGCTGGAAGAACTCGCGCACCGGGCGGTACCACGCGATCGCCGCACCGGTCGGGATCGCGAGCACGGTCGCGAGCAGGAAGCCCGTCGCGGACCGCACGAGGCTCGCGTGGAGGTGACGCGCGAGCTCACCGCTGCGGACCAGGTCCCCCCACGCCCCGAGCACGACGTGCAGGGGCGGGATGAAGTAGTCGTCCACCAGGCCGACCCGCGGGAGCACCTCCCACAGCAGGGCCACCGTCAGCACGCCCGCCACACCGCGGGTGACCGTCACGGCACGCCTGCGACCGGGCGACACACCGCGTGCCCGGACCGCAGCCTCCTGGCGCGGGTTGGGCCGCGCCTCGGTGCGCTCGTCGAGAAGGCTAGGCGACATGCGCTGCCTCCTTGCGGTGCGCCGGGACGTGCTCCTCGCGGAGCAGCGTCCACACCTGGTGCCGGTACGCCGCGAACTCGGCCGTCGCCCGCACGTCCCGGTCCCCTGCACCGGAACGGTCGAGGTCGATGTCGACGATCGCCTTGATCCGGCCCGGCCGGCCGCTCATCACCGCGACGCGCTGGCCGAGGAAGACCGCCTCGTCGATGTCGTGGGTGATGAAGACGACCGTGGTGCCGGTGCGCTGCCAGATCGCGACCAGCTCCTCCTGGAGCCGCTCCCGCGTCTGGGCGTCGAGGGCGCCGTACGGCTCGTCCATGAGCAGGACCTCCGGCTGGTAGGAGAGGCTGCGCGCGATCGCGACGCGCTGCTTCATGCCCCCGGAGAGCTCGTGCGGGTAGCGCCCGGCGAACTCGCTGAGGCCGACCAGCTCCAGGTAGGTCTGCGCCCTCTCCTGGCGCTGCGCCTTCGACAGGCCGCCCCTGGCCTCGAGCGCGAACTCGACGTTGGCCTGGGCGGTCCGCCACGGGAGCAGCGTGTACTGCTGGAAGACCACGGAGCGGTCGAGGCCGGGCCCGGTGATCGGGGTGCCGTCGATCGTCAGGCTGCCCGAGGTGGGCCGGGCCAGCCCCGCGATCAGGTCGAGCACCGTGGACTTGCCGCAACCCGAGGGGCCCACGACCGTGAGGAACTCACCGGCAGCGATGTCGAGGTCGAGCCCCTCCAGGGCCACGAACTCGCGCAGCTGCCGGTCGTCGTTGCCGCGGACCAGGAAGGTCTGCCCGACGTCACGCAGCTCGATACGGGAACTCATCGCCGCCTCCTCACGCGTTCGGGTTGAACTCGTTGGTGTAGACGTCGGACGGCTTGATCGTCGACGTGTCGACGTCACCGCGCGAGCCGAGCCAGTCGAGCCAGATCGAGATGTCCTTGTCCGCGATCACGCCGCCCTTGCTGGAGACGCCGGTGCTGCCGTTCCAGTTCTTGTCGACGGCCTCGACCTGGTCGGCGTACCCGTGCTCGGTGAGCCACGCGTCGTAGACCTTCAGGACGTCCTCACGCTGGTGCGACTCGATGTAGTCGATCGCGTAGGAGATGCCCGAGACGAGCGTCCTGTCGGCGTCCTTGTGCTTCTCGATCCAGTCGTTGCGCAGGGCGACGCCACCGCCGTTGTAGTAGCCGACGACGTCGCTGTCCTTCACCAGCGTGTCGATCGGCACGGCGTCTGCGAGGGGCTTCAGCTGGCCGACGCCGACGTACGCCGCATCGACCTGTCCGTTCGACAGTGCCTGGGCGGTGTTGAGCGGCGGCAGCGGGACCAGCGTGACCTTCTTGATCTGGGCCTTGGTCAGCCCGCCCTTGGCGAACCACGTGTCGAGGACCGCCTCTGCGTTGGCTCCGAGCGTGTTGACCGCGACCTTCTTGCCGATGAAGGAGTGCGGGTCCTTGGTCAGGCCCGAGCCCTTCTTCGCCACGATCGCCGAGCCGGTCTTCGCGTTGGTGCCGTAGGTCGAGACCACGGCCTTGATCGGGACGCCGGTGGCGACGGTCTGGGCGATCGCGCCGTAGAACGCCGAGGAGGAGATGTCGACCTGGTTGCTGGCGAGCGCCCGCAGCGACTCGGGGCCACCCTGGACGTCACCGACCTTCTTCAGCGAGATGCCGGGCAGCTTGCCGAGCGCGTCGGCCAGCTGCAGCGGGTCCACGGAGCCGGGGTAGCTCTGGTAGCGGACCGTGGTCTTGCCGTCCGTCGTCGTCGCATCAGCTGCACCGCAGGCCGTGAGCCCACCGAGCAGCGCGGCTGCGGCGGTGGTGCCCGCCAGCAGGCGTCGGACGGAGGCGGTCGTGGTGGTGCTCATGGATGGTTCCTCTCGGTGTTTCTTCTCGGGGTGGGATGCAGCTGATGGAGCGGGTGGAGCGGGTCAGGAGGCGTCAGCGGCGGCCGCCGCGGCGGCGTACTGGCTCGCGGGGCGCTCGAGGCCGTAGTGCTCGCGCAGGGTCGAGCCGGCGTACTCGGTGCGGAAGAGGCCGCGCTCCTGGAGGATCGGCACGACCTGGGAGGTGAAGGCCTCGAGGTGCTGCGGGTAGAGCGGCGGCAGCACGTTGAAGCCGTCCGCGGCCCCGCCCTCGAACCACTCCTGGATCGTGTCGGCGATCTGGACCGGCGTGCCGTGCACGACGTTGTGACCACGGCCGCCGGCCAGGCGGTGGAGGAGCTGGCGGACCGTCGGACGGTCGCGCTCCACGATGTTGGCGACCACCTGCAGGCGGCTGCGGTTGTTGTCCAGGACGTTGCCGGCGCCACCGAAGATGTCGGCAGGGACGGGCTCGTCGAGCTCCAGGTGGGCCAGCGAGACGCCGGCGATGCTCTCCAGCTGGCGCAGGCCGTACGCCGGCACGGTGAGCCGGTTGAACTCCTCGTAGAGCTCGCGCGCCTCGTCCTCGGTGTCGCCGATGAACGGGCTGATGCCGGGCAGGATCTTCACCGACTCGGGGTCGCGGCCGAAGCCGACGGCCTTGGCCTTGATGTCGGCGTAGAACGCCTGGGCGTCGGCGAGCGTCTGGTGGGCGGTGAAGATCGCCTCGGCGTTGCGGCCGGCGAAGTTGCGGCCGTCGTTGGAGGAGCCGGCCTGGACGTAGACGGGGCGACCCTGCGGCGTGCGCGGGGCGTTGAAGGGGCCCCTGACCGAGAGGTGCTTGCCCACGTGGTTGACGTCGTGGACCCTGCTGCGGTCGAAGAAGAGGCCCGCCTCGCGGTCGGCGATCTCGGCGTCGTCCTCCCAGCTGTCCCACAGCTTGGTGATGACGTCGATGAACTCCTGCGCCCGCTCGTAGCGGGTGGCCGGGTCGGCGGCCTGGGCCTGGCCGAAGTTGGCCGCGGCCTCGTCGCCCTGCGTGGTGACGATGTTCCAGCCGGCGCGACCACCGGAGATCCGGTCGAGGCTGGCGAAGAGGCGGGCCAGGTTGTAGGGCTCGTTGTAGCTCGTCGAAGCGGTCGCGATCAGGCCGATCCTCTCGGTGACCGTGGCGAGCGCCGTGAGCAGGGTGATCGGCTCGAACTGGTTGCTCGGGCGGTGGCCGGTGCCCCACAGGACGGGCCCGTCGGCGAGGAAGACGGCATCGAGCTTCGCAGCCTCGGCCTGGCGGGCGATGTCCTGGTACCAGGTGATGTCGCCGACGCGCTCGGCGCCGCTCTCCGGGTGGCGCCACGAGGCCTCGTGGTGGCCGGTGTCGTGGAGGAAGGCGTTGAGGCTGAGCTGTCGTCCCATGGGTTCGCGTCCTTCGAATTCTTGTATTCGTAGTGGATTACTTGACTTTAATCGGGGGGCGACCACCCGTCGCAAATCAGGTGACCGGAATGTGGGACGGCGTCTCAGATTCGCAGCCCCGACAGGCCCCTAGGATCGATCGGTGACGTCGACACAGGCCGCCTCCCCGACCACTTCCGCCTCGCGCGCCCTCCGGATCGCAGCCGTGCCCCTGATGCTCGTCGCGGGTGCCATGGTCGCGGTCCAGTCGCAGATCAACGGCCGCCTGGCCGAGGCACTCGGGACGGGCCCGCGTGCCGGCATCGCAGCGGCCGTGATCAGCTTCGGCACCGGACTGCTCGCCCTCGCCGTGGGCACGGCCTGCTCCCCCACGCAGCGCTCGCACGCGCGCGGACTCGTCGCGGCACTCCGGACGCGTGACCTGCGCGCCATCGAGGTCATCGGCGGACTGCTGGGCGCGTTCCTCATCGCCACCCAGGGACTCACCGTCGGCACCATCGGCGTGGCCCTCTTCAGCCTCGCGCTCACAGCAGGTCAGTCGGTCAGCGCTCTCGCGGTCGACCACCTCGGCCTCGGCCCGGCGGGACGCCAGCGCCTCTCCGCACCGCGTGGGGTGGCCGCCGCCTTCGCGGTCGCCGCCGTGCTGCTCGCCACCGGATCACGCCTCGCCGACGAGGTCTCGCTGCAGCTGGTCGTCTTCGCCCTGCTCGCCTTCGCAGCCGGCGCCGGCTCCGCCGTGCAGCAGGCGCTCAACGGCCGCGTCTCGGCATACGTCGGCCCGTGGGTGACGACCCTCAACAACTTCATCGTCGGCTCGGCCGGACTCGTCGTCGCCTTCGCGCTCAGCCTGCTCGTCCACGGCCGGCTCGACACGCTGCCGCACACCTGGTGGCTCTACCTCGGCGGCGCCATCGGCGTCACCTTCATCTGGCTCGCCGCACTGCTGGTCCGCGTCCACGGCGTGCTCGTCCTCGGGCTGTCGATGATCGCCGGACAGATCATCGGAGCCCAGGTGATCCAGGCGGGCGTCGACCACGCGACAGTCGGCGTGACGGGGTATGCCGCGAGCGCGCTGACCGTCCTCGGCGTGCTGATCGCGCTGGGCCTGCGTCGCCGCTGACACCGCAGGGGCACGACGGCCGGCCGCCCGCTCGGGCGACCGGCCGCACACGCGCGCAAGGAGTCAGGCGCTCAGCCGCGCCGGCTCCGCACGGAAGCGCGACGGACGACCGTCGATGCCCAGCACGCGCCACAGCCGCTTCGTGACCGGCCCGCGGATGCCCAGCTCGTCGGCGAGCATCCGCACGTCGCCGAACATCTCACGCAACAGGCGACCCGAGGCCTCCGAGCCCCACCAGATCTCCCGGGCGACACTGCGCGGGATGCCCATGTCCCGGCGTGCCCGGCGGCTCGGCACCATGATCACGTCACACAGGACGCGCATCGTCAGCGGGAAGAGCACCGCGAACGCGGTCCGCTGCACCACTCCCATCGTGGGCACCTCGTGCTTGAGCCACTCGTGGGCGAAGGAGATGTGGCGCGCCTCCTCGGCGATGTGGATCTGCATGATCCGGTCGACCATCGGGTGGCTGCCGCCGTGGCGCATGATCGACTTCTGCAGGTGGTCGATCGGCTCCTCGCCGGCCAGGATCCCGGTGAAGAAGAGAGCCGGCCACCACGCGCCCGCCGAGGACAGGAGCGGGAAGAGGAGCTTGAAGTACGCCGGCGCTCCGGCGGCGTCGGCGCCCAAGCGGTTGACGCCCTCCTGGAACATCTGGATGTGGTGGGTCTCCTCGGTGACCTCGTGCATGGCGTAGCGGAACTCCGGGTTGCCGTTGCGCGCCCAGACGAGGTGGTTCATGACGCCCGCGATCAGCAGCTGCTCGAACTGCAGGCCGACCTTCGCGACCTGCGCATAGCGGTAGCGACCGATCGCGACCTGCCGCTCGAGCGGCAGGCTCTGGTACCAGGGGTGAGCGCCGATCTCGTCGACCTCACCGAGGACGAAGCGGGGGTCGTGCGGGTCCACCTCGAACTCGGGGGCGTCCCACGGGATGTCCCTGAACGCCTGGAAGTGCTTCTCCACCGACGCCTCGGACAGGCGCCGGAGCAGCACGTGGTACTCGGCGGTGGCGTCCGCTGCTGACGGGCGCGAGCTGGTGCGCGCCCGCGACGCGAGGGTGGTGACAGTGGCGTCCACGTCGACTCCTTGGGATCCGCGGCCTGCACGGCCGCTCGGGAAGGTGCCGCAAGGTATCTGCAACACCGCGTAGCAGAAACGTTAGGCCCATGTAGACCGCCCGATCTACATTGTGTGAGTGGCGCCACGCGCCCCACCGGAGAGGCCTGCGTCACGCCTCCTTGTGCGGATCTCCAAGGCACGCGCGGCACCTTGGCGGCCGGAGACATGGCTCGCGCCGGCGCGGTCGGGGATCGTCGGAAGCGATCCGACCCCGACCCTTCGAGGAGCCCCCATGCGCGACGCGATCGGCGTCTTCGCCCCACTCCTGCTCTTCATGCTGATCCCCGTCCTCATCCCGCTCGCCGCCATCACCGTGGGCGCGCTGGTCGACCGCTTCGCCCCGTCGAAGCCGAGCCCCGTCCAGGCCGCCATCGAGGCCGCCCTCGCCCGCACCCGCGCGAGCCGGGAGTCGACCCGGCTCCACCTCGCCGCCCAGCTGCAGGTCGGCGGACGACACACCCGCGAGCAGGGCGCCGCCTGACGGCTCGACCTCCGTGAACGCAGCGACGGCCGGCCACCCGCGAGGGTGACCGGCCGTCGTACGTGCTGGATCAGAGGTTGATCATGTGCCCCGCGATGCCGTGGATGGCCTCCTTGACCGCCTCGGAGAGCGTCGGGTGCGCGAAGACGTTGCGCCCGACCTCGTCCGCGGTGAGGTCCCACTGCTGCGCGAGGGTGAGGACCGGGAGCAGCTCGGTCACGTCGGGGCCGATCATCGCGGCGCCGAGGATCTCGTTGTGCTCGGCATCGGCGATCACCTTGACGAAGCCGACCGCCTCGCCGAGGCCCTGGGCCTTGCCGTTGGCCGCGAACGGGAAGGTCGCCGTCTTGACGTCGTAGCCCTTGTCCCTGGCCTGCTGCTCGGAGAAGCCGAAGGAGCCGATCTGCGGCTGGCAGTAGGTCGCGCGCGGGATCATGTCGAAGTTGATCGGCATGGTCTCGGCACCCGCGATGGTCTCCGCGGCGACGATGCCCATCGCCTCCGCGACGTGGGCCAGCATCATCTTGCCGGTGACGTCACCGATGGCGTAGACGCCCTCGACGTTGGTGCGGCTGAACTCGTCGACGGCGATGGCGCCGCGCTCGGTGGTGGCGACACCGGTCGACTCGAGGCCGTAGCCGTCCAGTCGGGGGGCGAAGCCGAAGGCGGCCAGCATCTTGTCCGCCTTCAGGACCGTCTCCTCGCCACCCGCGGCAGGGGCCACGGTGACCTCGACGCCCGAGCCGGTGTCGACGGCCTTCTTGACGGCGGTGCTGGTGAGGATGTTGATGCCGAGCTTCTTGTAGTGCTTGAGGAGCTCCTTGGAGACGTCGGCGTCCTCGGTGGGGACGATCCGGTCCAGGTACTCCACGATGGTGACGTCGACGCCGAAGTTCTTCAGCACGTAGGCGAACTCGACGCCGATCGCGCCGGAGCCGCCGATGATGATCGAGGACGGCAGGTTCGCGTCGAGGATCTGCTCCTCGTAGGTGACGATGTTCTGGCCGTTGGGCTCGACGCCCGGCACGGAACGGACCTTCGCACCCGTGGCGATGATCAGGTTGTCGCAGGTGTGCTCGGCGACGGTGCCGTCAGCGGCCTTGACCGACACGCTCTTCGGGCCCGTGAGGGTGCCCCAGCCGTCGATCTCCTGGATCTTGTTCTTCTTCATGAGGAAGTGGACGCCCTTGACGATGCCCGCCGACACCTGGCGCGAGCGCGCGTGGGTCGGACCGAAGGACATCGTGGCGTCACCCTCGATGCCGAACTTCGCCTTCTCGTGCGTCAGGGTGTGCGCGAGCTCGGCGTTCTTCAGCAGGGCCTTGGACGGGATGCAGCCGACGTTGAGGCACACACCGCCCCAGTACTTCTCTTCCACCACGGCAACGGTCTTGCCGAGCTGGGCGGCGCGGATGGCGGCGACGTAGCCACCGGGGCCGGCGCCGAGGACGAGGACATCGAAGTGGGTCACGGGAGCCAGCCTATTGCGGCTCCCATGGATACCGGCAAGTAGGCCGCTAGTCTCACCCCGTGACCCTGTACGCCGCCTACGGGACGAACCTCGATCCGCTCCGCATGGCCGAGCGGTGTCCCCACTCCCCGCTCCGCACCACGGGCTGGCTCCAGGGCTGGAGGCTGACCTTCGGCGGCGAGGAGCACGGCTGGGACGGCGCGCTCGCCACGATCGTCCAGGACCCCTTCGAGCAGGTCTTCGTGGCGATCTACGACGTGACGCCGGAGGACGAGAGGAGCCTCGACGGCTGGGAGTCCGCCGACACGGGCCTGTTCCGCAAGACCAAGGTGCGGGTCAACACGCTCACCGGCGACGAGCTGGTCTGGGTCTACGTGCTCGACGCCCACGAGGGCGGGCTGCCGTCGGCGTCGTACCTCGGCGTGCTGGCGGACGCGGCCGAAGCCGCCGACGCACCGGACGACTACGTCCGCGCCCTGCGCCGGCGCGCGTGCCGGTCGACCGGACTGTGACGGTTGCATCACGGTCTGGTCACCTGTCCCCTGACCAGCCCTGATCCTCACTACCCTCGGGTCTCGTGACCGACGCCTTCGCCCTCGCCCAGCAGGCCGCAGACCGCATCGCCGAGCTGACCGGCGTGGCCCGGCACGACGTCGCGCTGGTGCTCGGCTCGGGCTGGGGCCCTGCGGCCGAGGCGCTCGGCACCCCGCGCACCGAGGTCCCCACGACCGACCTCCCCGGCTTCCACCCGCCCGCGGTCGACGGCCATGCCGGCTCGGTCGCCAGCGTCGAGGTGGCGGGGCGCAACGTCCTCCTCTTCCGCGGTCGCACCCACCTGTACGAGGGCCACGGAGCCGCAGCCGTCGCCCACCCGGTGCGGGCCGCAGCCGCCGCCGGCTGCACGACCGTCGTGCTCACCAACGGCTGCGGCGGCCTGCGACCGGAGTGGAAGCCCGGCACGCCCGTGCTGATCAGCGACCACATCAACCTGACCGGGCACACCGCGCTCGAGGGGCCGACGTTCGTCGACGTCACCGACCTCTACTCCCCGCGGCTGCGTGCCCTGTGCCGCGAGCTCGACCCGACGCTCGACGAGGGCGTCTACGTGCAGTTCCCCGGCCCGCAGTACGAGACCCCCGCCGAGATCCGCATGGTCGCTGCGATCGGCGGCGACCTGGTCGGCATGAGCACCACCATCGAGGCCGTGGCCGCGCGCCACGTCGGACTGGAGATCCTCGGCCTCTCCCTGGTCACCAACCAGGCCGCCGGCATGAGCGGCGAACCGCTGGACCACAGCGAGGTCCTCGACGCCGGCCGCGCCGCCGCCGCCCACATGGGCGAGCTGCTGGTCAGCATCGTCCCGCGCCTCTGACCCAGGAGAAGCAATGCACCAGGTCGTACGCCGTGCCGGCACCGCCCTCGCAGGGGTCCTGCTGCTCGCCACTGCTGCGTGCTCCGGGGACGACCGCACCGCGCCCCCGCCCGCCGCGACGGCTGCACAGGCACCGGCCGTGTCGTTCGACTCGCGTGGCGGCCAGTGCACGCCGTACCCGGCCCGGTTCCTGCTCTACGAGCGTATGCGCGCCAACACGACGCTGACCCTCACCGGCGCGGAGCTGGTCCGGCCCGAGCACGGTGCCCGGATCCTCGGCAGCTGGACCAGCGACGTCACGTCCGAGAAGGTGCCCACCGGCGGCTGGACCCTCGGCGACGAGCCGGACATGCTGGTGCGCGACCGGATCGGCTGGGCGACGAAGCGCCCGCTCCCCGGCTCGCAGATCAGGGGCACGACCTCCGACGACGCCGGCCAGGAGCTCGAGTTCCTGCTCCGCCTCGACATGCCCGACGGGTCGTCGTTCGACGGCGTGGACGTCGGCTGGAAGACCGACGACGGCCGGTCCGGCACCGCCCACTGGGACGTGCCGACGAGCGTCGGCCCGAGCTGTCAGCCGCGTCGAGCCGACCGGGTGATCGACGCCGGCGGCATCCGCCCCGGTCTCTGCGTGGGCACCGACGAGGACGGGATCCGCCTGGCCCGCTCGTTCCGCGCCGTCCGCGACGTCACCCTCACCTACGACACGTTGGGCACCACACGCGGCCTCGTGCGACGCTCCTGGGTCGTCCCCGTGCCGGCGACCGAGGTCGTCGCCACGACTCTGCTGGACCGCGGCGCGCCGCTCCCCCGGTCGGACTGGAAGCACCGTCAGCGCGTGGCGGACGCCCACCTCGAGGCCGGCCGGACCTACGCCTGGGTCGGTGACCTGGTCGGCGATGCCCCGGCGTCCGGCCACGGGCTCAGCCTCGCCTGGGTGAGCGCCGGCGGCCGCTCCGGCATCGCGTCCGTGCCGCTCGACCTCGCCATCGTCGAGCACCGCGCGACGGACTGCTGAGCGGGCCGTTGCGGCACTTCGACTTCGCCTCCGCGTGGACGCTCCCCCACCCCGCGTCCCGCGTGTACGCAGCACTGGAGGATGTCGAGCACTATCCCGCGTGGTGGCCGCAGGTCGTCGCCTGCCTGAAGGTCGGCGAGGACGAGGGCGTCGTGCTCTGCCGCTCGTCCCTGCCCTACACGCTCGAGCTCCACGTCGCCCTTCTCCGTCGTACGCCGGAGGTGCTGGAGTCGAGCCTCGGGGGTGACCTCGACGGCTGGGTCCGCTGGCGGATCGTGCCCGCCGGGGACGGCTGCCGCGTCCACTTCGAGCAGTCGGTCGACGTGACCGGCCGCGTCCTCGGCCTGGCTGCGCGCATCGCGCGCCCCCTCCTGCTGTGGAACCACGCCCGCATGCTCGACGGCGCCCGTGAGGGGCTGCTCCACCACCTCGACCCCACTGGCTGAAGGGCTAGCGTGAACGCCATGGCTGCCGACCCCACCCCCGAGCTGTCCACCCTCCTCGCACAGGCCCGTGCCTGGGTCGCGGAGGACCCCGACGAGGAGACCCGGGCCGAGCTCGCCGCGGCCATCGATGCGGTCACCGCGGGTGGTGACAGCAGCGACCTGGCCGACGCCTTCAGCGGCACGCTGGAGTTCGGCACGGCAGGCCTGCGCGGCGCGCTCGGCGCCGGTCCCAACCGGATGAACCGCGTGGTCGTGACCCGTGCCGCGGCCGGCCTCGCGGCGTACCTCACGGAGAAGGGGGCGACCGCCTCGGACGCCGTGGTCATCGGCTACGACGCCCGCCGCAACTCCGACGTCTTCGCGCGCGACACAGCGGAGGTGATGACCGGCGCCGGACTGCGGGCCCTCCTGCTGCCGCGGCCGCTGCCGACGCCGGTGCTGGCGTTCGCGATCCGCAGGCTCGGGGCCGTGGCGGGGGTGATGGTGACGGCGAGCCACAACCCGCCCCAGGACAACGGCTACAAGGTCTACCTCGGCGACGGCAGCCAGATCGTGCCGCCGGCCGACGCGGAGATCGCGGCGCAGATCGCCTCCGTCGGTGCCCTCGCGGACGTGCCGCGCGGACCCGCGGGCGAGACCCTCGACAACAGCGTCTACACCGCGTGGCTCGCCGCCACGAGTGCGCTCGTCGACACCTGCGGGCCGCGCGACCTCAGCATCGTCTACACCCCTCTCCACGGCGTCGGCGGCGAGCCGGTACGCCGCGTGCTCCGGCTCGCGGGCTTCTCCGAGCCGCACGTGGTCGAGGCCCAGTTCGAGCCCGACCCGGCGTTCCCGACCGTGGCCTTCCCCAACCCGGAGGAGCCCGGCGCGATGGACGCGGCCATGGCGCTCGCGGCTGAGGTCGGGGCCGACCTGGTCGTGGCCAACGACCCCGACGCCGACCGGTGCGCAGCCGCCGTCCCGGACGCCCACGGCTGGCGCATGCTCCGCGGCGACGAGGTCGGCGCGCTGCTCGCGGACTTCCTGCTGCGGCGCGGCGTGACCGGCACCTACGCCACCTCGATCGTCAGCTCCTCCCTCGTCGGCCGGCTCGCCGCCGCGCACGGCCAGCCGTTCGAGGAGACCCTCACCGGCTTCAAGTGGATCGCGCGCGTCCCCGGCCTGGCGTTCGGCTACGAGGAAGCCCTCGGCTACTGCGTGGACCCGGCGCGGGTGAAGGACAAGGACGGCGTCTCCGCGCTCGTCCGGCTGGTCGAGCTCGCCGCGCTCGAGAAGGCCGCCGGCCGCTCGCTGCTCGACCGGCTCGACCAGATCGCGGCCGAGCACGGCCTGCACGCGACCGACCAGCTCTCGGTGCGGGTCACGGACCTGCGACTGATCGGGGAGGCGATGGCGCGCCTGCGCGCCACTCCCCCGACCACGCTCGGCGGCTTCGCGGTCGAGTCGGCGCAGGACCTCGCCGACGGCGTCGACGGGTTGCCGCCCACCGACGCCCTGCGTTACCGCCTGTCCGGTGGCGGCCGCGTGATCGTGCGCCCGAGCGGCACCGAGCCGAAGCTGAAGTGCTACCTCGAGGTCGTCGTCCCGGTCGCGGACGACCAGCCGGTCACCGAGGCGGTCGCAGCCGCACGGATCGCCGCCGCAGGCCGTCTCGACGCGGTCCGCGAGGACATGAGCGTGGCCCTGGGCCTCTGACCTCGGGTCAGGCGCGGCGCAGCCGCTTGCACCACGCCGGCGCGACGAGGAACGCCTCGGCACGCAGCGCGGCGACACCGACGCGCGGCAGGTCGGAGGACGACCGGAAGCAGAGGTAGCGCGGCTCCCAGTCCGGGTGGTACTTCGCGTTGGCGCGGTAGAGGGACTCGATCTGCCAGAACTTCGAGGCAGCCAGCAGCACCGACCGCCACAGGCGCAGCACCGGTCCGGCGCCGAGCCGCTCGCCCCGGGCGAAGACGGAGCGGAAGACCGCGAAGTTCAGCGACACCCGTCGTACGCCGAGGTCCGCGGCGGAGGCCATCAGGCCGGCCACCATCGCCTCGATGACGCCGTTCTCGCTGGCGCGGTCCCGCCGCATGAGGTCGAGCGACAGGCCGTCGCGACCCCACGGCACGAAGTGCAGGAGGCCGACCAGGTCGCCCTGCCCGTCACGAGCCAGGACGACGACCGTCTCGGGGTCGCGCTCCTCGCCGAACCGGCCCAGCGCCATCGAGAACCCGCGCTCGACCTCGCCGTCGCGCCAGGCGTCGGCGCGGTGCCGGATGTCCTCCACCTCCTCGGCGGAGAGGTCGGCGACCCGGTGCGCGCTCACGGTGATGCCACCGCGCGTGCAGCGCGAGACGGCCTGGCGCACGCCGCGCATCGAGCGGCCCTCGAGGGTGAAGGACTCGGCATCGACGATCGCCTCGTCACCGAGCTCGAGCACGTCGAGCCCCGCCCGGTGGAACGCCGTGCCGCCGGGCTCCGAGGCACCCAGGACCGCTGGCGCCCACCCGTAGGCCTTCGCCTCGGCGAGCCATGCCTCGATCGCCCCGGGCCACGCCTCGGGGTCGCCGACCGGGTCACCGGCCGCGAGCGACACGGTGCCGATGACGCGGTAGGTCAGCGCCGCCTTGCCGCTGGCCGAGAAGATGACGCAGCGGTCGTCGCGGGTTGCGAAGTAGCCGAGGGAGTCGTCGCCGCCCCAGCGGTCGAGCAGGGCCCGCAGCCGCTCGGTCTCCTCCGGGTCGGCCGGGTGCGGGCCGCCGGCCGGCTCGAGCGCGACCAGGAGCGCGACCACCAGCACCGCGGCACCGAGCACCACGAGGCCGACCGCGGCGTGGTCGGCGTCGGCGGAGCTGGTGAACGCCATCGGTCCGGGGATGCCGACCAGGCCGAGCACGGCCTGCGCGAGACGGTCGGTCCACGTCGTACCGGCCGCATGCCCGTCGGCGTCGATGGTGAGCCACAGGAAGCCGAGCACGATCGCGATGACCGGGCCGACGAGCAGGACACGGACGAGGCGGCCGCCGGAGCGGGGGTCGGGCCGGGCCGTGAACTCGCCGCGCACGGCGACGAGGTAGCCGGCGAGGGCGAGGCAGAGCAGCGCCTCCTCGACGTCGAGGCCCTTGACCACGTGCGAGGGGATGGCCAGGACGGACAGCACGAGTGCGACCAGCCAGGCACGGTACTTCCCCCGACGCAGCGCCCCGGCCAGCAGGATCAGCAGCACGCCGATCGCGGCGGCACCTGTCGTGGCGGCCGCCGGGAAGACGTCGGGAACGACCTGGTCGATGTCGTGCAGACGCCCGCGCATCGAGGGCAGCAGGGCGCTCGTCAGCGTGACGACACCGATGACCCAGACCACGCGTGCCACCCACCGGGGCTGGCGCAGCGTCTGCCACATGGCGACCTCCAGAACAGGGCCCCAGGGGACGAAAGGGGCGACCGCCGCGCAGCCTATGCTGGCCCGGTGAGCCACGACGACCCGCGCCTCGACACGTCCACGATCGCGAAGATGATCGACCACACCCTCCTCAAGCCGGAGGCCACGCGTGCCGATGTCGAGGCCCTCATCACCGAGGCCCTCGACCTGGGCACCTACTCGGTCTGCGTGTCGCCGTCGATGCTGCCCATCCCGGTCCCGGAGAACGCCGACCTCAAGGTCGCTGCCGTCTGCGGCTTCCCCAGCGGAAAGCACGACTCGACCGTCAAGGCGGTCGAGGCTGCGCAGGCCGTGCGCGACGGCGCCGACGAGATCGACATGGTCATCGACATCGGTGCCGCGAAGGAGGGCCGCTACGACCGCGTGCAGTCCGACATCGCCGCCGTGCGCGCCGCGGCGCCGTCGCCGGTCGTCCTCAAGGTGATCATCGAGGCGGCCGCGCTCACCGACGAGGAGATCGTCGCCTGCTGCATCGCCGCCGTCGACGCGGGCGCCGACTTCGTGAAGACCTCGACCGGCTTCCACCCCGCCGGCGGCGCCACCGTCGAGGCGGTGCGGCTGATGAAGGAGACCGTGGGCGACCGCGCCGAGGTGAAGGCTTCGGGGGGCGTCCGCACGTTCGAGCAGGCGGTCGCGATGATCGAGGCCGGCGCTACGCGCCTCGGCGTCTCCGGCAGTCGTGCGCTGCTCGAGGGCAGCACCCCGACCGGCAGCTACTGAATCCGGCAACGGATCCGACGCTCCTGCGTGTCGTGCCCCTCCCCAGCCCCACGTCCAGCCGCTAGGTTCGGATCGAGGGCGCGGTGGAGACCGCGCCGCAGCGACGAGGAGGTCCCATGCGCGTCTTCAGCACCCTGGATGAGGTGGCCGCTGCCGCCGGCACCGAGCTCGGTACCAGCGAGTGGGTCACGATCGACCAGGACCGCGTCAACAAGTTCGCCGACGCGACCGGTGACCACCAGTGGATCCACGTCGACGTCGACCGTGCCAAGACCGGCCCGTTCGGCGGCACGATCGCGCACGGCTACCTGACGCTCTCGCTGATCCCGTGGCTGGGCTCCCAGATCTTCAAGCTCGCGACGCCGGGCGCCAAGCTCAACTACGGCCTCAACAAGGTCCGCTTCGCCGCGCCCGTGCCGGTCGGCTCGGACATCCGGCTCAGCGTTGCGCTCGGTGATGTCGAGGCGATCGACAGCGGCCTGCGCGCGACGTTCCGGCACACGATCGAGATCGACGGCGGCGACAAGCCCGCCTGCGTCGCGGAGACCGTCGTCCTGCTGATGCGCTGAGGCGGCGGGCGGGCGGAGAGCGACCCGACTCGTGCCCACGTGAAGGTCTGCGCACAGGCGTGGACCTTCACGCTTCCTCGGCCTCCCGACCGGGAAACTCTTCACCTGGGTGAAGGCTCTCCGCCTGGCCGTGCTCCCCGTGCGCGCTACCTGTGGAGAGCGACATGCGGGAAGCGGTCAGTGCGGCGAAAGTGCCGGCATGGACCACGCAGCCACGGGGCTCGACACGGGGCGACCGTTCACGCGAGCGGCGGGGAGACGCGCTGGCCTGACGGACCGACAGCTTGGATCCGCACGCTTCACCCGCATCCTCGACGGGATCTACGTCGACGCGGCGGTTCCCCTCTCCCCTGCCGTGATGGCCGCGGCCCTGAGCCTGGCGACACCGCCGGGCTCCATCGTCAGCCATGCGAGCGCTGCCCGGTGGTGGGGCTTCCCGATCCCGTCGCTGGCAGACGAGCACGTGACCGTGCGTTCGCGCGAGCACCGCTTCAAGCGGCAAGGCGTCACCTGCCACGTGGCCCGTGGCAGCGAGAGGTTCCACCACGCGGCTGACGTCCTGGTCTCGTCGCCTGCACAGTGCTTCGTGGAGCTCGCGTCCCTGCTCTCCCTCGTGGACCTCGTCGTGGTCGGCGACTGGCTCGTCCGCACCAGGCGACTGCGTCCGGCCGACCTCATCCGGTTCTGCGACGCCTCCACGACCCGTCGGGCAGCCGCTGCGCGCCGAGCAGCCGCGTTCGTGCGCGACGGGGTCGACTCCCCGATGGAGTCGCGCCTGCGGGTGCTCCTCGTCCTCGCCGGACTCCCCGAGCCGGTGGTCAACCTCTCCATCCGCGATGTCCGCGGCATCCCGGTGCGGCGTTACGACCTCAGCTGGCCGGCTGTCCGCCTCGTCGTCGAGTACGACGGCCGGCACCACGTGGAGAGGATCGAGCAGTGGGAGAAGGACCTCGCACGCCGCGAGCAGATCGAGGACGACGACTGGCGCATCCTCGTCATCACGTCGAAGGGGATCTACGAGCGGCCGGGTGACACGGTGGCGCGAGTGCACCGCCAGCTGCTCCTGCGGCGCATGCCGGGCACACCGCGGCACCCACGCGGAGAGTGGCGGCGTCACTTCCCCGAGCGGCCGCAACCCAGTCGGTGAAGGTCTACGCACCGGCGCAGATCTTGAGGGCGTCACGCCGCTCGAGCCGTGAACATCTTCACCCCGGCGAAGACATGCTCGCTCGACGCGAACAGTCAGCTCAGCCGGCGTAGCCCGGCTTGATCACGTCGTTGATCAGCGCCAGCCGCTGGTCGAACGGCAGGAACGCCGACTTCATCGCGTTGACCGTGAACTTGCCGAGGTCGGCGCGGGTGTAGCCGAACGCGTCGACCAGGAGCGCCATCTCCTGGCTCATGGTGGTGGCCGACATGAGCCGGTTGTCGGGGTTGATCGTGACCCGGAAGCCGAGCTCGGCGAGCCGGCCGAACGGGTGCTCGGCGATCGACGCAGCGGCACCGGTCTGCACGTTGGACGTCGGGCAGATCTCGAGCGGGATCCGCCGGTCGCGGACGTACGCCGCGAGGGTGCCCAGCTGGGCGACGTCCCCCTCGAAGGAGATGTCCTCGATGATCCGGACGCCGTGGCCGAGCCGGTCGGCGCCGCACGGGTGGACCGCCTCCCAGATCGACGGCGGACCGAACGCCTCCCCGGCGTGGATCGAGATCCGCATGTTCTGCTCGGCGAGGTACTCGAACGCGTCGAGGAAACGGGTCGGGGGGAAGCCGTCCTCCGGTCCGGCGATGTCGAAGCCGGCCACGCCGCGGTCACGCCAGGCGACGGCGAGCTTGGCGACCTCGATGCCCCGGGCCGCCTGCCGCATCGCGGTCAGCAGCTGGCGTACGACGATCGGGCGGCCCGCCGCAGCAGCGGCCGCGACGCCCTCGTCGATGCCCTCCTGCACCGCGGCGACGACCTGGTCCATGCTCAGTCCGCGCTCGACGAAGAGCTCGCAGGCGTAGCGCAGCTCGGCGTACACGACGCCGTCGGCGACCAGGTCCTCCACGGCCTCACGGGCGATGCGCCGCAGGTGCTCGGGGGTCTGCATCACCGCGACGGTGTGGACGAAGCCCTCGAGGTAGCGCACCAGCGACCCGGAGGTCGCGTTGTCGCGGAACCACTCCCCGAGCTCCGCCGGGTCGGTCGTCGGGAGCTCGTGGCCGATCTCCGCAGCGATCTCCACGATGGTGGATGGGCGCAGCCCGCCGTCGAGGTGGTCGTGCAGCACGACCTTCGGCAGCGCGCGGATCTCCTCGACGGAGAGCGCCGGACCCGAGGTGGGGGTGGTCATCAGCTGATCCTGTCCAGGAGGAGGGGCGTCGCCGCGAAGGCGGTGCCCGCGGGGGCGATGTCGTAGCCGCCGTCGAGTGACGCGAGCGCGCGGTCGAACCGGGCCGGCTCGTCGGTGAGCAGGGTGAGGAGCGGCTGCCCGGCCGTCACGGCGTCACCCGGGCGCGCGTGCCAGACCACACCGGCACCGGCCTGCACCGGGTCCTCCTTGCGGGCCCGGCCGGCACCGAGGCGCCACGCCGCCAGGCCCACGGCCATCGCGTCCAGCCGGGTCAGCACCCCGGAGGAGGGTGCGGCGACGACGTGGGACTCGCGCGCGACGGGGAGCGGGGCGTCCGGATCGCCACCCTGTGCGGCGATCATCCGGCGCCAGGCATCCATCGCCTTGCCACTGGCCAGCACGTCGGCCGGGTCGACGTCATCGCGCCCGGCGCCGCGCAGCATCTCGCGGGCGAGCTCCACGGTCAGCTCGACGACGTCGGCGGGACCACCGCCGGCGAGGACCTCGAGCGACTCGGCCACCTCGATGGCGTTGCCCGCGGTCAGGCCCAGCGGCGTGGACATGTCGGTGAGCAGCGCGACCGTGCGCACGCCGGCGTCCGTGCCGAGGTCGACCATGGTGCGCGCGAGCTCCTGCGCATCGGCCAGGCTCTTCATGAAGGCACCGGTGCCGACCTTCACGTCGAGCACCAGCGAACCGGTGCCCTCCGCGATCTTCTTGCTCATGATCGACGAGGCGATCAGCGGGATCGCCTCGACGGTGCCCGTGACGTCACGCAGCGCGTAGAGCTTCTTGTCCGCGGGGGCGAGGCCGTCGCCGGCTGCACAGATCACCGCACCGACCGAGCCGAGCTGCGCGAGCATCTCCTCGTTCGACAGGGCGGCGCGCCATCCCGGGATCGACTCGAGCTTGTCCAGGGTGCCGCCGGTGTGGCCAAGGCCGCGTCCCGACAGCTGCGGGACCGCGACGCCGCATGCGGCGACCAGCGGAGCGAGCGGCAGCGTGATCTTGTCGCCGACACCACCGGTCGAGTGCTTGTCGGCGGTCGGCACCGCGAGCGAGGAGAAGTCCATCCGCTCCCCCGACGCGATCATCGCCGCGGTCCACCGCGAGATCTCGGGGCGCGTCATGCCGTTGAGCAGGATCGCCATCGCCAGCGCCGACATCTGCTCGTCGGCCACCTCGCCGCGCGTGTAGGCGTCGATCACCCAGTCGATCTGGCTGTCGCTGAGGACGCCACCGTCGCGCTTGGCGATGATCACCTCGACGGCGTCGTGAGCAGTCATCGGGTCTCCAGGTCGTGAGGGCCGAACGCGTCCGGCAAGAGGTCGGCCATCCGTCGTACGCCGGAGGTGGTGAGCACCTGCAGCGACGGGCCACCGTGCTCGAAGAGGAGCTGGCGGCACCGGCCGCAGGGCATCAGCAGGGCCCCGCTGCCGTCGACGCAGACGAAGTGCGTGAGCTGCCCACCACCGCTCGCGTGGAGCGCCGAGACCAGCCCACACTCCGCGCAGAGGGTGAGCCCGTAGGAGGCGTTCTCCACGTTGCACCCGGTGACCACCCGGCCGTCGTCGACGAGGGCGGCGGCTCCCACGGGGAACCGCGAGTACGGCGCGTAGGCGTGCGCCATCACCTCGGTCGCGGCAGCGGTCAGGGCGTCCCAGTCCGCCATCAGCCCGCCGATCCCTTGCGGTAGGGCTGGCCGTCGGCGGCCGGCATCCGCAGGCTCTGCGACGCCACCGAGAGCACCAGCAGCGTGACGAGGTACGGCGTCATCCCACCGAGGTCGTCGGGGATCGTGTCGGTGAGCAGGAACCACAGCAGGAAGGCCACGCCGATCACGCCGTTGGTCACCGCGCCGCGGATGTTGCGCTGCCACAGCCGCCACAGCGTGAGCAGCACCAGGCCGATGGCGAGGAGCAGCAGCAGTGCGTGGAGCGAGGAGGCGCTGCGCAGGCGCAGGGCGTCGGCGTACCCGAAGAGGGCGGACGCGCCGAGCGCGCCGAAGGGGTTCCAGTTGCCGAAGATCATCGCGGCGAGTCCGATGTAGCCGCGCCCCTGCGTCTGCCCCACGGTGAAGGTGCTCGAGGCGACCGTCGAGAGGTACGCGCCACCGAGTCCGGCGAGACCGCCGGAGACCATGACCGCGATGTACTTGTAGCGGTAGACGCTGACGCCGAGCGACTCCGCGGCGGCCGGGTTCTCGCCGCACGAGCGCAGCCGCAGCCCGAACGTCGTCCGCCGGAGCAGCCACCAGCTCAGCACCGCCAGGCCGATCACCATCAGCGAGACGTAGGAGATGTGGCTGACCAGCGCACCGAGCAACCCGGCGAGGTCGCTGAGCAGGAACCAGTGCCGGGCGTTGAGGTCGCTCAACCAGCCGTCGAGTCCCCCGATGTTGAGCGTCGGCAGGTCGTAGAGGCCGGAGAGGTTGCGCGGACCACCGTTGGGCGTGATGTCGCTGAAGAACGTCTTGGACAGGAACTCCACCGCTCCCGCGGCGATGATGTTGACCGCGACACCGGAGACGATCTGGTCGACGCCGAAGGTGATCGTCGCGACCGCGTGCAGCAGGCCACCGACCACGCCGAGCGCGATGCCGCCGGCCAGGCCGGCCCACGGGCCGTAGTACCAGTTGAAGTACGCCGCACCCCAGGTGCCGAGCAGCATCTGGCCCTCGAGCCCGATGTTCACGATGCCGGCCCGCTCGGACCAGACGCCGCCGAGCGCAGCGAGGGCGATGGGACAGGTCGAGAGGATCGCCGCGGTGAAGGTCGTGGTGGCGGTCAGCGGTGCCGAGTCGGTGACCAGCCGCACGAACGGCACCACCACCAGGCCCGAGACGATGAGCACCCACATGAGGGGCGAGAGGCCGAGGACGCGCCGTCCGCGCGTCGCCTCCGAGAGGACCGTGGTCCGGGTCGTCGCGCTCATGCCGCCACCGCCTCGGGGACGGCCGCAGCGACCGCCTTCTGCTCGGAGCGTGCCCGGTAGCGCTGGACCAGCTCGTAGGCCACCACCACCGCCAGCACGCAGATGCCCTGGGTGATCTCGACGATCTGCGGGGCGATGTCGGTGTCGATCTGGAGGGCGTCGGACTGGGAGGTCAGCCAGGCGAAGAGCAGCGCGCCGAACGCCATGCCACCCGCCCGGTTGCGGCCCAGCAGCGCGACGGCGAGGCCGGTGAAGCCGAGGCCGCCGGCGAAGCTGGAGTCGGAGTAGGTGTGCGCGTGCCCGAAGAGGTCGGGGATCCAGACCAGGCCCGCGACCGCACCGGAGAGCAGCATCGCGACGATCACCATCTTCCTCGCACTCACGCCGCTCGCCGCGGCGGCCGACGGGGAGAGACCGCTCGCCCGCAGGTCGAAGCCGAGGCGGGTGCGGTTGAGCAGCAGCCAGAACCCGACACCCACGGCGACCGCGAGCAGGCCGAGGGTCCAGACCTGACCGCCGTTGGCACCGTACGGCGCCCAGCCGGGGACCGTGCTGGAGCCGGTGAGCGGGTTGGTCCGGACGTCGTAGCCGGTCTGCTCGCCGTACTTGTTGTGGAAGTGGGTGACGATGATCGGGGCGATCGCGTTGAGCATGAGGGTGGTGATCACCTCGCTCACGCCGCGGTAGACCTTCAGCAGCGCGGCGATGCCCGCCCAGGCAGCGCCGACGAGCATCGCGAGCAGCGTCGCCGCGATGATGTTGATCGGCCCGGGCAGGAACATGCCGCCGGCGAAGACAGCGGCGACGTACGCCGCGAGGCCGTACTGCCCCTCCACGCCGATGTTGAACAGGCCCATCCGGAAGCCGATCGCCGCCGCAACGGCGGCGATGTAGAGCTCGACGCCGAGGTTGACGATGTTGACGATCGTCTGGTGCTGCGGCGCCGAGAGCATGACGCTCCAGAAGTCGCCGATGCCCGAGTCGCTGCCGGAGATCAGGATGACCAGGGAGGTCGCGACGACCGCGACCGCCACCGCCACCGCGGGGGCCAGCAGCGCGAGGCCGGCCCTCTTCACGAACCGCACGGAGAGCTCCATCAGTCGTGTCCTCCGGTCATGGCCGCGCCGAGCTCGGCCGGCGTCACCGCGGACGGGTCGAAGGTGCCGACGAGGCGTCCGCGCAGGACCACCTCGATGGTGTCGGAGAGGCCGATCAGCTCGTCGAGGTCAGCCGAGATGAGCAGGACCGCGAGGCCGGCGCGGCGGGCGTCGCGGATGTGGTCCCAGATCGCCGCCTGCGCGCCGACGTCGACGCCGCGCGTGGGGTGCGAGGCGATCAGCAGCACCGGGTCGCCGGACATCTCGCGGCCGACGATCAGCTTCTGCTGGTTGCCTCCGGACAGAGCGCGCGAGTTGGTGTCGATCGAGGGCGTGCGCACGTCGTACTGCTCGACGATGCGCTGGGTGTCCTTGCGGGCTCCCGCCCGGTCGATCCAGGGACCGCGCACGCTCGGGCGCCGGGTCTGGTGGCCGAGGATCCGGTTCTCCCAGAGCGGGGCGTCGAGCAGGAGACCGTGGCGGTGGCGGTCCTCGGGGACGTAGCCGATGCCCGCCTCCCGCCGCGCCCGCGTGCTGTACGACGTGATGTCGGTGCCGTCGAGGGTGATCGTGCCGGAGGTGGCCTGGGCCAGGCCCATGATCACCTCGACCAGCTCGGTCTGGCCGTTGCCCTCGACCCCGGCGATGCCCAGCACCTCACCCTTGCGGATCGTGAGCGTGATCGCGTCGAGCACGGACCGCTCCCCCTCGACGAGGCTGACGCCGTCGAGCTGGAGCATCACCGTCTCCTGGACCGTCGACTCGGCGGTCTCGGGCGACGGCAGCTCGCTGCCGACCATGAGCTCCGCGAGCTGGCGCTTGGTGACGGCGGCCGGGTCGGCGTGGCCGACCGTCGTGCCGCGGCGCATCACCGTGATGTCGTCCGAGATCGCCAGGACCTCGTCGAGCTTGTGGGAGATGAACAGGAGCGAGTGACCACTCGCGCGCAGGTCGCGGAGGTTGTCGAAGAGCGCCTCGACCTCGTGCGGCACGAGCACCGCGGTCGGCTCGTCGAGGATGATCACCTTCGCGCCGCGGTAGAGGACCTTGACGATCTCGAGCCGCTGCCGCGCGGCGACGCCGAGCTCCTCCACGAGCACGTCGGGGTCGAGGTCGAAGCCGAACCGGGCGCAGAGGTCGACGAAGGTGCGGCGTGCCGCTCCGCCGATGCCGTGCAGCCTCTCCGCGCCGAGCACGCAGTTCTCGAGGACGGTGAGGTTGTCGGCGAGCATGAAGTGCTGGAAGACCATGCCGATGCCGACCGCGATGGCGTCACTCGGGGAGCGGAAGACCCTCTCGGCGCCGTCGACGACGATCGCGCCGTCGTCGGGGCGCTGCACGCCGTACAGGATCTTCATCAGCGTCGACTTTCCGGCGCCGTTCTCCCCGACCAGGGCGTGCACCGTGCCCGGGCGGATCGTGACGTCGACGTCGTGGTTGGCGATCACGCCGGGGAATCGCTTGCCGATGCCCCGCAGCTCGATCAGAGGGGCAGTCGCTGCCTGCGTGGCGACCAAGTTCTCTCTCCTGACATGGAAAGCGGGAAACGGGGCCCGGGAGACGAACCTATCTCCCGGGCCCCGCCCGCGGTACTACCGATCAGCCGCCCTGCCGGGCACCCGGCCGAAGGGTCACTTGACCGTCTTCGGGTCGGTCGGGACCTTGATCTGACCGTTCTCGATCTTGGTGGCGTACGCGTCGATCTTCGACTTGATGTCGTCGATGAAGCCACCGCTGTAGGAGAGGCCGACGCCGTCGTTCTTGAGGTTGTAGGCGACGTAGCTGGTCTGCGGCTTGCCGTCCTTGACCGACGCGGCGAAGTCGTAGACACCGGTGTCGACGCGCTTGAGCGCCGACGTCAGGATGTGCGGCTGCTCCTCCTTGGTCGCCGAGCCGTACTGGTCGCCGTCGACGCCGATGGCCCACTTCCCGTCGCCGGCGGCGGCCACGGCCTCGAAGAGGCCCGCCCCGGAGAGGCCGGCGGCGTGGAAGATGACATCCGCACCGCCGTCCAGCATCTGCTGGGCGATCTGCTTGGCGTCGGTCGGGTCGTTGAAGCCCTTGTCACCGCTCTGGACGATGTACTTCGACTGGACCTTGATCGACGGGTCGACCGCGTGGACACCGGCCTTGTAGCCGGCCATGAACGGGTCGATGACCGCGCCCGGGACCGCGCCGATGACGCCGACGTTCTTCGTCTTCGTCTTGAGGGCGGCCGCCACACCGGCGAGGTACGACGACTCCTGCGGCGCGAACGCGTCGTAGGCGACGTTGGCGTTGGCGTTCTTGTCGGGGTCGAAGCCGTCGACGACGAGGAAGTTGACCTTGGGGTACTGCTGCGCGACCTCGTTGACCGCGTTGGAGTAGAGGTAGCCGACGCCGACGATGGCGTTGGCGCCCTTGTCCGCGAGCTGCTTGAGGCGGTCCGCACGCTGCGCGTCGGTCTCGCCCACCGTCGCCTGGGCGTCGATGCAGCTCGCGCCGAGGTCGCTCACGGCCTTCTCCGCACCGGCGTACGCCGCGTCGTTGAACGAGTGGTCACCACGGCCGCCGACGTCGAACGCGATGGCCAGCTTGACCGGGCTGCTGTCGGTGAAGCCCTTGCAGACGTCCTTGGAGCCCGACGCCGAGGTGTCGTCGTGCTTCTTCCCACAACCGGTCAGCGCGAGGGACGCAACGAGGCCCACCGCAGCGATCTTGCCGATGCTTCGCAAGACTGCTCCTCCTGTTCGGCGCCGCGGGTCGGCGCATGGAGCGCACACTAGCCAGCGCTCCGGAGGGCGGTCCTCCCCCTGCGCCAAGTCGTTACCAAGTCGCAGCCAACCGGTCGCCTCGACGACACGGCGGGGACCGGTCAGCCCTTGTCGTAGGCCGTGAGGATGCGGTCGGCGGCCTCCGGCGCGTTGATCTCTCCGGCCTTCACCAGACGCGCGATCTCGTCGCGCTCCGCCTTCACGTGCTCGTTGTGGCGCAGCCGCTGCTCGAGCTCGTCACGCACCAGGGCCCAGGTGAACTCGAGCTGCTGGTCGGCGCGCTTGGCGGCCAGCCCCTCGGGGCCGAGCTTCGCCTGATGCTTCTCGATCTCGCCCCAGACGACGTCGAGTCCCTTGTCGTGGAGGCCCGAGTAGGTCACGACGGGCGGGGCGCCGTCGGTGCCGCGGACCAGCCGCAGCGCACCGCTGAGCTCGCGGGCGGCGGCCTTGGCGGCGATCTCCTGCTCGCCGTCGTCGGCCTTGTTGACGCCGATGACGTCGGCGATCTCGAGGATGCCCTTCTTGATGCCCTGCAGCTGGTCGCCGGTGCGGGCGATGGTGAGGAAGAGGAAGGTGTCGACCATGCCGGCCACCGTGACCTCGGACTGGCCCACCCCGACGGTCTCGACGAGCACCACGTCGTAGCCGGCGGCCTCGACGATCGTCATGGCCTGGGCCGTCGTGCGGGCGACGCCACCGAGCGTTCCCTCGCTGGGGCTGGGCCGGATGTAGGCATTGGGGTCGACCGACAGCCGCATCATGCGCGTCTTGTCGCCGAGGACCGAGCCACCGGTGCGGACACTCGACGGGTCGACGGCCAGGACCGCGACCTTGTGGCCCTGCGCCGTCAGGTGGGTGCCCAGCGCCTCGATCGTCGTCGACTTGCCCACACCGGGCACCCCGGAGATGCCGACGCGGATCGCCTTGCCGGCGTGGGGCGTGAGCCGGGCCAGCAGCTCACGGGCGAGCACCCGGTGGGCCGGCTTGCGCGACTCGACCATCGTGATCGCGCGGCTCATCTGTGCGCGGTTGCCGGCGAGGACGCCGTCGACGAGCTGCTGCACCAGGTCCGTGTCGTTCACGCCGCTCAGGTTAGTCGCGTCGGGGGTGGCTCCGGCCGCGGTCCCGCCGGGCGGCAGCCTTCGCCATCCCGGCAGAATGCATCCCGTGGTGAGCTTCCTGCTGTCGGTGACCTTCGCGTGCGGTGTCGTCATCGCCTTCGCCCACGTGGTGAACAAGCGGTTCGTCGCCCCGGTCTACGACGTCGTGCTCAACCTCGCAGCGTTCGCCTCCGCCACGGCGGCGTCGCTGATGCTCGACCACCTGGTGCCGGCGACGTTCTCGGGGCTGGCGATCCTGTGCTGGCTCGTGCTGGCGCGGCGTACCGCGGTGGAGCGGCTCAGGGCGTGAGGCTCACGCCGTGAGCCAGGTGCGGACCTGCCAGCGCTCCACGACACCCTCGGTCACGAACGGGTCGGCGGCCGCGAACTCCTCCGCGGCGCTCCGGCTGGTGAAGACGTTCATGGCGCCCGGGGCGCCCTCCACCGGCTCGGCGAACGGGCCGGTCATCAGCAGCTCGCCCGGCCGGTCGGCCCGGAAACCCTCGGTGTAGGCGTGGTGGGCAGGGAAGACCGCGGGCACACGCGTGCGGCCGTCGGGACCGGAGAAGTAGAGCAGGACGAAGCGCTCCGACCAGGCGGGCATGCCGTCCATCAGTAGTCGCCCTTGATGACGAAGAACGAGCCGCGGATCTCCCCGGCGAGCTTCGACTTCTGGCGCGCGAACTTGAAGCCTGCCGCCGCGAGCTCCTCGGGCACCTCCATCCCCTGAGACAGCTTGAAGCCGACCGCGCGCTTGCCGCCCTCGGCCACGGTCCACAGCACGTTGATGACCAGGCCCGACTCGAAGTAGAACTCCGGCCACTTGATCGTGCCGGCCTTCTCGTCCTCGACCACGACGTCGGCCACCTCGAGCACCGGCGAGGCGATCTCGAGACCGCGCTCCTCCTTCAGGATGCGCTCCAGCCAGGCCACCAGGTCGGCAGCCTGGTCCGCCGGGACGGTGGCGTACTCGACCTTGTACTTGTTCGCGAAGTAGCGCGCCTCGTTGGCCCGCAGGCCGGCGAGTGCCTCCGCCACAGGGCTCGACTCGAGACCCTCCATCGAGACGTTGACGAAGTCGATGACGTGCGGCATGGGTGCTCCTCGGTGCGGCGCTGCGGGACGTGCCGAGCCTAGAGGGCCGGGCCGACAAGCGGATCCGAGACCTGCAGCGGCGGCCCCACGAACTCCAGCCCGTACGGCGCTCCCACCTCGTTCCACGCAGCCGGGTCACGGGGATCTGCACCCCGCGCCTGCCAGTCCTCGAAGAAGCGGTCGAGCCCGGACGGCGCAGTGATCGCGAGCAGCCGACCGGGCTCGGCACCCACGTTCTGGAAGCAGTGCGCAATGCCCCGAGGGCCGTAGGCCAGACCGCCGGTCGAGGCGCGGAGGATCCGGTCCCCCGCCTTGAACCGGAACTCCCCGTCCACGACGAACCACAGCTCGTCCTCGCGGTGGTGACGGTGCAGGCGGGGCCCGTTGAGCGGCGCCACCAGGATCTCGGTGATGCTCATCGCTCCCCCGGTCTCGGCCTCTCCGGCCATGACCACCAGGCCGTCGCCGGTCGGCGCCACGAACCTGCGCCCCTCTCCCGGCTGGCGCGCGAACGGCTCCACCATGGCGACCCCTTCCGACCTCTCGACGCTACGCGCGGGCGACCGGGTTGAACAGGGCCCCGGACCGCGGAAAACCCGTTGAGACGTCCGGCCCGCACGCCGTACCGTCGGGTCGTTCCGTGACAGGCCCGAGGGGGTGAGCCCCGTGATCCCAGTCCCCATGTGGGCGCTCCCCCTCAGGTCACGTGAGGTCGGCTGACGCAGCGTCGCCGGGGTGCCCGCCGCACTCTCGAGAGGCACCGCCATGACCCTGCATCCCACCGCGCACGGCATCGAGGCCGAGGGACGCGTCGTCGACTGCCTGCGTGCAGCTACCTTCCGCGTCGAACTCGACAACGGCCACACCGTGCTCGCCCACATCAGCGGCAAGATCCGCAAGAACTACATCAAGATCGTGCTCGAGGACCGCGTGCTCGTCGAGCTCAGCCCCTACGACCTGACCCGCGGCCGGATCGTCTTCCGGTACCGCAACTAGGCCGTACGCCGCCGGGGTGGGCGGGGTCAGCGGCGCAGGAAGCCGCCGAGCACCTCGCCCATCCGGTAGCGGTCGTCCCACCGGGCGACCTTGCCGTCGCGGACGCCGAACGTGCCGCTCACGAAGAACGTCGAGCTCAGCGGGCCCCACGCGAGCGTGTCCTTGCGGTCGAACCGCACGGTGCCGCCGCCTAGGTCGGTGAAGTCGTAGTCGGTGGCGCTGAAGCGCATGCGCGCCTTCGGCAGGGCGGCGAGGATGCGGCGTACGCCCTTGCCGCGGACGGTCGGCAGGCCGGTGTTGAGCCAGGCGACGTCGTCGGTGAGCAGCGCGTTGGCGGAGGCCACGTCACCGTCGGTGAGCGCGGCGAAGAGCTCCTTGACGACGTGGATGTTCTCGTTGTGGGGCATGGCCGGATCCTACGGGCGGGCCCCACTGGCGGGCCTGCTGTTCACACGTTCGCCGCGCCGCAGCCGGCCCTGCCCGCCTGCCCGGCCCCGAGCCGGGCCTGAACGTGTGAACAGCGCCTTCGGGACGGCGCTCAGGAGGGCGTCGTGGCGAAGATCGCGTAGGTCCCGAAGGGCAGGACGAGGGGCTCGTCGGCGGCGACCCGCTCCTCGATCGCGGCGAGCAGCTCCTGCCGCGTCTCCACCGGAAGGCGCAGGTAGTCGCTGCGCGTCGCCAGCCGTCCGACCCAGTCGGCCGCGCTCAGCGTCTCGGTCCACGCGTACCGCCGCGTGGCGACGGTCGCGAACCGGCCGGACTCCTCGAGGCCGGCGGCGTACGGTCGCTCGGTCGCGACCACGTCGACCACCCCGAAGTCGCGTCCCGGCGCCAGGCGTGCCTGCAGCTCCTCGACCACCTCGTGGAGCGGATGCGGCAGGGTGTGGTTCCAGAAGGGCACGAAGATACCACCGGGCACCAGCACCTCGGCCACCTTCGCCGCGCCGGCACCCGGGTCCACCCAGTGCCAGGCCTGGCCGCTGACGACCAGGTCGAACGTCCTCCCCTGCGGGTCCCATCCCTCGAGCGCGTCGACCTCGACGTCCACGCCCAGCGAGCGTGCCACCGCCGCCATCGCCGGGTCCGGCTCGACCCCCAGCACCGTGCGTCCCTCGCCGGCCAGCAGCCGGCTCGCCTTGCCGGTGCCCGCGCCGACGTCGAGCACGCGCCGGGGACGACGCGCGAGCAGGTCCGCGACCAGCTCCGGCGGGTACGACGGCCGGTACCGCTCGTACTCCGCAGCAGCGGCACCGAACGACTCGGCACGACCGCGGTCCCTGTGCATCTCCTCGTCGACGTGGCCCACGTCGCCATCAAAGCAGGCCCCTCAACGCCGGCCCCGGAATGCGCCGACGGGCGGCCACCCGCGAGGGTGACCGCCCGTCGTACGACGTGAGCGTGGGCTCAGTGACCGAGCTGCTCCGAGAGCTGGCCGAGGATGTCGAGTGCCGACTCCGCGATGACCGTGCCGGGGAGGAAGACCGCCGCAGCGCCCATCTCCTTCAGCGTCGGGACGTCGTCGGGCGGGATGACGCCACCGATGACGACCATGATGTCCTCGCGGCCCTGGTCCTTCAGCGCCTGCTTGAGCGCGGGCAGCAGGGTCAGGTGACCGGCGGCCAGCGACGAGACGCCGACGATGTGGACGTCCGCGTCGACCGCCTGCTGCGCGACCTCCTCCGGGGTGGAGAAGAGCGGGCCCACGTCGACGTTGAAGCCGAGGTCGGCGAAGGCCGAGACGACGACCTTCTGGCCGCGGTCGTGGCCGTCCTGGCCCATCTTGGCGACGAGGATGCGCGGGCGACGGCCCTCGTCCTCCTCGAACTTCGCGGTGGCCTCGAGGACCTTGGCGGCGGCGGAGTCGTTGCCGACCTCGTTCTTGTACACGCCGGAGATGGTACGGATCACGGCCTGGTGACGGCCGTAGACCTTCTCCACCGCATCCGAGATCTCGCCCACCGTGGCCTTCGCCCGGGCCGCGTTGACCGCGAGCGCGAGGAGGTTGGTCTCCATGTTCGTCGAGGTGCCGTTCTCGGCGGCCGCGGTCAGGGCGGCGAGCGCGCGGTCCACGTCCTCCTGGTTGCGCTCGGCGCGCAGGCGCTCGAGCTTGGCCACCTGCGACGCGTAGACCGCGGCGTTGTCGACCTTCAGGACCTCGAGCGCGTCCTCCTGCGGCAGGCGGAACGTGTTGACACCGATGACCTTCTGCTGGCCGGAGTCGATGCGCGCCTGGGTGCGGGCGGCCGCCTCCTCGATGCGCATCTTCGGGATGCCCTGCTCGATGGCCTTCGCCATGCCGCCGGCCGCCTCGGCCTCCTGGATGTGCTTCCAGGCGCGCTCGGCGATGTCGTGCGTGAGCTTCTCGACGTAGTACGAGCCGGCCCACGGGTCGATGATCTCCGTGGTGCCCGACTCCTGCTGCAGCAGCAGCTGGGTGTTGCGGGCGATGCGGGCCGAGAAGTCGGTCGGCAGCGCGATCGCCTCGTCGAGGGCGTTGGTGTGCAGCGACTGCGTGTGGCCCTGCGTCGACGCCATCGCCTCGATCGCCGTACGGCCGACGTTGTTGAAGACGTCCTGCGCCGTGAGCGACCAGCCGGAGGTCTGCGAGTGGGTACGCAGCGACAGCGACTTCGGGTTCTTCGGGTCGAACTCCCGGACGAGACGGCTCCAGAGGGCGCGGGCGGCGCGCATCTTGGCGATCTCCATGTAGAAGTTCATGCCGATCGCCCAGAAGAACGACAGGCGCGGGGCGAAGGAGTCGATGTCCATGCCGGCCGCGAGGCCCGCACGGATGTACTCGACGCCGTCGGCCAGCGTGTACGCGAGCTCCAGGTCGTTCGTCGCCCCGGCCTCCTGCATGTGGTAGCCGGAGATCGAGATCGAGTTGAAGCGCGGCATCTTCTGCGAGGTGAACGCGAAGATGTCGGAGATGATCCGCATCGACCCGGCGGGCGGGTAGATGTAGGTGTTGCGGACCATGAACTCCTTGAGGATGTCGTTCTGGATCGTGCCGGAGAGCTGCTCGGGCGTGACGCCCTGCTCCTCCGCGGCGACGATGTAGAGCGCCAGCACCGGGAGGACGGCGCCGTTCATCGTCATGGAGACCGACATCTGGTCGAGCGGGATGCCCTCGAAGAGCACGCGGGTGTCGTAGATCGAGTCGATCGCGACACCGGCCATGCCGACGTCGCCGCGCACGCGCGGGTGGTCGGAGTCGTAGCCGCGGTGCGTGGCGAGGTCGAAGGCGACCGAGAGGCCCTTCTGCCCGGCAGCCAGGTTGCGGCGGTAGAACGCGTTGGACTCCTCGGCGGTCGAGAAGCCGGCGTACTGACGGATGGTCCACGGCTGGGTCGTGTACATCGTCGGGTACGGGCCCCGCAGGAACGGGCTCAGGCCGGGCCAGGTGTCGAGTGCGTCGAGGCCCTCGAGGTGCTCCGGGCCGTAGACCGGGAGCACCGGGATGCCCTCGGGGCTCTGCCACGCCTCGCCACCGGTCGCGGGGCCGGGGGCCGGAGCGCCGCCGCCGAGCGGCAGGCCGGAGAAGGACGAAGGAATGCTCATGCGAGTGCCTCCCGCGTGCGGTTGAGGAACGCGAGGGCGTCGAGGCCCATCGCAGCGGAGTCGTCGACGGCGAGGTCGCCCGGCTTGCCCGCGAGGATCACGTACGCCGCACCGGCGCCGCGCAGCGCCTCGATGGCGGCGGCGCCCCACTCGGCGTACGCCTTGTCGGTGCCGGCGAGCGCGACGACCTTCTGGCCCTGGTAGGCCTTGACCAGGTCATCGGCCGACGCGGTGGCACCCGCGGCCTCGACGGCGATGCCGCCGGCGGCGAACAGGTTGGAGATGAACGTCGCACGCGCCGTGTGCTGGGCGACCGGGCCGAGCGTGGCCAGGAAGACCGGGCTGGTGGCCGGCTCGTCACGCAGCGCCTCGAACGACGCGCCGTAGCGGCGGACCCGCTCGTTGAGCGGGTCGGCGGCGCGCTGCGGGAGCTCCTCGGTCAGGTTCGGGAACTCGCTGACACCGGTGAGCGGGCGGCGGCGCGTGGCGATCTGCTGCTCGCGCTTCTCGATGACGATGGCCACGCGCTCCGAGAGGCCGGCGAGGCCGTCGGTCTCGAAGCGGCCGAGCTCCTCCCAGCCCGCGACGGCGAGGGCGTCGGTCAGCTTCTCGACGGCGTACGAGCCGCCGGCCGGGTCGGCGACCTTGGCGACGTGCGACTCGTCGATGAGGAGGTGCGAGGTGTTGCGCGCGATGCGGCGGCCGAACGCGTCGGGGCGGCCGTTGGCCGAGTCGAACGGCAGCACCGTGACCGCCTCGGCGCCGCCGACACCCGCTGCGAACGCCGCGACGGTGCCACGCAGCATGTTCACGTAGGGGTCGTACTTGGAGAACATCGGGCGCGACGTGACGCCGTGGATCCGCATGGTGCGGGCCTCCTCGGCGGCACCGGAGAGCTCCAGCACACGCGCCCAGAGGCGACGCGCGGCACGGAACTTCGCGATCGTCGGGAACTGCTCGTCGGTGGCGGCGAGGCGGAACTCGATCTGGCCGGCAGCCTCCTCGACGGAGAAGCCGGCGGCGGTCAGCGCACGGAGGTAGGCGACGCCGACGCCCAGGCCGTAGCCGAGCTCCTGCGCGTCGGAGGCACCCAGGTCGTGGGCGACCGTGGCGTCGACGACGATGCCGCGTACGCCGAGGCCGCGGGCGATCTCGGCGACGGCGACCGCGGGAGCCGGGTCGGAGGCGTCAGCGAGGCCGCGGGCGAACGCGCCCAGCGGGTCGGCACCGAGGTTGGTGTCGGCGTGGAGGTCCTGGCCCTCGGCCAGGGCCGCGAAGGCCTGCGCGGCCCGGAGCGTCGCGGTGGGCGCGTCGAGGACGATCGGAGCGATCGCCAGGTCGACGCCCGCGAGGGTGGCCGCGAGGTCGGTCGAGTCGTCGGCCGCGATCCACAGCGAGGTCACGCCACCGTTGAGGTCGGCGAGGGCCGCCTCGTTGGCAGCCTTGGCCTCCGGGTCGGCGACGAGCGACCGGATGTCCCATGCGCCCTCGCGCGTGGGACGACCGGCGGTCACGAGGCCCTCGAGGTCGGCAGGCGTGCCGATCGGGGCGACGGAGATGCCGTCGAGGGTGGTGCGCGCCAGCTTCGTCCAGACAGCGGCGTCAGCGTCTTCGTCGGTCAGTCGACCCGACTTGCGCAGCACGGCAGCAGTGATCTTCTCCCAATCAGCTGCAGAGTGCTGGTCCTGCTCGGACGCAAGCGCAAGACGGTCCTCAATGGGGCCAGTCATGCTGCGAACAATAGGCAGCAACAGGCTCACCTGCCACAACCTGTGACTTTTCCCGCCTGCTGGTACTGGGTACGGCCGATGACATGCAGGTCAACGATCCCAGTGGACACGTCTGGCGGGTCTCCCGACGCTGGATCCCGTGGCGACGACGGCAGGTCTCGGCAGCGGTCGAGCCGAGCCCCGACGGGCTCCCGTTCGTGCTCGTGCTGCTCGCGGTCGCCGTCCTCTACTTCGTCCCGGTCCTGCTGCTGGCCGTCGCGGTCGCCGCTCCGCTGCTGGTCTGCTGGTGGTCGTGCCGCTCACCCTCCTGCTGCGCATCCCCTTCGACAAGGACTGGATCGTGGAGCTCAGGCGCGGGCGCGATCCATGGACCGAGCTGAGTGCGGGCGACTGGCGGGGCACGCACGAGCGCATCGAGCAGCTCGCCGACGCCGTACGCCGCGGCGACATCCCCCGGCGCACGCTGGGCCCCGACCCGTTCGGGTGATTCGCCGGGCGGGCGCGTCCCGCTCCACCTACGTTGTGCACCGTGAAGGTGACCGATCCCTCCGGACAGACCTGGCGCGTGACGCGTCGATGGGTGCCGTGGCGTCGACGGGTCCGGTCGCGGGACGATCTCTGGCTGGACTGGCTCGACCCGACCTACGCCACCGACCTCGATGACTTCGTCATCGGCCTGGCCGTGCTCGTGGCGGTGCTCGTGATCCTGGTGGTCGCACCGATCGTGCTGGTCGTCTTCTTCGCGGCGTTCGAGCTGGTCCTGCTGCTGGCCCTGCTGCCGCTCGTCGTCCTCCTGCGCGTGCTCTTCGGCATGACCTGGACGATCGAGGTCCGTCGCGGGTTCACCCCCTGGGCGGAGCGGGAGGCCGGCGACTGGTCGGCGTCGCGCCTGGCCATCCACCGCACCGCGGACGCCATCCGGCGCGGGGAGGTCCCGACACGCGCGATTCCCGCCGTGCGCTGGGGCCGCCTCGCGCGAACCGAGCAGTAAGCACCCTCTGCGGCCCCGAGCTGGTGCTTACTGCTCGGTTCGCGGAAATCCCTCGCGGGGAACCACCGGTGACGAGCACCACGGAGCTGTTCACGACCAGTCCACCGGAGCACGGCATTCCGGACACCCGCACACGTCACCGTCGCGGCATGAGGATCGCTGTCTCCGCCGAGGCCTTCTACCCGGCGACCGATGCCGACACCCGCACCGTCAAGGCGCTGGTGGACCACCTCGTCGACGCCGGCCACGACGTCCTGGTGCTGGCCCCGGCCCCCGGGCTCGCCGACTACCGCGGCTGCACGGTCGCGCGGATCACCCTGCGCGAGGGGCGAGGCGTCCAGGTCCGTGAGGCCCTGGTCGGCTTCGGCGCAGACGCGCTGGTCGCGGTCTCCCCCACCAAGGTGGGACGCAAGGCGCTCAAGCACGCCCGCAAGCTCGGCGTACGCACGCTGGTGCTGCAGGCCTCCCCCGTCAGCACCGTCGACGCCGAGGTCTGGAGCCGCACCGTCGCGCCCCGTGCCGACCGCCTCGTCGTCACGGCCGGATGGATGGTCGACCGGTGCGCCGCGCTCGGCGCCTCGTCCGCCGTCCACTGGCAGCCCGGCGTCGACGCGCGCGGGTTCACGCCCGCCGTGCGCGACGACTACCTGCACGGCTCCTTCGCCCGTGCACGCGCCAAGGGCGGGCCGCGTGTCGTGGTCGGGCACGCGGGCGCGCTCAAGCGCAGGCACGGCGTACGCCGTCTGGTCGACGTCGCCCGTGTGCCGGGTGGACGCCTCGTGGTCATCGGCGAGGGCGCGCAGAAGGCCTGGCTGGCCGCGCAGGTCGATGACGCCCGGCTGACCGGCCACCTCTCCGACACCGAGCTCGCGGTCGCCCTGGCCAGCCTGGACGTGCTCGTCCAGCCGAGCGAGGTCGAGACCTGTGCCCACCTGCTGCGTGCCGGGATGGCCAGCGGGCTGGCGGTCGTCGCCCCCGCGGCGGGTGCCGCCGCCGAGATCGTCCGGCACGGCGAGACCGGCCTCCTCTACGACCCCGCGGACCCGGCGGCCCTTCGCCGCTCCGTCGCGCGCCTCGTCGCGGAGGCCGACCTCCGCGAACGGCTCGGGCACGCAGCGCGCGAGGACGCGCTCACCCGGGACTGGACGTCGGCCCTCACCGAGCTGGTCGAGGCCCACCTCGCACCCTGTGTGGCCGCGGCCGGGACGGCCGCCTGAGGGCCGCTCGGGGGTGGCGTACGACCGTGAAGCTGTGAGACCGGGGCAGAACCGACGAACGGGCAGGCCGGGTAGTTCCCGCACCCCGGGAAATGTCACACCGGTCACTTCGCACGCCGGCGCCGGGTGACGGTAGGTTGACCCCCGTGGCAACCCCGACTCTCGTAAGTGGCAGCAAGTCGACCCGGTCGACCATTGCGCTCAAGATGCTCATGGCAGTGAGTGGCCTGATCTTCATCGGCTTCCTCCTCGCCCACATGTACGGCAACCTCAAGGTCTTCGCAGGCCACGACGCGTTCAACACGTACGCGGAGCACCTGCGGACCATCGGTGAGCCGATGCTCCCGCACGCCGGACTGCTCTGGATCCTCCGCGTCGGCCTCATCGCCGCGCTCGTGGTCCACGTGTTCTCCGCGATCGCACTGACCCGTCGCGCGCACCACGCGCGGACGACGAAGTACGTCGTGAAGAAGAACAAGGGCAGCTCCCTCTCCTCGCGCACGATGCGCTGGGGCGGCCTGGCCATCTTCCTGTTCCTCATCTGGCACCTGCTCAACTTCACCATCGTGAAGATCAACCCGAGCAACGGCACGACCGGCGGCCACGACCCCTACGCGCTCGCCGTCGACTCGTTCGGCGTCTGGTGGATCACCGTGATCTACCTGCTCGCGCTGGTCGCCGTCGGCTTCCACCTGCACCACGGTGTCTGGAGCGCCTGCCAGACGCTGGGCTTCACCAACGCCGCGAGCTCGCGCAACCGCGCGAAGGACGCCGGCCTCGTGGTGGCGATCGTCATCGCGGGTGGTTTCGCCCTCGTCCCGCTGTCCGTCCTCTTCGGCATCGTCAAGTAAGGGATTCACTGACTCATGGGTACCCCTGACCCGTCGGGCATGGTCCCGACCAACCAGCCCTCCGTGCAGACCTCCGACGACGCTGCCGGCTACTACACCCTCGGTGCGCCGCTCGTCGACGAGCTGGCCCCCACCGGCCCGATCAACACGCGCTGGCAGCGTCGCAAGTTCGAGAACCGCCTGGTCAACCCGGCCAACCGCCGCAAGCTCGACGTGATCATCGTCGGCACCGGTCTGGCCGGTGGCGCCGCCGCCGCGACGCTCGGCGAGGCCGGCTACAACGTGAAGTCCTTCTGTTACCAGGACTCCCCGCGCCGCGCGCACTCGATCGCCGCGCAGGGCGGCATCAACGCCGCCAAGAACTACAAGGAGGACGGCGACTCCGTCGAGCGCCTCTTCTACGACACCGTCAAGGGCGGCGACTACCGCTCGCGCGAGTCGAACGTCTACCGCCTCGCCGAGGTCTCGGCGAACATCATCGACCAGTGCGTCGCGCAGGGCGTCCCGTTCGCCCGCGAGTACGGCGGCCTCCTCGACAACCGCTCCTTCGGCGGCGTCCAGGTCTCCCGCACGTTCTACGCGCGTGGCCAGACCGGCCAGCAGCTGCTGATCGGTGCCTACCAGGCCATGGAGCGCCAGGTCGCGGCCGGCACCGTCACGCAGTACACCCGCCACGAGATGCTCGAGGTGATCATCGCCGACGGCCGCGCCCGCGGCATCGTCACCCGTGACATGGTCACCGGCGCGATCGAGACCCACCTCGCCGACGTCGTCGTCCTCGCCTCCGGCGGCTACGGCAACGTCTACTTCCTCTCGACCAACGCGATGGGCTCGAACGTCACCGCCGCGTGGCGTGCGCACCGCAAGGGCGCCTACATGGCCAACCCCTGCTACACGCAGATCCACCCGACCTGCATCCCGGTCACCGGCGACCACCAGTCGAAGCTGACCCTGATGTCGGAGTCGCTCCGCAACGACGGTCGCATCTGGGTCCCGAAGAAGGCCGAGGACTGCGGCAAGGACCCGCGCGACATCCCCGAGGAGGACCGCGACTACTACCTGGAGCGGATCTACCCGTCGTTCGGCAACCTGGTCCCCCGCGACATCGCGTCGCGTCAGGCGAAGAACATGTGCGACGAGGGCCGCGGTGTCGGCCCCGCCGTCAAGGAGGTGCAGCCCGACGGCACCGAGAAGATGATGCGTCGCGGTGTCTACCTCGACTTCGCCGACGCCATCGCCCGCATGGGCCGCGAGGCCGTCGAGACCAAGTACGGCAACCTCTTCGACATGTACGCCCGGATCACCGGCGAGGACCCGTACGTCACGCCGATGCGCATCTACCCGGCGGTCCACTACGTGATGGGCGGCCTGTGGGTGGACTACCACCTGCAGACCAACATCACCGGCCTGTTCTGCTCGGGTGAGGCCAACTTCTCCGACCACGGCGCCAACCGCCTCGGTGCCTCGGCGCTGATGCAGGGCCTGGCCGACGGCTACTTCGTCCTCCCGAACACCATCCGCGAGTACCTCGCCGACGGTCCGTTCGAGAAGATCGACGAGTCGCACCCGGCCGTCGTCGAGGCCAAGACGGCCGTCGAGGAGCGCATCGCGAAGTTCCTCTCGATCCAGGGTGAGCGCTCGGCGGACTCGTTCCACAAGCAGCTCGGCCAGATCATGTGGGAGTACTGCGGCATGGAGCGGACCGAGGAGGGCCTGAAGAAGGCCATCGGCCTCATCCGCGACCTGAAGGCGGAGTTCTGGACCAACCTCAAGGTCCTCGGCACCGCGGACAGCCTCAACCAGAGCCTCGAGAAGGCCGGTCGCACGATCGACTTCATCGAGCTCGGTGAGCTCATGTGCATCGACGCCCTCAACCGTCGCGAGTCGTGCGGTGGTCACTTCCGCGCCGAGTCGCAGACCGAGGACGGCGAGGCCCTGCGTCACGACGACGAGTTCGCGTACGTCGCCGCGTGGGAGTTCGGTGGCGAGGACGCCAACCCGATCCTCCACAAGGAAGACCTGATCTACACGGCCATCGAGATGAAGCAGCGGAGCTACAAGTGAGCGGCACCATGAACCTGACCCTGAACATCTGGCGGCAGGCCAACGCGAACGCCAAGGGCGCGATGCACCGCTACTCGCTCGAGGGTGTCTCCGAGGACATGTCGTTCCTCGAGATGCTCGACGTGCTCAACGAGCAGCTCAACGCCAAGGGCGAGGAGCCGGTCGCGTTCGACAGCGACTGTCGTGAGGGCATCTGCGGCATGTGTGGCCTGATGATCAACGGCCAGGCCCACGGCCCGGAGGTCACCACCACCTGCCAGCTGCACATGCGGTCGTTCAAGGACGGCGACGAGATCACCATCGAGCCCTGGCGCGCGGACCCGTTCCCGGTCGTCAAGGACCTCGTGGTCGACCGCTCGGCGTTCGACCGGATGATCCAGAACGGTGGCTTCATCTCGGCCAACACCGGCTCGGCGCCCGACGCCCACGCCGCCCCGGTCGAGAAGAAGCTCGCCGACCTGGCGTTCGACGTCGCGACCTGCATCGGCTGTGGTGCCTGTGTCGCCGCGTGCCCCAACGGTTCGGCGTCGCTCTTCCTCGGTGCCAAGATCACCCACCTCGGCTCGCTGCCGCAGGGCCAGCCGGAGCGCGACACCCGTGTCGTCTCCATGGTCGGCCAGCACGACGCCGAGGGCTTCGGTGGCTGCACCAACATCGGTGAGTGTGCCGCGGCGTGCCCGAAGGAGATCCCGCTCGACGTGATCTCGCGGCTCAACAAGGACCTTCGCACCGCGATGGCCAAGGGTTACTGAGCCACCAGCTCCAACGGCGAAGGGCCGCTCCCCCACCGGGGAGCGGCCCTTCGTCATTCTTTCTGTGCCGAGACGGGGCCTGTGCCGAGACGGGGCCTGTGCCCGGCACAAGGCCCGTCTCGGCGCGGCACAAGGCCCGTCTCGGCGGGAGAGGCGGTCGGGTCAGGCGTCCTGGTCGGCGGAGCGCCAGGCCTTCCAGCCGAGGGCGCCGAGGACGCCGGCGATGACGAAGTTCACGATGATCAGGATCGTGTGGGCCACCCAGTAGCCGGTCGGGTGCTGCTCACCGCGCTCGTACGCCGCCGAGAGGTTCTTGATGAACGTGCCCCACGTCCAGACGTTCCACAGCGCGACGCCCATCAGCAGGGCGGCGTGCTTCTTCTCGAACTTCATCGTGCTCCTCGGGTAGGGATCAGGTGCGCGGGCGGCCCAACAGCCGCCACGCGAGGGCGCAGAGGGCGACGGCACCGAGGCCGACGCCTCCGGCTGCCGCTGCGGACTTGAGGGGCTGGGACGACGCGCGCCGCCACGCCTGGGGCGCACCGACGGGCGCACCGACGGGCGTACCGCCGCGCCCACCGGCCGGCACGGCGACAGCCTCGTCGGCGGCATCGCGGCGCGACGCCTCGTCTGTGGAACGCTCCGGACCGGGCTCCACGCGCATGGCGGTCCGCGTCGCGTGCGGCGAGGTCTGGGCCCACGCCGCGGCGTACAGGACGAGCCGGCTGAAGTAGTTGATCCAGACCAGCAGGATCAGCGTGATCCCGAAGGCCTGGAACGCCGGCTGGCCCGCCGTCGCCTTGAGCAGGTACGTCGAGGCCTGCTTCAGCACCTCGAACCCGACCGCACCCAGCACCGCACCCGACCAGATCGCACCGCGCGCGAGTCTGGGTCGCGCGAGCAGCACGAACATCGCGGCGAAGAGCACCGCGTTGGCGGCGACACCGAGCAACGGCACCAGGATCCGGACCAGCCAGCTGAGCTCGGTGCTCAGGCCGACCAGGTGCAGCAGCCGCGGTGCGATGCCGGCGACGACGCCGGAGACCGCCACGGAGAGCATGAGGACGCTGCCGAGCACCGCCAGGGCCGCGAGGTCGCGCAGCCGGCCGACGAGCCAGTTGGGCCGCTCGGCACGGGTCTCCTCGAAGACGACCAGCAGCGCGGTCTGCAGGCTGGAGAGCCAGCCCAGGCCGGACCACAGCGCGAGCGGCAGTCCGATGGAGAGGATCGCGGGAGCGGCGTCCTTGAAGGTCTGCAGGTCGAGGGCTCCGTCGATGGAGGGCTCCCCCGGCACCTGGACGATGCCGGGCAGGACCCCGTTGATCGCGCTGACCAGGGTCTGCTCCGCGTCGATGCCGGGCGGCAGCAGGCGCGCGGCGAAGCCGACCACGGCGAAGGCCAGGCCGAGGAGCGGGAAGACCGAGAGGAACGCCGCGAGCGTGACGCCGGCGGCGTACAGGCTGCCGTTGGTCGAGGAGTAGTGCTCGACCGTGCGGAAGGTGTGGTCGAGCGCGGGGACCCGCTCGCGCGCCTCCCGGACGGGCGCGAGGACTCGGTCCATCACGGAGGCCACGTCAGGCCCCGGCACCGATCGACTGGCTCGCCAGGGGCACCGGCTCGAGCGGGAACGAACGGTCGATCCGCCAGCCGAGCTCCTCGTCGTGCACGTAGAGGTGCACGTCGTTGACGATGAAGCTGCCGTCGAACGTCGCGAGCTCGTCGAAGGCCCGGTCGAGGGCGCTGTCGTCGAGGTGGTGCCCGATGGTCACGTGCGGGTGGTACGGGAAGTCGGAGTCGCCCGCGAGCGGTCCGCGGCGCACAGCGGCATAGAGCAGCTCGCACTCGGCGATGCCCTCCACGACGTTGACGAAGACGACCGGCGACACGGGACGGAAGGTACCCGTGCCCCGCAGATGGATGCGGAAGGCAGCGAAGCCCTCGGTGACGGCGGCCAGGTGCGCTTCGGCGGTCTCGAGGTCGTCGACCTCGGTCGGCGGGACGAGGGTGATGTGCGTGGGGATCTTCGCCGCGGTCAGGTCACCGATCGACTGCCGGTACTCCTGGAGCTCGGTGGCCCAGGGCTCCGGGAGCGCGATCGAGACGCCGATGGTGGGCATGCGACGACCTTAGCGAGTGAAGGGGGCGACGAAGCCGACCCGCTCGTACACGTCGCGGAGCGTCGCGGTGGCCACCGCGTTGGCGCGCTCCGCGCCGAGCGCCAGCACCTTGTCGAGCTGGTGGCGGTCGTCGAGCAGCTCGAGCGTGCGGGTCCGGAACGGTGTCACGAACTCGACCGCGACGTCGGCGAGGTCCTTCTTGAAGTCGCCGTAGCCGCGGCCGGCGTACTGCGCCTCGAGCTCCTCGATCGTGGAGCCGGACAGCGCCGAGTAGATCGTCAGCAGGTTGCTGACGCCCGGCTTCTCCTCCTCGTCGAAGCGCACCTCCGCCCCGGAGTCGGTCACGGCGGAGCGGATCTTCTTCGCCGTCACGGCCGGCTCGTCGAGGACGTCGATGAGGCCGGCGGGAGACGAGGAGGACTTCGACATCTTCTTCGTCGGGTCCTGGAGGTCCATGATCTTCGCGGTCGCAGCCGGGATGTGCGGCTCCGGAACCCGGAAGGTCTTCTTGTAGCGGCTGTTGAACCGCTGCGCAAGGTCGCGGGTCAGCTCGAGGTGCTGGCGCTGGTCCTCGCCGACCGGCACGAAGTGCGGGCGGTAGAGCAGGATGTCGGCCGCCATGAGCATCGGGTAGGTGAACAGGCCCACCGAGGCGGCGCCCTCGCCGCCCTTGGCCGCCTTGTCCTTGAACTGCGTCATCCGGCGGGCCTCGCCGAAGCCGGTGAGGCACTCGAGCACCCAGCCGAGCTGCGCGGAGGCGGGCACGTGGCTCTGCACGAACACGGCGGAACGCTCGGGGTCGACGCCGGCGGCCAGCAGCTGCGCCACGGCGCGGTAGGTGCGCTCGCGGAGCTTCTTGGGCTCCTGCTCGACCGTGATCGCGTGCTGGTCGGCGACGAAGAAGAACGCCTCGAACTCGTCCTGGAGCTGCGCCCACTGCCGCACCGCACCCAGGTAGTTGCCGAGGTGGATGGTGTCGGACGTCGGCTGGATCCCCGAGAGGACCCGCGGTCGGGCCGTGGAGCCCGGCGTGGCAGCGGTGGACATGCCGCCCATTGTGTCAGGCCCGGGTCAGGTGGCGAGGGGCCGGTTGCGCACGTGGACCCGCGCGGAGACCAGCAGGATCGCGAGACCCACGAGCGAGAGGGCGCCACCCACCAGTGCAGGCGCCCGGTAGCCCCAGCCCGCGGCGATGACGAGGCCGCCGAGCCAGGCACCCAGCGCGTTGGCGATGTTGAGCGCGGCGTGGTTCATCGCCGCTCCCAGCGTCACCGCGTCGCCGGCGACGTCCATGAGCCGCAGCTGCAGGTTGACCACAAGCACCGAGCCCACCGCGGTGACCAGGAACGCGACGGGCCACAGCAGCCAGCCGTGGGGCGCGGACCACCAGTAGACCGCCATCACGACCGCCCCAGCGGCCGAGGAGGCGATCAGGGAGCGGAACACCGACCATCCGGCGAGCTCGCCGGCCAGCCACGTGCCGACGACCATGCCGAGGCCCATGGCGAGCACGAAGACGGGCACCGTCGACTCACCCAGGCCACCGACCTCGGTGACGGTCTTCGCGATGTAGGAGTAGACCGCGAAGAGCCCGCCGAAGCCGACGGCGCCGACGCCCATCGTGAGCCACACCTGCAGGTTGCCGAAGAAGGCACGGGCCTCCTCGCGGCCCCCGCTCGCCTCACGGGCCGTCGCCTGGTGCGGGACGAAGACGAGGACCAGTGCGACGGTCGCCAGCGCGAGCGCCCCCGCGAGCAGGTACGACGCGCGCCAGCCGGCGTGCTGCCCCAACCAGGTCGCGGCCGGTACGCCGACCACGTTGGCCACGCTCAGGCCGAGCATCACGCTGGCGACGGCACGCCCCCGCCGTTCGGGGACGACGAGGCCGGCGGCCACGAGGGAGGCGACCCCGAAGTAGGCGCCGTGCGGAAGCCCGCCGACGAAGCGGGCTGCTCCCAGCACCAGGTAGCCGGGGGCAACGGCGGAGGCGACGTTGGCCGCGGCGTACGCCGTCATCAGGCCGACCAGCATCGCGCGGCGCGGGAGCCTGGCCCCGAAGAAGGCCAGGATCGGGACGCCGACCACGACGCCCAGCGCATACGCCGAGATGACCCGGCCCGCCGCGGGGACGCTGACGTCGACGCCCCGGGCGATCTCGGGCAGCACGCCCATCGTGAGGAACTCGGTGGTGCCGATGGTGAACCCGCCCATGGCCAGGGCGAGGATCGCCAGGCCGACGTGCCGACGGCCGACCGCCCCGCTGTCCGGGGTCTCCGGGTGCGGGGCGGTCGACGGGGTCGCGCTCGTGGCAGTCACAGGGGCGCAACGGGCGCGGACGGGCGGTTCATTCCACCACCCGGGTCACGATCGGGTCACGGGGCCGGTCAGCCCCACCAGAGGGAGGCGGCGATGACGACGTAGACGCCGATCAGGGCCGCACCCTCGATCCAGTTCGACTCGCCGTCGACGGTGATCAGGGCTGCGACCAGGACCGACAGGAAGACCGCGACGACGAGCACGGGGCTGAAGACGAGGGTGAGCGCGGTGAAGCCGAGGACCGAGGACAGGATCACCAGCAGCGGCGCGAGCACGAGCGCGATCTGCAGGGGCGAGTTGATGATCAGCTGGAAGGCGTACTCGGACTGGTTGCGGGCCGCGAGCTGGATGCCGATGACGTTCTCGATCGCGTTGCCGGCGACGGCGACGATCACGAGGCCGGCGAAGGTCTCGTTGATGCCCCACGAGTCCATGGCGGGCTCGAGCCCGGCGACGAACCAGTCCGAGATGAAGGCGGCGGCGACACCCGCGAGCGCGAGCAGGCCGATGGCGAGGCCGACCGACCAGCGCGGCGCCTCGTGCACGGTCTCCCCGCCGCTCATGCCGCTCGAGTCGTTGCGCTTGAGCGACGCGGGAAGGGTCAGCGCGAAGAGGCCCAGCAGCACGACCGAGACGATGATCGAGAGCGCCTGCTCGTGGCTGGCGGCGCCGTGGCCGGCCTGGGAGCCGGACTCGAGGGCGGTCAGGGACGGCGCGACCATCGCCACGACGGCGACGATCATCAGGACGGAGATCGTGCGCGCCCGCGAGGAGTCGATCTTCTGCAACCCGTGCCGCACGCCTCCCACCACGAACGCCAGGCCCATCACCAGCAGCAGGTTGCTGAGGATCGAGCCGATCAGCGCTGCCTGCACGACCGCGACCTGACCGGCCTTGAGCGCGAAGAGACAGATGAAGAGCTCCGGGAGGTTGCCCAGCGCGCTCTGGAGGACACCCGTCGCCCCCGGCCCGAAGCGGTCGCCGAGCTGCTCGACGCACAGGCCGACCAGGCTCGCGGCGAGACCGATGGCGAGCGCTGCGATCGAGAAGGCGAGCCAGCCGGCCCAGCCCGCGTAGTGCGCGATGCCGGCCAGCGCCGTGGCGCCGGCCGTCAGGCCCAGGAGGACGTAGTCGCTGCGGACGAAGGTCGGCGACGGGGCGGTCTGCGTGCTCATGGACGGCAACCTAGCCCAGCGTCGCCGAAATGCCTCGACGCCCGGCAGCCAGCTGGCTGCCGGGCGTCGAGGGGGTGCATCAGAGGGCGGCGAGCGCCTCGTTCAGCGTGGCGGAGGGACGCATGACCGCAGCGGTCTTCTCGGCGTCCGGGTAGTAGTAGCCACCGATGTCGGCCGGCTGGCCCTGGACTGCGAGGAGCTCCTCCACGATCTTCTGCTCGTTCGCACGCAGCGACTCGGCGAGCGGCTTGAAAGCGGCAGCCAGGTCGGCGTCGGCGGTCTGCTTGGCCAGCTCCTCGGCCCAGTAGAGGGCGACGTAGAAGTGCGAGCCGCGGTTGTCGATCGTGCCCAGCTTGCGGCCCGGCGAGCGGTCCTCGTCGAGGAACGTGCCCGTGGCGGCGTCGAGGGTGTCGGCGAGGACCTGGGCGCCCGCGACGCCGGCCTGCTCGGCGTACTTCTCGAACGACGGGACCAGCGCGAAGAACTCACCGAGGGAGTCCCAGCGGAGGTAGTTCTCGTTGACGAGCTGCTCGACGTGCTTCGGGGCGGAGCCACCGGCGCCGGTCTCGAAGAGGCCACCGCCCGCGATCAGCGGGACGACGGAGAGCATCTTGGCCGAGGTGCCCAGCTCGAGGATCGGGAACAGGTCCGTGTTGTAGTCACGGAGCACGTTGCCGGTCACGGAGATGGTGTCCTCGCCCTTGCGCATGCGCTCGAGCGAGTAGGAGCAGGCGAGCTCCGGCGACAGGATCTTGATCTCGAGACCGTCGGTGTCCTGGTCGGCCAGGTACGTGGTGACCTTCTTGATGAGCTCCGCGTCGTGGGCGCGCGACTCGTCGAGCCAGAAGATCGCCGGGGTCGCCGAGGCGCGGGCGCGGGTGACGGCCAGCTTGACCCAGTCCTGGACCGGGATGTCCTTGGTCTGGCAGGCACGCCAGATGTCGCCGGCCTCGACGTCGTGCTCGAGGAGCACGTCGCCGGCGGCGTTGACGACGCGGACGGTGCCCGCCTCCGCGATCTCGAAGGTCTTGTTGTGCGAGCCGTACTCCTCGGCAGCCTGCGCCATGAGGCCGACGTTGGGGACGGTGCCGATCGTGGCCGGGTCGAGCGGGCCGTTCTTCTTCACGTCGTCGATGACGGCCTGGTAGACACCGGCATACGACGAGTCCGGGATGACCGCGAGCGTGTCGTCCTCGCCGCCGTCGGCACCCCACAGGCGGCCGCCGTTGCGGACCAGGGCCGGCATCGAGGCGTCGACGATGACGTCGGACGGCACGTGCAGGTTGGTGATGCCCTTGTCGGAGTTCGTGTAGGACAGGCGCGGCCCGTTGGCCAGCGCGGCCTCGAACGCCGCCTTGATCTCCTCGCCCTTGGCGAGGCCACCGAGGCCGGCGAGGATCGAGCCGAGGCCGTCGTTGGCGGAGAGGCCCGCGGCCGCGAGGTCGTCGCCGTACTGCGCGAAGACGTCGGCGAAGTAGGCCTTCACGACGTGGCCGAAGATGATCGGGTCGGAGACCTTCATCATCGTCGCCTTGAGGTGGACCGAGAAGAGGACGTCCTGCGCCTTCGCCTCGGCCAGCGCGTTGGCGAGGAACGCGTCGAGGTGGGCGGCCTCCATCTTGGTGGCGTCGACGATCTCGCCCTCGAGGACCTTGAGGCCCTCGAGCAGGGTCTTCGACTGGCCCGACGCCGTCTCGAGCACGATCGACAGGGTGTCGTCCCGGGTGAGGGTCACGGACTTCTCGTTGGACTTGAAGTCGTGCTCCCCCATCGTGGCGACGGTGGTCTTGGAGCCCTCGGAGAACGGCTTGTTCGTGTGGGGGTGCTTCTTGGCGTAGCTCTTGACCGAGAGCGGCGCGCGGCGGTCGGAATTGCCCTCACGGAGGACCGGGTTGACGGCCGAGCCCTTGACCTTGTCGTACCTGGCCTGGATCGCCTTGGCCTCGTCGGTGTCAGCGGACTCGGGGTAGTCCGGCACGTCGTAGCCCTTGGCCTGCAGCTCGGCGATGGCCGCCTTCAGCTGCGGGATGGAGGCGGAGATGTTGGGGAGCTTGACGATGTTGGCGGCCGGGGTCTTGGCCAGCTCGCCGAGCTCGCTCAGCGCGTCGTCGGCCAGGCCGAACTGCGCCAGGATGCGGGCCGCCACGGAGATGTCGCGGGTCTCGATCTCCACGCCGGCCTTGGCGGCGTACGCCTGGACGATCGGGAGGAACGAGTACGTCGCGAGCAGCGGCGCCTCGTCGGTGTGCGTGTAGATGATCTTCTGGTCCGTCACCGGAGGCATCCTCTTTCGCGTGCTGAATAAGTCTTGACATCAAGATATCTCAGGGCGGGCAACCGTCGGGGACCGGGCTCGCACCGTGGCCCATCCTGCCCGCTCCGGTGCCCGACGTGAACCCGATCGGCGCGACGATCTCGCGCCCGCTGCCGGACGCCCCGATCCGGGCGTACGCCGCGGGAGGAGTCGGACGACACGGACATCGACCTGCGGCACGGGGCGGACACCGCGAGCGTCAGTCCCTAGCGTGGATCCGTACGTGTCGTCCCCACCGTCTCGGAGGTACCTCATGCCTGCTCCCCGCTTCAGTCCGGCCTCCCGCTGGACCGCCGAGTTCCTCGGCACCCTCGTCCTCGTCCTCGGCGGCTGCGGCACGGCCGTGCTCGCCGGCGACAAGGTCGGCTACCTCGGCGTCGCCCTCGCGTTCGGCCTCACCGTCGTCGCCGGTGCCTACGCGTTCGGCCACGTCTCCGGTGGCCACTTCAACCCGGCGGTCACCGTCGGCCTGGCCACCGCCGGCCGGTTCCGCTGGGCCGACGTGCCGGCGTACGCCGTCTCGCAGGTGCTCGGCGGCTCGCTCGGCGCCCTCATCCTGTGGGTGATCGCGTCCGGCAAGGACGGCTTCAGCACCGCTGACGGCTTCGCCACCAACGGCTACGGCGACCACTCCCCCGGCGGATACGGCCTGCTGGCCGTCGCGGTCTGCGAGGTCGTCCTCACGGCCGTCTTCATCCGGGTCATCCTCGGCGCCTCGGCGCGGGCGGCGACGCCCGGCTTCGCGGGGCTGGCGATCGGCCTGACGCTGACCCTGATCCACCTGGTCTCGATCCCGGTCAGCAACACCTCGGTCAACCCGGCCCGCTCGCTCGCGGTCGCCTGGTTCAACGCCGACGCCCTGGGCCAGGTCTGGCTCTTCGTGGTGGCGCCGATCGTGGGCGCGATCCTCGGCGCACTCCTCTACCGGGGCGAGGACGACGTCGCCGACGCCGTCGGCGGCCTCGTGGACGAGGTCGACGACCGCATCTGACCGCTCCGTACGCCGAAGGGCCCGGCCACCGTGAGGTGACCGGGCCCTTCGTGCGCTTGCTGCTGCCCTGAGTGCGCGGGCGGCCCGGACAGCCGCCGGCGCGCGCGGAGCGCGTCAGACCAGGTCGTAGCGGTCCAGCTCCATGACCTTCGTCCAGGCCGCGACGAAGTCGGCCACGAACTTGTCGGCCGCGTCGTCCTGGGCGTAGACCTCGGCGAGGGCGCGCAGCTCGGAGTTGGAGCCGAAGACCAGGTCGACCGCGGTCGCGGTCTTGGTGACCTCGCCGGTGACGCGGTCGCGCCCCTCGTAGACACCCTCCTCCGTGGCGGAGACCGACCAGACGGTGTCCATCTCGAGCAGGTTCACGAAGAAGTCCGGCGTCAGCGCGCCGACGCGGTCGGTGAAGACACCGTGCGTCGTGCCGCCGTGGTTGATGCCCAGGCCACGGAGGCCACCGAGGAGGACGGTGAGCTCCGGCGGGGTGAGGCGCAGGAGGTTGGCCCGGTCGACCAGCAGCCGCTCCGCCGGGGTCTTGTCACCCGGGCGGAGGTAGTTGCGGAAGCCGTCGGCACGCGGCTCCAGGACGGCGAACGACTCGACGTCGGTCTGCTCCTGCGTCGCGTCGGTACGGCCGGGCCGGAAGGGGACGGTCACCTCGCGGCCGGCGGCCTTCGCCGCCTGCTCGATGCCCGCGTTGCCGGCGAGCACGACGAGGTCGGCGATGGAGACCTTCTTCTCGTCGGTGTCGAAGCCGGCCTTGACCGACTCGAGCACCTCGAGGACATTGGCGAGCTCGGCCGGGTTGTTGACGTCCCAGCTGCGCTGCGGCTCGAGACGGATGCGGCCACCGTTGACGCCACCACGCTTGTCGGTGTTACGGAACGACGAGGCGGCAGCCCAGGCGGCCGACACCAGCTGCGAGACGGAGAGGCCCGATGCGACGATCTTCGCCTTCAGCGCGGCCGCGTCGGCGTCGTCGATGAGCGCACCCTCGTGGGCGGGGACCGGGTCCTGCCAGATCTGCGGCTCGGCGACCCACGGGCCGCGGTAGCGGGCGACGGGGCCCATGTCGCGGTGGAGCAGCTTGTACCAGGCCTTGGCGAAGGCCAGCCGGAACTCGTCGGGGTTCTGGTGGAACCGGCGCGAGATCTCCTCGTACGTCGGGTCGACGCGCAGCGCGAGGTCGGTGGTGAGCATCTGCGGCTTCTTGCTGGGCTCACCGTGCGCACCGGGGATGATCGCGTCGGCGTCCTTGGCGGTCCAGATGTGCGCACCCGACGGCGTCTTGTCGAGCTCGTACTCGAAGCCGAAGAGCATGTCGAAGAAACCGGTGCCCTTGCCCCACGAGGTCGGGGTCGGGGTCCAGGTGACCTCGAGGCCGGAGGTGATCGTGTCGACGCCCTTGCCGGAGTTGAACGCGCTCTTCCAGCCGAAGCCCTGCTCCTCGAGCGGCGCACCCTCGGGCTCGGGGCCGACGAGGTCGGGGTCACCGGCGCCGTGGCCCTTGCCGAAGGAGTGGCCACCCGCGATCAGCGCGACGGTCTCCTCGTCGTTCATCGCCATGCGGCGGAAGGTCTCGCGGATGTCCTGCGCGGCCTTCAGCGGGTCGGGCTCGCCGTTGGGGCCCTCCGGGTTGACGTAGATGAGGCCCATCTGGACCGCCCCGAGCGGGGTCGCGAGGTCACGCTCACCGCTGTAGCGCTCGTCGCCGAGCCAGGTGTCCTCCGGACCCCAGAAGATCTCCTCGGCCTCCCAGACGTCCTCGCGACCGAAGGCGAAGCCGAAGGTCTCGAAGCCCATGTCCTCCAGCGCGACGTTGCCGGCGAGGACGAGCAGGTCGGCCCAGGAGATGGCCTGGCCGTACTTCTTCTTGACCGGCCACAGGAGGCGGCGGGCCTTGTCGAGGTTGCCGTTGTCCGGCCACGAGTTGAGCGGGGCGAAGCGCTGGTCGCCCGAGCCGGCGCCGCCGCGGCCGTCGTAGATGCGGTAGGTGCCCGCGGCGTGCCACGAGAGACGGATCATCAGGCCGCCGTAGTGGCCGAAGTCCGCGGGCCACCAGTCCTGCGAGTCGGTCAGGACAGCCTTCACGTCGGCCTTGAGGGCCTCGACGTCGAGGCCCTCGAGGGCCTTGGCGTAGTCGAAGTCGGCGCCCAGCGGGTCGGACTTCTCACCGTGCTGGCGCAGCGGTGCCAGGTTGAGCTGGTTGGGCCACCAGTCCTGGTTCGTGCTCGGACGCGAGCCCTTCGCCGTCGGCGCGTCGAGCGCGGGGTTCTCGCTCTCGCTGCCCTGCGCGGTCACGCCGCTGTGGTCGATCGGGCAGCCGCCGAGCGGGTTGGCAGTCGGGTCGGTCATGAGGAGCAACCTTTCGGTACGGGTGTTGAGGGTCAGAGGGAGGCGGAGCAGGAGGGGCAGGTGCCCCAGTAGATGACCTCGGCCTCGTCGATCACGAAGCCGTGGGTGTCGGAGGCGTGCAGGCACGGCGCAGCACCGGTGGCGCAGTCCACGTCGCCGATCGCACCGCAGGAGCGGCACACGACGTGGTGGTGGTTGTCGCCCACCCGCGTCTCGTAGCGCGCGAGGTGGCCGTGCGGCTGGATCCGGCGGACCAGGCCCGCCGCGGTCAACGCGCTCAGCGAGTCGTAGACCGCCTGGTGCGAGACCTCCGGCAGCTCCCGGCGTACGACGGAGATGACCGTCTCGGTGTCGGCGTGCGGGTGACCGAAGACGGCCTCGAGCGTGGCGACGCGGGGCCGGGTGACGCGCAGCTCGGCACCTCGCAGGAGGACCGAGTAGTCGGGGCGCGGGGTCATGGCAGCCATCATGTACCGTTTTTTTGAATGATTCAAGAAAAGAGTGCGGCGCGTCGGTGACGAGCGGTCGTCGTGTTGCGCGGGATCGAAATCGGACGCACTCCCTCACGCGGGCGGCCGCTGCTAGCGTCGAGGGCATCCCGCCCGTCGACTCCCAGGAGTTTTCTCGTGAGCACCACCCCGCTCAAGGTCGCCGTCACCGGCGCCGCCGGCCAGATCGGTTACAGCCTCCTCTTCCGCCTCGCGAGCGGCGCCCTCGGCGACCGCCCGATCCAGCTGCAGCTGCTGGAGATCGAGCCCGCGCTCAAGGCGCTCGAGGGTGTCGTCATGGAGCTCGACGACTGCGCGTTCCCGCTGCTCGCCGGCGTCGAGATCGGCGCGGACCCGACGAAGATCTTCGACGGCGTCAACCTGGCTCTCCTCGTCGGCGCGCGCCCGCGCGGTCCCGGCATGGAGCGCGGCGACCTGCTCTCCGCCAACGGCGCGATCTTCACCGCGCAGGGCAAGGCCCTCAACGAGGTGGCGGCGGACGACGTCCGCGTCGGCGTGACCGGCAACCCGGCCAACACCAACGCCCTCATCGCGATGACCAACGCGCCGGACATCCCGCAGAACCGCTTCTCCGCGCTGACCCGCCTCGACCACAACCGCGCCCTCTCGCAGCTCGCGGCGAAGACCGGGGCGTCGGTCAACGACATCACCAGGATGACCATCTGGGGCAACCACTCGGCCACGCAGTACCCCGACCTCTTCCACGCCGAGATCGCCGGCAGGAACGCCGCCGAGGTCGTCAACGACCAGGCGTGGGTGGAGGACTACTTCATCCCGACCGTCGCCAAGCGTGGCGCCGCCATCATCGACGCCCGCGGGGCCTCGTCGGCGGCCTCCGCCGCATCGGCGACCTGCAACGCCGCGCGCGACTGGCTCAACGGCACCCCCGAGGGCGACTGGGTCTCCATGGCCGTCGTCTCCGACGGCTCCTACGGCGTGCCGGAAGGCCTCATCTCGTCCTTCCCCGTCACCACCAAGGACGGCGACTGGAGCATCGTCCAGGGCCTGGAGATCTCGGAGTTCTCGCGCGGGCGGATCGACGCCTCCGTCGCGGAGCTCGCCGACGAGAAGGCCGCCGTCACGGAGCTCGGCCTCATCTGACCCCGAGACGGGGCCCGTGCCACAGCGAGACGGGGCTCGTGCCGGAGATCTCTCCGGCACGAGCCCCGTCTCGGCGTCTGAGGCAGCGGGCCCTGGGCCTCAGGGCTGGTCGGGAATGGTCGCGGCGAGGATGATCAGGACGACGCCGACCCCGGCCAGCAGCAGCGTGTCGAACCGCCGCCGCCGTACGCCGAGCATGCCGGCGTCGTCGCCGGGCAGCACCAGCCGCCCGCCGGTGGCCACGAGAAGTGCTCCCCCGAGCCAGGTCACGCCCAGGCGCCACGCACCCGCGGCACCGATCGCGATGCCCACCAGCGCCAGGCCGAGCACCACGAGGTAGATCACGCCGCCGATGGTGGAGGGCTGCTTGAGCCGCGCCACCTCGCGCAGCGGCGGGAGCGGGCCGCGCACCGCATCGACACCGGGGACCATGTCCCCGGGGAGGTCCGCGTCCTCGGGGAGGAGGGGTTCGGTTGCGTCGACCGGCTCCGCCGGCTCGTCGACCACGTCAGGCCAGCTTGCTCTCGGCGATGCTGACGACGTTGGCGAGGAGCATGGCGCGGGTCATCGGACCGACGCCGCCGGGGTTGGGCGAGACCCAGCCGGCGACCTCCCAGACGTCGTCGGCCACGTCGCCGGTGACCTTGCCGTCGACACGGGAGACGCCCACGTCCAGGACGGCAGCGCCCGGCTTGACCATGTCGGCGGTGATGATGCCCGGGACGCCCGCGGCGGCCACCACGATGTCGGCCTTGCGGACGTGGGCGGCGAGGTCGACGGTGCCGGTGTGGCACAGCGTGACGGTGGCGTTCTCGCTGCGACGGGTCATCAGCAGGCCGAGGGGACGACCGACCGTGACGCCACGACCGACCACCACGACCTCCTTGCCGGCGATCTCGACGCCGTGGCGGCGCAGGATCTCGACGATGCCGTAGGGCGTGCACGGGAGCGGGGCGTCCTTGCCGAGGACCAGCCAGCCGAGGTTCGTCGGGTGCAGGCCGTCGGCGTCCTTCGCCGGGTCGATCAGCCCGAGCACCTTGTTCTCGTCGCGACCGCGCGGCAGCGGCAGCTGGACGATGTAGCCGGTGCAGGCCGGGTCGTCGTTGAGCTGGCGGACGGCGTCCTCGATCTCCTCCTGCGAGGCGGTCTCGGGCAGGTCGATGCGGATCGACTCGATGCCGACCTCGGCGCAGTCCTTGTGCTTGCCTCCGACGTACCACCGCGAGCCCGGGTCGTCGCCGACCAGGATCGTGCCGAGACCGGGCACGACACCCTGGTCGCGGAGGGCAGCGATGCGGACCTTGAGCTCGTCCTTGATCGCAGCGGCGGTGGCGGTTCCGTCAAGCTTCTGTGCAGTCACGCGCGCCAGTCTAGGGAGTACGCCGCACGGTGCGACCCGCACGCCGCGATGGCGGGACGCCGCCGGCCACCAGCCGACGCGCGGGCGCGCCGCACGGGCGCACCGCACGGCCGCACCGCACGGGCGCACCCGCGGATCCACCCCAGTGATCGCCGTACGCCACTGACATCCCCCGGCGGCGGTGCGAGGCTCGGCCCATGAGCGACCTCGACCCTGCGGTCAGCAACCCCGACCACTACCGGGTGATCTTCGAGAACGAGCGTGTCCGCGTCCTGGAGTACCGCGACGAGCCCGGTGCGCGCACGACGCCGCACGCCCATCCCGACAGTGTCATGTACACGCTGTCGTCGTTCCGTCGTCGACTGGTCTCCGGTGACGACCAGCGCGAGGTCGACATCCCCGCAGGTGTGGCCGGATAGCTCCCCGCGCGGCAGCACCACGGCGAGAACGTCGGCGACACCCCGACGCACGTGATCTTCGTGGAGCTCAAGGAGCCGGCGCCCTCGCCGGGCACCGGCGGGCTCGGCCCGCAGCACTGAGCCGCTGCGACGACCTGCCGCGGCACCCCTCCATGCAACGGGCCCCGACCCGCCACACCGGCGAGTCGGGGCCCGGGGCCGTCAGGGCAGCAGCCCCGCGGTGGATCAGTGGAAGAAGTGGCGCGTGCCGGTGAAGTACATGGTCACGCCGTGCTTCTTGCAGAGCTCGATGGTGAGCTCGTCGCGCACGGAGCCGCCCGGCTGGACGATCGCCTTCACGCCGGCGTTGATCAGGATCTCCGGGCCGTCCTCGAACGGGAAGAACGCGTCGGAGGCAGCGACCGAGCCACGGGCCCGCTCCTGGCCCTCGACGAGGGTGTTGGCGCGCTCGACGGCGAGCTTGCAGGAGTCGACGCGGTTGACCTGGCCCATGCCGATGCCGACGGCGCCGCCGTCCTTGGCGAGCAGGATCGCGTTGGACTTCGCGGCACGCACCGCGCGCCAGGCGAACGCCAGGTCCGCCAGCGTCGCCTCGTCGGCAGCCTCACCGGTGGCCAGGGTCCAGTTGGCCGGGTCGTCGCCCTCGGCCTGGAACTGGTCGACGTGCTGCATCAGCAGGCCGCCGGAGATCGGACGGGTCTCGACGCCACCGGTGGCCAGCGGCTCCGCGACGAGGATGCGGATGTTCTTCTTCCCCTGGAGGATCTCGACCGCGCCGTCCGCGTAGGAGGGAGCGACGATGACCTCGGTGAACACCTCGGCGACCTGCTTGGCCATCTCGACGGAGACCTCGGTGTTGGTGGCGATCACGCCGCCGAAGGCCGAGACCGGGTCACACTCGTGGGCACGGCGGTGCGCCTCGGCGACGTCCGCACCGACGGCGACGCCGCACGGGTTGGCGTGCTTGATGATGGCGACCGTCGGCTGGTCGCCGTGGTCGTACGCCGCGCGACGGGCCGCGTCGGTGTCGACGTAGTTGTTGTAGGACATCTCCTTGCCGTGCAGCTGCTCGGCGCCCGCGAGGCCGGCGGAGCCGAAGCCCGAGCGGTAGAGCGCGGCCGGCTGGTGCGGGTTCTCGCCGTAGCGGAGCACCGCGGCCTTGTCCCAGGTGGCGCCGACCCACGCGGGGAACCCGGTGCCCTCGGAGGAGTCGGTGACGACGTTGCCCATCCAGGAGGCGACCTGCACGTCGTACGTGCCGGTGTGGACGAACGCCTTCGTGGCGAGGACCTTGCGCTCCTCGTAGGTGAAGCCGTCGCCCTGCGCGGCGGCGAGGGCCGCGGCGTAGTCGGCACCGTCGGTGACGATCGCGATGTTGGCGTGGTTCTTGGCCGCGGCGCGCACCATGGTCGGGCCGCCGATGTCGATCTTCTCGATGCAGTCCTGGATGCCGGCGCCCGAGGCGACGGTGTCGGCGAACGGGTAGAGGTTCACGACGACCATGTCGAAGGCCTCGATGCCCATCTCGGCGAGCTGGGCGACGTGGTCGTCGAGGCGGCGGTCGGCGAGGATGCCGGCGTGGACCCGCGGGTGGAGCGTCTTCACGCGGCCGTCGAGGCACTCCTGGAAGCCGGTGAGGTCCTCGACCTTGGTGACCGGCAGGCCGAGCGACTCGATGAGCGCAGCGGAGCCACCGGTGGAGACGAGCTCGACGCCCGCCTCCGCCAGGCCGCGGACGAGCTCCTCGAGGCCGGTCTTGTCGAAGACCGAGACGAGCGCGCGCTTGATCTTGACCTTGTCGGGGGTCTCGATCTTGCTGAAGTCGATGGAGGAGCTCACAGTCCGAACCGGACCTTCCTGTCGGTGATGCGGAAACCTTCTCGGGCCATGCGGCCCACTTCTGTGACGAGCATCCGGCGCTCGGCGACCTTGATCCGCTCGTGGAGCGTCGCGACGTCGTCGTCGTCCTCGACGGGCACGACCGTCTGCGCGACGATCGGGCCGGTGTCGACGCCGGCGTCGACGACGAAGAGCGTCGCGCCGGTGACCTTGACGCCGTACGCGAGGGCGTCGCCCGGGCCGTTGACGCCGGGGAACGACGGGCACAGCGCGGGGTGGGTGTTGACCACCCGGCCCGCGAAGCGCTCGAGGAACGCCGGACCGACGAGCTTCATGAAGCCGGCGAGCACGACCAGGTCGGGGTCGAACGCCGCGACGCGGTCGGCGAGGGCGACGTCCCAGGCGTCGCGCGAGGAGTAGTCCTTCAGCTTCGCGACGAACGTCGGGACGCCCGAGCGGTCCGCACGCGCCAGCCCCTCGATGCCGTCACGGTCGGCGCCGACAGCGACGATCGCCGCGCCGTACGCCGGGTCGACGGCCGCATCGAGCAGCGCCTGGAGGTTGGTGCCCGAGCCGGAGACCAGGACGACCACGCGTGCGGGCGCGGTGGCAGGCTCGACGGCAGGAGAGGTGGACACGAGTGCGGAGTTTATCCGCGATCGGTGTCCTCTCCCGCCACGGTCTCGTCGCTCCCCCTGCGCCGGAGCAGGCGACCGAGCAGAGGGACGGTCGCCTCGGCGTCAGCCGCACCGGCTCCGTCCGCTGCGGCAGCGCCCGTGACGACGACGGTCGGCTCGTCGTCGGAGCTCCCGGACGACGACCTGACGACGACGGTCTCCTCGCGGTCCTGGTCGACGGGGCCCGGGACGACGACGACCGGCGGCGGGTTGCGGCGGGTCAGCCAGGTGGCGAGCAGGCCGCCGACGAGGCCCCCGATCCCGAACGAGACGATCGCGTGGAAGAAGCTCGAGGCGACCAGCGGACCGACGTCAGTCATCCGGCCCGGGCCCACCGCACCACCCGCGAGGGCGGCCAGGATGGCGAAGAGGACAGCCGCGAGGACGCCGGCCGACAGGCCGCGCACCGCGCCGATGTCCCAGTCGGTCGTCGGCCGACGGTGCCGGCCGCCGACCACGACGGCCGCTGCCAGGATCGGCGGCAGCGCGATCAGGAACGGCGTCCAGAACGGCGTCGGACCGTTGTCCGGCAGCGCGGCGAGCAGCGGGAACATCGGCACCGGTCCGAGCGCGACGACGGTCGGCGAGACCAGCGTGCCCGTGCCGACCGTGAAGCCGGGACCCAGCAGGTACGCACCGGCGCACGCCACGGCGTTGGGCACCACGAGGAGGCTGAGCGTCACGTAGACGACACCGCCCCCGAGGTTGGTGCCGAGCTGGGAGAGGACGTTGAGGGCGGCCGCGCCGTCCAGGAGCAGGGCGGCCAGGAAGACGACGGTCGCGAGGACGAGGTACCAGCCGAGGATCCGCAGGGCACCGACGAGGGTTTCGCGCACCGACTCCGGCACCGCCCCGAGCCAGACCGCGGCACGGCCCGATCCGACCGCGATCCCCGTGCCGCCCACCCCCGCGGCGAGCACGATGCACCAGAGCAGGACCGCGGGCAGGGAGGGCCGTGTGGAGAGGGAGCCCGCCACGACGGCGACGACGATCCCGACCACGACGTAGGAGGCCGTGAAGATCGCGACCCCCGCCGGGACGGTCAGGTCGCGCTCGCCGTCCGACAGCGCGTACGCGTCGGGACCGTGGCTGGAGAGCCGCTCCCCCGTGCGCAGCCCGGCCCGCGCCACGGCGTACCCGACGAGCGCGGTGAGGCCCAGCGGGAGCGCGGTGATCGCGGCCCCCTGGACGTGGATGCTGGAACCGTGCGCCATCAGCCAGGCGAGCGCGCCGACGCGGAGGGCGTCACGCGGTGCCCCGTGGGCCCCTCCGTCGGTGAGGAACCAGCCGACCAGGGCCACCGCCATCAGGGCCGACAGCGGCAGGGCGGCGGCGAGCACGCCGCCACGCACGGCCAGCAGTGCCAGGGAACGCTGCTGCTCACCCCCGCTCTCGGGCGGCGACGGGTGATAGGCGGAGAAGCGGATGCGGCTCGACATGACGGGGCTCATCCTCCCCGGTCGCGCCAACCAGGGGGACGAGGACGCGCCGGGGTAGGTTGGTCCGCGCCATGCGAGATCCGGGACAGTTCGACGCGTTCTACGCCGCCGCGCGCCAGCGCCTGCTGCTCCAGGCGTTCGCGCTCACCGGCGACCTCGCGGCCGCCAAGCGCTCGGTCCGCGACGGCTTCGTCGCCGCGTGGCACCACTGGCACAAGGTCGCCCGCCAGGAGGACCCCGAGGCGTGGGTGCGCCCGCTCACCTGGCAGCACGCGCAGCGCCGGCACACGGCCCACTTCTGGCACCGCGAGGGATCTCTCGCCCCGGAGCACCGCGCGACCCTCGACGCGCTCGACGAGCTGACGTCGGTCCAGCGCCGTGCGCTGCTGCTGCACCTGCTCGCCGGACTGGAGAGCGACGACTTCTGCCACGAGGTCGGCCTGACCCAGGCGAGCGCGCGGCGCCAGCTCCGCCTCGCGACCGCCCAGTTCGCGATCCACCGCGACATCGAGCCCGACGAGGTCGGAGCGACCCTCCTGGCTCTCGGCGACCCGCTCGAGGCGATCCGGCTCCCCCGCGCCTCGATCATCCGACGCAGCGGCACCGCACGCCGCCGTGCGCACACCTCGGTCGCCGTCGCGGCGGTCAGCGTCGCCGTCGCCGGTCTCGGCCTCGCCGTCAGCCACGACGCGACCGCCGTCGCCAGCATCGGCGGCCCCCGCGGGACCGCCGTCGTCGACACCGGCCCCGGTGCCCCCACCACGACCGCACACCTCGACCCGGCCGACCTCCTCGGTGGCAGCCAGGTCGCCCACCTCGCCGCCCAGCCGCTCTCGGAGACCAGCACCGGCAACAACACCGACGGCACGGGGCTCAACGTCCCCTGCCAGGCGCGCCGCTTCGCGGACCCCAAGGCCATGGCTGCCCTCGTGCGCCACTTCTCGACGCCGGTGGACCCGAAGAAGGGCAAGCCGACCGGGCTGGTGCAGGTCGTCGAGCGCTCGGCCGACGCGAAGGCTGCCGCCACGGCGTACGACGCGACCCTCGGCTGGTTCTCCGACTGTGCCGGCACCCGCATGCAGCTGCTCGCTGCCTACCAGCTCGCGGGTGCGGGCGACGAGGCCGCGCTGCTGGTGGTGCGCGACTGGGCGTCGCCGGTCACGACGTGGACCATCGGCGTCGCCCGCACGGGCTCCCTGGTGACCACGCTCGCCCGCGACGTGGCCGACGACCACGGTCCCGACCTCCCGCCGTTCGTGAGCACGGTGGGCGTGGCCGTCGACCGGCTCTGCACGGCCGACGGCGGCACCACCTGCGCGACGACGCCGCGGAAGACGCTCGGCGCACCACCGCCGGGGCCGTCAGCGCGGGGCATGCTCCAGGCTGTCGACCTTCCGCACCTCACGGGCATCTCGCTGCCGTGGGTCGGCACCTCGCCGACGAAGGCGACGACCAACCCCGCCGCCACCACGTGCGACCACGCCGACTTCTCCGGGTCCGACGTCACCTCGTCGCAGACCCGCACCTTCCTGGTGCCCCAGGCCAAGCTGCCGACCCAGTTCGGGCTCAGCGAGACAGTCGGACGCTTCCGGTCCGATGCGAAGGCCGATGCCTTCGTCTCCGGCATCGAGAAGAAGATGAAGTCCTGCGAGGACCGCAACCTCACCGCGACCGTCGAGGAGTTCCGGCACCAGCCCGCGGGCCCGCTCGGCGAGACCCACGCCTGGCGCCTCTCGATCGACGTCTCCGACAGCCGCACGATCGACTTCTGGGTCGCCGTCGTCCGGCGGGGACCGGTGGTCGCCCAGGTCGGGTTCGTGCCGGTCGACAAGGCCCGGATCGACCAGGCCGACTTCCAGGCCCTCGTCGAGCGCGCCCTCGCACGGCTGGAGAACCTTCCCCCAGCCTGACGCGTGCCGCAGGATGGATCCGGGATGCAACCGGATGGCTCCTCCGCGCGTATCCCCGATGACAGCCTGGTGATGCAGGCTCAGGACCAGGGAGCAGTCGATGGACGAACGCGAGTTCGACGAGTTCTACACGGCCTCGTTCGCACGCCTCGTCGGCCATCTGTACGCCCTGATCGGCAACCGGGACGAGGCGCAGGAGTGCGTCCAGGAGGCGTTCGTGCGCGCCTGGCAGCACCGCCGCACGCTCGAGCGGGCCGACCACCCCGAGGCGTGGGTCCGCACGACGGCCTACCGGCTCGCCGTGAGTCGCTGGCGGCGCGTGAAGCTGGGCCGCAGGCCAGCCGACCGGGCCGTCTCGCCGCCGGCGTGGACCGAGCCCTCCGACGAGTCCCGGGTCGCCCTCGTCGAGGCTCTCCGACAGCTCCCCGCGGCGCAGCGCCAGGCGCTCGTGCTGCACCACCTCTGCGACCTGCCGGTGCAGGCCGTCGCCCGGGAGACCGGCGTTCCCGAGGGCACGGTCAAGGCCCGCCTCTCGCGCGGTCGCGCCGCCCTCGCCACCCTGCTCTCCCCCGACTCCGGAGCCACCCATGTCTGACCGCGACCCCCTCGACCAGCTCGCCCGCTTCGGCAGCGGCGGGCCCGTCAGCCCCCTCCCGCCCGCCGAGGTACGCCGGCTCGGAGACCGCCGCCGCGCCCGTCGTACGGCGCTGACCGGTGTCGCGGGGGCCGTGGCGGTCCTCGCCGTCGTCGTCCCGGCCGGGCTCCACGCGCTGCGCGATGCCGGGCCGGCCCCGACGCCCCCGACCTCGTCCGGCACCGCGGCGGCGTCGATCCCCGACGACTTCCCGCTCGGCCTGGGTGCGCAGGACTACGGCAGCGACGGGCACGTCGAGGGTCCCGGCCGTGATGTCGCCGGCCCCACCCCGACCCCGTGCGACGCCGACCCTCTCGGCTCCTCCCCGAGCACGGACCGGCTCGGCTTCGCCAACATCGCGGTCGAGTTCGAGGACTACCGCCACCTCAGTCTCTACGAGGACGAGCAGGCCGCGCGGGAGGTGATGCAGGCCGCGCGGGACGCCGTCGCGGCGTGTCCCACCGAGGCCTTCGACAGCATGACGCTCACCTGGTGGAGCCGCACCGCCGACACCGGCTACGAGTCACAGACCTTCAGCCAGGGGGTCCGCAACGCGATCGGCGGGACGACGTACCAGCTCACGCGTGTCGGCCGCGCCGTGCTGACAGTGGCCTTCAGCGGCGAGGGCGTCGCCGCACCCCGCGAGCTCACCGCGATCACCCGGCAGATCGCACCGCACATGTGCGTCTTCACCGCCGGAGGCTGCGACGCGTCGGGGGCCAGCACGACGGCGACTCCCACGGCGACGACGCCGGACTGCCTCCGTGCGGACCTGAGCGTCAGCACCGTCCCCCTCGACTCGGCTGCGGGGAGCGCCTACGCCGAGGTCCGCTTCACCAACACCTCCGGGCACCCGTGCGCGCTCCACGGCACGACGACGCTGCGGGCAGTCACCGCGATCGGGCTCGGCCCCGGCGGCAACACGGCCACCACCGAGGCGTTCACGCTCCCACCGGGCACGTACGCCGCCGCCACCGTGCGGGACACCAACCCCGACAACTTCCCCGCCGCGGAGTGCACGCCGTCGACCGTCGTCGCGTGGCGGATCACCATCCCGGGCAGCGGCGACACCACCGACGTCGACCCGGCCGGCCACGACACCGCGTGCACCGAGATCGGCAACGTGTCGATCGATCCGTGGCGACTCGTGGCGGACGGCGGCACGTGAGCGGCGCGCGGGGCCGGACGCCGGGCCGCCCCGGCTGATGCCACTCGGAGGGCCGCGGACGACTGCGCGGATGTCCGGTCCCTGGCCGTACCTGCGCGGAGCGACACGTCGACGTGTCACGACGTCGGAGCCCCCCGCGGGGATCACGGAACGTGACGCGCGTCAACGTGTCGGTTCCTGCAGGCCGGCCGGACGACGCGGCGGCGTACCACGAGATGGCGAAGGCCCCCGGGCGAACCCGGGGGCCTTCGTGGTTCCAGGACCGTGGATCAGGCCTTGGGCTCGATGCCCAGGCCGACCAGGATCTCGCGCGCCAGGGCAGCGGTCGCGGACGGCGTCTTGCCGACCTTGACGCCGACGGCCTCGAGGGCCTCCTGCTTGGCGGCAGCGGTGCCCGCGGAGCCCGAGACGATGGCGCCGGCGTGGCCCATGGTCTTGCCCTCCGGGGCGGTGAAGCCAGCGACGTAGCCGACGACCGGCTTCGTGATGTTGGCCTTGATGTAGTCCGCGGCACGCTCCTCGGCGTCACCACCGATCTCACCGATCATGACGATCAGCTTGGTGTCGGGGTCCTCCTCGAACGCCTGGAGGGCGTCGATGTGGGTGGTGCCGACGATCGGGTCGCCGCCGATGCCGATGGCGGTCGTGAAGCCGAAGTCCTTCAGCTCGTACATCATCTGGTAGGTCAGCGTGCCCGACTTGGAGACGAGACCGACCGGGCCGGAGCCGGTGATGGTGTGCGGCGTGATGCCGGCCAGGGAGACCTCCGGCGTGATGATGCCGGGGCAGTTCGGGCCGATCATGCGCGTCTTCTTGCCCTGCAGGTACGACCAGACCTCGGCCGTGTCCTGGACCGGGACGCCCTCGGTGATGACCACGATGAGCGGCATCTCGGCGTCGATGGCCTCGATGGCGGCGGCCTTGGTGAAGGCCGGCGGCACGAAGAGGACGGACACGTTGGCGCCGGTCTCCTTCATGGCCTCCGCGACGGTGCCGAAGACCGGCAGCTCGACGTCGTTGCCGTCCTTGTCCTTGTGGGACACGGTGGTGCCGGCCTTGCGGGCGTTGACGCCACCGACGATCTCGGCGCCCGAGTCGAGCATGAGGGCGGTGTGCTTGGCACCCATGCCGCCCGTGATGCCCTGGACGATGATCTTGCTGTCAGCGTTGAGGTAGATGCTCATTGTTCTTCTGAATCCCTATCTCAGGCGTTCGCCAGCTCGGCGGCCTTGTCGGCCGCGCCATCCATGGTGTCGACGAGCGTCACCAGCGGGTGGTTGAGCTCGGTGAGGATCTGACGACCCAGCTCGACGTTGTTGCCGTCGAGGCGGACGACGAGCGGCTTGGTGGCCTTGTCGCCGAGGAGCTCGAGCGCGCCCTTGATGCCGTTGGCGACCTCGTCACACGCGGTGATGCCACCGAAGACGTTGACGAAGACCGACTTGACCTGCTCGTCGTTGAGGATGACGTCGAGGCCGTTGGCCATGACCTGCGCGTTGGCGCCGCCACCGATGTCGAGGAAGTTGGCCGGCTTCACGCCGCCGTGGTTCTCGCCGGCGTAGGCGACGACGTCGAGGGTGCTCATGACGAGACCCGCGCCGTTGCCGATGATGCCGACCTGGCCGTCGAGCTTGACGTAGTTGAGGCCGAGCTCCTTGGCCTTCGCCTCGAGCGGGTCGGCCTCTTCCTTGATCTCGAAGGCCTCGTGCTCCGGGTGGCGGACCTCGGAGGCGTTGTCGTCGAGCGACACCTTGCCGTCGAGGGCCTCGAGCTTGTCGCCCTCGAGGCGGGCCAGCGGGTTGACCTCGACCAGGGTGGCGTCCTCCTCGACGAAGACCTTGTACAGGTTCTCGATCATGGTGACGGCCTGCTCGAAGACGGCCTCCGGGAAGCCGGCCTCGGTCGCGATCTCGCGCGCCTTGGCGGCGTCGACGCCCGCACCGGGGTCGATGGCGATCTTCTTGACGGCGTCGGGGTTGGTCTTCGCGACCTCCTCGATCTCGACACCACCCTCGACCGACGCGATGCAGAGGTACTGGCGGTTCGACCGGTCCAGCAGGAACGAGAAGTAGTACTCCTCCTGCGGCGGGGTCGCCGGGGTGACCAGGACGCGGTTGACCGGCAGGTCCTTGATGGTCAGGTTGAGGATGTTGGTGGCGTGCTCGAACGCCTCATCCGGGGTCTTGGCGATCTTGACGCCGCCCGCCTTGCCGCGGCCACCGGCCTTGACCTGAGCCTTGATGACGGTCACGCCACCCAGCTCCTCGGCCGCCTTGCGCGCGTCCTCAGCGGTCTCGACGACCACACCGAGGGTGGTGGTCACGCCGTGCTTGGCGAAGAGTTCCTTCGCCTGGTACTCCATCAGGTCCACGATCTACCCAGTCCTTGTGTGTGTATGACTCCGGGGATTCCTTCGAGGCACAGTAGACCCGCACGACCGCAGCGCACCATGTGGGCCGGGCACTGGACGCTCAACGTGGGGGATCCCACACCGGCTCTCACGACCTCACGTTGTACGCCGGTTCCCCGCGGGCCCACCGTTCACGAACGCACAATCGGCGAGTCGAACTCTCCGATTTCTGTCCACATGACCAGTCCGAGGATTGGGCGACGGGTCCTGTCGTCACCTACAGTCGTCCCCACTGTCTCGTTCCCGAACAGAGGATTTCACCGATGGGCGACCACCGAGCACCTCGCGGTGCGCGCGTTGCGCAGCGCAGTGATCGAGTCACCACCGAGTACGCAGGCGCGGGCAAGCGCCGCGCCGCCACGCACGCCGCTCCCCGTGGCCCGCTGGTCAGCGGACTCCCCTCTGCTCCGGTCCTCCTCGGCGTCGCCGCCCTCTCCGTCTCCGCAACGGGTGCGGTGAGCGCTGCTGCCGCCGACGCCAGCCAGGTCACCCACGACGCAGCCCCCGCACGCTTCGCCGCCCCGGCCAACGCCCTCGGTGGCGAGAGCGTCGTCTCCGACTCCTCGCTCGAGGCCGAGCGTGCCGAGCTCGTCTCGCGTGACTCCGCCCGTGACGCGCTCGCCGACGCGTCGTCGCAGAAGCTGACCGACGCCGCCGAGGCGCAGGCCGCCCAGCGCAGCAGCGAGCTCGACAAGCTCGCGAGCGCCGCACAGAAGCGTGCCAACGAGCTCGAGGCCGACCGCTGGATCCTCCCGGTGGCTCCCGGGTCCTACCGGATCACCGAGGGCTTCGGAGACGGCGTCTCCTGGCGCGGCTACGCGCACACGGGCCTCGACTTCGCGCTGCCGAGCGGCTCGCCCGTCTTCGCGGTGGCCAACGGCACCGTCTTCGCCGCGCAGTACGCCGGCGGCTGCGGCTACATGGTCGAGATCCGCCTCGACGACGGCACCGAGATCAAGTACTGCCACAACTCCTCGCTGGCCACCACGGTCGGCGCGAAGGTGCGGGTCGGCGACGTCATCGCCTACTCGGGCTCCACCGGCCACTCGACCGGTCCCCACGTGCACCTCGAGGTGCACCCCGGCGGCGGCGACCCGGTCGACCCGTACGCCGCGCTGGTCGCCCACGGCGCCAAGCCGTAAGCCCCCGCAGCGCCGGCCGCCACCGCACGCGCACGATCCCGTGCGGCTCCGACCCCTGGGTCAGTGCATGCCGTGCTCGGTCGCGGCGTGGTGCCGCGGCTCGATCTGGAACGTCGAGTGCTCCACGTCGAAGCGCTGCTGCAGCCGCGACTGGACCTCTTCGAGCAGCTCCCCCGCGTGTCCGTCGCGGAAGCATCCGTCCTCGACAACCAGGTGTGCGGTGAGCGCCGGCAGGTCCGAGGTGATCGTCCAGGCGTGCAGGTCGTGGACCTCCACGATGTGCTCGACCTCGAGCAGGCAGGACCGGACCGCGTCGAGGTCGACGTGCTCGGGCGCCCCCTCCAGCAGGACCCTGCCCGACTGCTTCAGCAGCCCCCAGGCGGCATGGAGCATGAGCCCGACCACCACCAGCGTCGCGATGGTGTCGGCGGGGGTCCAGCCGGTCCAGAGGATCACGAGGCCCGCAACGGCCGTGCCGATGAAGCCGTAGAGGTCGGTGAGGATGTGCTGGTAGGCGCCCTCGACGTTGAGGCTGGAGCGGTTGGCCCTTGCGAGCAGCCAGACGGCCAGCACGTTGACGGCACACCCGGCCAGCGCCACCACGAGCACCGGGCCGCCGGCCACCTCGGGCGGGTCGACGAGGCGGCGTACCGCCTCCACGGCGAGCATCCCGGCGACCACGAGGAGCGTGATGCCGTTGATCGCCGCCGTGAGGATCTCGGCACGCTTGAAGCCGTAGGTCCACACCACGGAGGCGGGCCGGGCGGCGAGCCGCATCGCCCACAGCGCGGCCGCGATGGCGCCGACGTCGGAGAGCATGTGGGCGGCGTCCGAGAGAAGGGCGAGGGACCCCGAGGCCAGCGCCACGGCGACCTCACCGACCATGAACGTCGCCAGCAGGGCCATCGAGGCCCACAGGAGTCGCCGGTCTGCGTCGGCCGAGACGCCGTGCTGGTGGCCTGCGTGGTCATGGTCTCCGCTCATGGCATGAGCCTAGGACCGCACACCAGCCCGACCCCTGCCTCGCGGTGTCGGACTAGAGCTTCTCGACCGGGGCGTAGCGCAGGAGCAGCCGCTTCACACCGTCGCTGCCGAAGTCGATGGACGCAACGGCCTTCTCGGCGGCCCCCTCGACGCTCACGACGGTGCCGAGGCCGAACGAGTCGTGCGTGACCCGGTCACCCGGGGCGAGCGACGGGATCGGGCGGGACTGCTTCGCCTTCGCGGCCGCGTCGAGCCGGAGGGCTGCCGACCCGAAGGCCCGGCGGCCACGGTCCGTGGTCGACGCTCCGAACGAGCTGCCCGAGCCGGTCGCCGAGCCCCACGAGCCCCCGCCGTCGTCGTAGGACGGACGGCGCCAGGAGGTCATCGCCGACTCGGTGCGCTTCCAGTCGACCAGGGTCGCCGGGAGCTCGTCGAGGAAGCGGGAGGCCGGGTTGTGCGCCGGCGCGCCCCACGCCGAGCGCTGCACCGCGCGCGAGATGTGGAGCCGCTCGCGGGCACGGGTCAGGCCGACGTAGGCGAGGCGGCGCTCCTCCTCCAGCTCGGGGAGGTCGCCGAGCGCCCGCATGTGCGGGAAGACGCCGTCCTCCATGCCGGTCAGGAAGACGACCGGGAACTCCAGCCCCTTCGCCGTGTGGAGCGTCATCAGCGTGACGACACCCCGCTCCTCCGCCTCGGGCGACTCGGGGATCTGGTCGGAGTCGGCGACCAGCGCGACGCGCTCGAGGAAGTCGCCGAGGCCGGGCGAGACGATGCCGGCGTCGACGTCGGCGGGATCGGCCGACGGCCCGGCCTGCGGGTCGTCGCTGAACTCGCGTGCGACGGCGACGAGCTCGGCGAGGTTCTCCACACGGGTCTCGTCCTGCGGGTCGTCGGACGCCTCGAGCTCGGCAAGCATGCCCGAGCGGGTCAGCACCGTCTCGAGGATGACGTCGGCGCGCTCGTTGGCCGCGACCATCGACTGCAGCTCCTGGACCATGTCGGTGAAGCCGCGGATCGCGTTGAGCGAGCGGGTCGCGATGCCGTCGGCCCGCTGCGCGTCGAGCAGGGCCTCCCAGAAGGTGATCCGCTCGCGCTCGGCGTACGCCGACACGCAGGCCTCGGCCCGGTCGCCGATGCCCCGCTTGGGCGTGTTGAGCACGCGCCGCAGCGAGATCTCGTCGGCGGGGTTGGCCAGCATGCGCAGGTAGGCCAGCGCGTCGCGGACCTCCTTGCGCTCGTAGAAGCGGACGCCGCCCACGACCTTGTAGGGCATGCCGTGGCGGATGAAGATCTCCTCGAACACACGGCTCTGCGCGTTGGTCCGGTAGAAGACGGCGACGTCGCCCGGCTTGTAGTCGCCGGTGTCGACGAGGCTGTCGATCTCGCGGGAGACGAAGCGGGCCTCGTCGTGCTCGTCGTCGGCGACGTAGCCGACGACCTTCTCCCCCATGCCCGCGTCGCTCCACAGCCGCTTGGGCTTGCGGCCCTTGTTGTTGCTGATGACCGCGTTGGCCGCCTCGAGGATGGTCTGGGTCGAGCGGTAGTTCTGCTCGAGCAGGATCGTCGTCGCGTCGGGGAAGTCCTGCTCGAAGTCGAGGATGTTGCGGATGTTGGCGCCGCGGAAGGCGTAGATCGACTGGTCCGCGTCGCCGACGACCATCAGCTCGGCAGGCTCGATGCGCTCGCCGCCGCTGGTGCCCTCGTCCATCGGGTCGGCGCAGAGCTGGTGGATCAGCGCGTACTGGGCGTGGTTGGTGTCCTGGTACTCGTCGACGAGCACGTGGCGGAACCGGCGCCGGTAGACCTCGCGGACGTCGGGGAACGCCTGGAACAGGTGCACCGTCGTCATCAGCAGGTCGTCGAAGTCCAGCGCGTTCGCCTCGCGCAGGCGCCGCTGGTAGTTCGTGTACGCCGAGGCGTAGGCCCGCTCGAAGTCGTTGCTGGCGTCCTTCGCGGCGTCGTCGGGGTCCTTCAGCTCGTTCTTCTGGTTGCTCACCCAGGCCAGCACGGCGCGCGGCTGGAACTTCTTCGGGTCCAGCTCGAGGTCGTTGCAGACCAGCTGCATGAGCCGCTTCTGGTCCGAGGCGTCGTAGATCGAGAAGTTGCTCTTGAACCCGAGACGGTCGGACTCCTTGCGCAGGATCCGGACGCACGCCGAGTGGAAGGTCGACACCCACATGACCCGCGCGCGCTTGCCGATGAGCTCCTCGACGCGCTCCTTCATCTCGGCGGCAGCCTTGTTGGTGAAGGTGATCGCCAGGATCGACCCCGGGTGCGCCTTGCGCTCCTGGACCAGCCAGGCGATCCGGCGGGTCAGGACGCGGGTCTTGCCGGACCCCGCTCCCGCGACGACCAGCAGCGGCGGGCCGGCGTGGACGACGGCCGCACGCTGCGGTTCGTTGAGCCCCTCGAGCAGCGCCTCACGCGAGGGCGCGCGCGTGGGCGCGCCGCCGCCGGCGGCCTCGAGGCCCGGGATCGGAAAGGCGGTCTGACCGGGGATGGGAAACGCGTTCATGCTGCGCCCAGCCTACGGTCCGGGACCGACAGTCCCGACCTCCACGCCTGCTCGCGCCGGTGGGCGGGAATGACGGCCACCGCGATATAGTTGACGTGTCATGAAGAAGATCGGGTTCCTGTCCTTCGGCCACTGGACGCCGTCGCCGCAGTCGCAGACGCGCTCGGCGAAGGACTTCCTGCACCAGTCCATCGACCTCGCCCAGGCGGTCGAGGAGCTCGGGGCCGACGGCGCCTACTTCCGGGTGCACCACTTCGCCCGCCAGGCCGGTACGCCGTTCCCGCTGCTGGCGGCGATCGGCGCACGGACCAGCCGGATCGAGATCGGCACGGGCGTGATCGACATGCGCTACGAGAACCCGCTCTACAGCGCCGAGGCCGCCGCGGCGACCGACCTGATCGCCGGAGAGCGGCTCCAGCTCGGCATCTCCCGGGGCAGCCCGGAGCAGGTCATCGACGGCTGGCGCTACTTCGGCTACGCACCGGCCGAGGGCGAGGACGAGGCGGCGATGGCGCGACGGCACACCGAGGTCTTCCTCGAGATGCTCACGGGCCAGGGCTTCGCCCAGCCCAACCCCCGCCCGATGTTCGCCAACCCGCCGGGCCTGCTGCCGCTCGAGCCGCAGTCCCCCACGCTGCGCGACCGCATCTGGTGGGGCGCCGGCTCGGACGCGACCGCCCGCTGGGCCGCCGAGAAGGGCATGAACCTGATGAGCTCCACGCTCAAGGACGACGAGACCGGCGAGCCGCTGCACGTGCAGCAGCGCAAGCAGATCGAGACCTTCCGCGAGGCATGGGCGGCCGCCGGCCACACGCGCACCCCGCGGGTCTCGGTGAGCCGGTCCATCTTCCCGATCATCGACGAGCGCGACCGTGCCTACTTCGGTCACGACCGCAACTCCCGCGACCAGTTCGGCAACATCGACGAGAAGACGCGCGCCGTCTTCGGCCGCTCGTACGCCGACGTGCCCGAGCGCCTCGTCGAGGAGCTCGCGAAGGACGAGGCGATCGCGGCCGCCGACACCCTGCTGGTGACGATCCCGAACCAGCTCGGCGTCGACTACAACGCCCACGTGGTGGAGTCGATCCTCACCCACGTGGCGCCGGAGCTCGGCTGGCGCTGACACCCGGCAACACACGAGGGCCCCGCATCCGACCGATGCGGGGCCCTCGTCGTACCGGTGAAGGGGTGCGTGCCTCAGCGCCAGAGCACGGCGACGCAGACGTTGGCCACGACCAGGCCGGTGACCAGCCAGTAGAGGCCGTCGCTCAGGCCCTTGCGGCGGCGCGCCTCGAGAAGGCCGACCACCACCAGGGCGACGACCAGCTTCACGGCGAGCTTGGCGTTGGAGACGTCGGCATCGTCATCGGCCGAGACGAGGCCGGCGAGCGCGAGGCCGGCCACGAAGACGATCCGGGCGCCCCAGATCGTCGAGGTGTGGATCGCCTTCTGCGCCGCCTTGGCCTGGCCGAGGAGGCCGCCGAGCAGGGCCGCGAAGGCGACGAGGTGAACGACCAGGATGAGGTGACGCACGAAGTCCATGGTCGGATCCTACGGCGCCAGAACCGCGCCGCGGCACCGGGCTAGACGACCCTGACCCGGCCGGCCTGTGGTGCGCTCACGCCGTCCGCGACGGCCTCCCACGACGCCGCGAGCACGTCGACCGCGGCACGCAGCTCGTCCGCGGGCCTGGTCCACGGCAGCCGGATGAAGCGCTCCAGCCCACCCTCGACGGCAAACGCGGAACCGGGAGCGATCGAGGCGCCCTGTCGCTCCGCCTCACCCGCGAGCACCGTCGCGACGGGCGCCGGAAGCTCCACCCACAGGCAGAGCCCACCCGCCGGAACCCGGAAGCGCCACTCCGGCAGCCGGCCGCGCAGCGCCTCGACCAGCGCGTCGCGCTGCGTGCGGAGGCGGTCGCGCTGCACCGACGCGATCGGCTCGGGGTCGGCCAGCACGCGCGCGAGGACCAGCTGCTCGACGAGCGGTGCACCCAGGTCGAGGCCGAGCCGAGCCGACGTGAGCTGCTCGATCCGCTCCCGCGGCGCGCGGATCCAGCCCAGCCGGAGGCCGCCCCAGAACTGCTTGCTCGCCGAGCCCACCGCGATCGCATCGGGCAGGAAGGACGCGAACGGAGGCGGCATCTCCACCGCGTCGAGCGCGAGGGCCTGGTGGGCCTCGTCGACGATCGCGACGACCCGGTTGCGGCGCAACGCGGCGGCGTACTCCTCGCGCTCGTCGGCGGCCATCACGTGGCCGGTCGGGTTCTGGAAGTCGGCCAGGACGAACGCCGCTCGCGGCGCCGCCTGCCGGACGGTCGCCACCATGCCGGGCACGTCGAAGCCCGCGGCATCGACCGGCGACGTGACGAGCCGAGCACCACGGCTGGTGAGCGCACTCGTCGCGTTGGGGTACACCGGGCTGTCGACGAGCAGACGGTCTCCGGGCGAGGTGAGCGCCTGCGCGGCGATCGCGGTCGCGGAGAGCGCACCGGCCGTGACGAGCACCTGGTCCGGCTCCGTGGGCAGTCCGCGCGCGGCGTACGTCGCGGCGACCTGCTCCTGCAGGGCGGGGAGCCCAGCCGGGAAGTAGCCGTGCCCGCCGAGGTACGCCGGCAGCTCCGCCACCGCCGCCTCGTAGTGCGCCGCGAGCCCGGTCGGAGCACCACCCGCCGCACAGTTGAGGTCGATCAGCTCGGTGGTGCCGGGCAGCGGCGCGAGTCCGCGGTCCAGCGTGGCCCGCCGGCCGCCGGGCAGCCGGGTGAAGGTGCCGGAGCCGGTCCTGGCCTCGGCGAAGCCCCGCTCCCGCAGGTCGGCATACGCGCGGGTCACGGTCGTCCGGCTGACGTCGAGGGCGACGGTGAGGTCGCGCTCGCTGGGCAGGCGCGCCCCGAGCGGGATCCGGCCCTCGCCGATGAGCAGGCGCAGGGCGTCGGAGAGGCCCGCGTAGGCGGGGCTGCGGTCGAAGCCGTCGACCAGCGTGGCTATGCGACCCGCCGTCATCACTGCGCTCATGCAGTCCACTATCCCCAGATTGGCTATTTTCTACAAGGCCGATTGGTCGGATGGTGGAGTCATGACCGCGATCGTCCCCTCCGTGGCTCCCGCGCCCACCACCGCGCCGGGCCGGCAGCTCGCCTCCCTCACCCCGGGCGAGCAGCTCCGCGCGGGCCGGCTCCCGCGCCGGCTGCTCCAGCTCGCTGTCGGCCTCTGGCTGTACGGCGCCTCCATGGCGATGGTGATCCGCGGCGCGCTCGGCCTCGACCCGTGGGACGTCTTCCACGCGGGCGTCATGACCCACGTCGGGCTCACGTTCGGCGAGGTCGTGATCGTCGTGGGCTTCCTGGTGCTCCTGCTCTGGATCCCGCTGCGCCAGATGCCCGGCCTCGGCACGCTCGCCAACGTGGTCCTGATCGGCGTGGCGACCGACGCCACGCTCGCGGTGATCAGCGCTCCCGGCGGCCTGCTCGCCCGTGGTGCGCTCCTCGTCGGCGGCGTCGTCCTCAACGGACTGGCCGGCGCGCTCTACATCGGCGCCCAGCTCGGCCCCGGACCGCGTGACGGGCTGATGACCGGCATGGCCCGGCGTACCGGTCGCTCGATCCGGCTGGTGCGCACCTCGCTGGAGGTGACGGTGCTCGTCGTCGGCTTCCTGCTCGGCGGGCAGGTCGGCCTCGGCACGGTCCTGTACGCCGTCGGCATCGGGCCGCTGGTCCAGCTGTTCCTGCCGTGGACGATCGTCGAGCTCGCGCCGCGCAGCGCGTCCCGGCCCGCCTGAACGCCCGACCCCGGGCCCACGACCCAGCGCCCCGCCCACGAGCGGAGCGGGTCAGAGCAGGCGGCGGTCGGAGGCCCAGCGGGTCAGCTCGTGCCGACTCGAGAGCTGGAGCTTCCGGAGAACCGCCGACATGTGCGTCTCGACGGTCTTGACCGAGATGAAGAGCTCACCGGCGACCTCCTTGTAGGAGTAGCCGCGCGCGATCAGGCGCATCACCTCGCGCTCACGCTCGGTCAGCCGGTCGAGATCCTCGTCGACGGCCGCGACCTCGATCGTCCCGGCGAAGGCGTCGAGCACGAAGCCGGCCAGGCGCGGCGAGAAGACCGCATCGCCTCCGGCCACCCGGACGATGGCGTCGGCCAGCTCCGGACCGGTGATCGTCTTGGTGACGTAGCCGCGCGCGCCCGCCCGGATGGTGCCGATGACGTCCTCCGCTGCGTCGCTCACCGACAGGGCGAGGAAGCGGGTGGACGAAGGGCCGGTCCGGCGCATCACCTCCGCGCCGCCCCCGCCGGGCAGGTGGACGTCGAGGAGCACCACCTCCGGCTGGTGCGCGGCCACCGCGGCCACCGCCGTGTCGACGTCCTCGGCCTCCGCGACCACCTCGACGAGCGGCGAGGCCGAGAGCTCCGCGCGCACACCGGCGCGGAACATGGCGTGGTCGTCGACGATCAGCACGCGGGTGCTCATGACTTGTCCTCCAACGGCATGGTCAGCACCACCTCGGTGCCCTCCCCCGGACGCGAGCTGATGCGGGCGGTACCGCCGTGTCGCTCCATCCGGTCCTGGATCGATCCTCGTACGCCGTGGCGGTCCGGCGCCACCGCGTCGAGGTCGAAGCCGCGGCCACGGTCCTTGACGAAGACCTCGAGCCGCGTCGCGGAGGCCTCGGCGTAGACGTCGACGCGGGGTGCCCCGGAGTGACGGGCCGCGTTGACGACCGCCTCCCGGGTGGCCAGCAGGACCGGCTGCGTGCAGTCGTCGAGGACGAGGTCACCGACGGTGACGACCTCGACGGTCACGTTGTGGTCGGCCTCCACGTCGGCGGCGAGCGTCGCCAGTGCGGCCGACAGCGAGCCCGAGGGCCCGGCGTCCTCGAAGAGCCACGACCGCAGGTCGCGCTCCTGGGCACGGGCCAGACGCGCGACCTGGGCGGGGTCCGCGGAGTTCTTCTGGATCAGCGCGAGCGTCTGCAGCACCGAGTCGTGCAGGTGGGCGGCCACGTCGGCACGCTCCTGCGACCGCACCCGCTGGGCCCGCTCCTCGCCGAGGTCGTGGAGCAGCCGCAGCAGCCACGGGCCGGCGACCAGGACCACCCCGGCCAGGCCGAGGGCCGTCGCGACGAGCACATCGACGGCCAGCGAGATCCGCCCCGACCGGAGCGCGAAGAGCACGAGCGCCGTGACCAGCATCAGGACGCCGATGACCAGCCGTGACCACGCCGCCCAGCCGCCGTCGCCGACGAGGGCACGCACCGGGTCGATCCGGCCGGTGCTGTCCCGCCAGCGCTCCCTGCTCGACTCGTCCGCCTGGCGCCAGATCAGCGCCACACCGCCCAGGCCCAGCACGAGTACCCAGAGCACGAGCCCCGTGCCGAACACCAGCTGGGCGATGAAGAGCGCACCGACCGCCAAGGCGGCGAGGGCCACGGCCGGGCCGATGTCGGCGAGACCGCGCCGCGTCGTACGCCGGCCGGCGCGCTCCGCAGCGGCCAGCCCGGGCGCGGGCTCCTCGGCGGCGAGGGTGGGCAGCCACAGCCAGAGCGCGGCGTACGCGAGGACGCCCGCACCGTTGGCGGCCGTGAGTGCGACGAAGGCGACCCGGACCCAGGCCACCGGCCACCCGAGGTGCGTGGCGAGCCCTGCCGCGACGCCGCCGAGGTAGCCCGCCTCGGGCTCGCGGAACGCCCGCCGCGGCTGGTACGCCGGAGCGGGACCGGTGGGCGGTGCGGGGGCTGCGGAACTCATGGTGTGGCCATCGTGGCACGTGGCTGCGGCGCGCGGGATCGGGATCGCCCCCGACCCGACCCCGAGACGCAGGAAGCCACCCCGACGCAGGTTCAGGGTCGTCCCCGATGGCCCGGCGCGCCGGGAGGCGGAAGGCTGGGGCCATGGACGAGAACATCACTCCCCCGGCGGGCGACACCCCGCCGCCCCCTCCGCCGGGCGGCCACGAGCACGCCGGCGACCAGCCCGGAGACGGCCCGACCGGCCCGCGCGTCTCCGGCGCCGACATCCGCGACGTGACCCGCCTGCTGCGCAGCACCAGCGACCGCCACGTCGCCGGCGTCGCCGGCGGACTGGCACGCCACCTCGACATCGACCCGATCCTCGTGCGCGTCGGCTTCGTCGTCCTCACCATCTTCGGCGGCGCGGGCCTCTTCCTCTACGGCGCGCTGTGGATCCTTCTTCCCGACGACAGCGCCGGTGACCGGGCGATGGTCGACCTCGACCCGCGCAACCGCTCGCTGGCCGTGCTGGTCGTGGGCGCGCTGGCGGCCGTCGGCTTCCTCGGGAACGTGCTCGGCTTCGGTGGCGACCACGACGGCGTCTTCTTCCCCGCCATCCCGCTCCTGGTGGTCGCCGGCATCGCGTTCGTCGTGATCCGCAAGCGGGAGTGGCGCCGCCAGATGCGCATGACCGGATCCGGCACGGACCCGGCGTGGACCTACGCCGCCGCGCCCGAGGCGCCGACGACGCTGCACGAGGACGCACGCCGCAACCCCGAGAAGTACCGCGACATGCGCGCCTGGACGATGCAGGGCGACTGGCAGTCCGGCTACCGCTGGGTGCGCGACCCGCGCAAGAAGGGCCCGCTCCTCTTCTGGATCGCGCTTCCGCTGATCGCCGTGGCCCTGGGCATCCTCGGCGTCGTCGACCTCGGCGGCACGGACGTCATCCCGGCGGCGTACCCCGCACTCGCCCTGGCCATCGTGGCCGCCCTGCTGCTCCTCGGCTCGTTCTGGGGCCGCGCGGGTGGCCTGATCTTCCTCGGCCTGCTGCTGATCCCGGTGACGCTGGTGAGCACCGTCGCCCACACGTGGGATGGCCGGGACATCACCTATGCACCGACGAGCCTCACCGCCCTCAGCGACCACGGTTACAGCTACCACGAGGACACCGGCCGCCTGGTGCTCGACCTGACCCGGGTCGCGGACCCGGCATCGCTCGAGGGCCACGTGGTCGAGGCGGACCTGGCCGTCGGCGAGATCGAGGTGATCGTCCCGGACGACATCAACGTCCGGGCCACCGCCAAGGTCAACGGTCCCGGCGGGTTCCAGGTCTTCGGCCAGGACGGCGGTGGCATCCAGACCTCCAACACCGCTGGCATCGGCGTCGACACGGACGACGCGCACACGCTGCGCATCCGTGCCGAGGTCAACGTCGGCCACATCATCGTGAGGAGCAACTGATGAACGAGAAGACGACGGTGATCCCGCCGCTCCCCGACGAGGCACCCGAGCCCGCTCAGCGCGGCGGCCGCCACCCGGTCAACATCGGCCACCTCGTGATGGGCCTCGCCTTCGCCGGCCTCCTGACGGTCTGGGCGCTCTACGTGAGCGACACCGTGCCGCAGGACGACCTGCGCTGGCTGCTCCCGGTGCCGTGGCTGGTCGGCGGTGGCGCCGGCCTGGTCGCAGCCGTGCTCACGCAGCGCAAGCGACTCTGACGCACACCCGCGTCACACGACACGACGCCCCGGGACCCACGAGGTCCCGGGGCGTCGCTGCGTCCGCAGAGGTCAGTCGCCCGCGATGAAGTACATCCAGGTGCCGTCGGCACGGATCCCCACGCGCCAGCCGTAGTACATCTGCATCTCCTCGTACGACGCGAGGTCCGCGGGCTTGACGAAGGTCTCCAGCTCGCTCCGCTCGCTCGGGGTCAGCGACTGCCACCTCGCACGCACCGAGAGTGCCGGCCAGCCGACGTAGCCCTGGTTGCCGCCCTCCTTGGTCCCCTGACCCGGCGTCGTCGCCATCACCTTCAGCAGCGTGCCCAGCTCGCCCTTCCCCTCGCGCTCCCAGCGGCGCAGGTTGGTGATGCCGCCGTGCAGCCCGTAGCTGGTCGTGGCGTCGGCGCCGAGCGCCTCGAGGGCACTCAGGTCGCAGGCAGCGGCGGCGTCGACGATCTGCTGCCAGGTCCTCGCGACCGCCGGAGGCAGCCCGTCGGGCCGCGTCGGCTTCGCGACCCCGATCGACGAGCAGGTCGTGCCGGGTGTCGACGGCGTCGGCTCGACGCTCGTCGGCGCGGGGCCCACCGGGGGCGCCTCCGAGGCGCTGCGCAGCCCGCCCAGCCCGATCGCCGCAGGCACGACGAGTGCGACCACCGCGGCGCCCGCGACCGCCCCTCCGGCGATCCGGCGACGCCGGATCGACCGGGCCCGCGCCCGCACAGCGCCGAGGTCCGCCGGCGTGACCGGCACGCCCGACGCGCGCCCCTCGAGCGCCGCCGTCAGCTGCTGTTCCAGGTCCATGTCCATCACTGCTCCCCGTCCCCGGGCCGGGCCGGTCCTTCGTGGCTGTCAGGTCGTTCGAGGGCCGCGGGCACGCGGCTGCGCAGCGAGGCGAGGGCCCGGCTGCACTGCGACTTCACGGTGCCCACCGAGATCCCCATGACCTGCGCGATCTCGGCCTCGGTGAGCTGCTCGTAGTAGCGCAGCACCACGACGGCACGGGCACGCGGCGCGAGCTCGCCGACGAACGCCCACAGCGCCGCCGCGGTGCCGTCGTCGTACGCCGGATCGATGGACGCATCGGGCAGCCGGTCGACCGGAAGCTCCCTGCGCCGCCAGGCCCGGCGCCACAGCGAGGTCACCTCGTTGGTGAGGATCCGTCGCGTGTAGCTGTGCACGGCGTCGTGCGCGCTGACCTTGTCCCAGGCCAGGTAGAGCTTCGCGAGCGTCGTCTGCACGACGTCCTCGGCGGTCGCCAGGTCACCCGTCATCAGGTACGCCGTGCGCAGCAGCGCCGCGCGCCGCGCCTCGACGTACGCCGAGAAGTCGTCGTCGCGCTGCCGTGGCACGGCGGACGGGTCGTCGAGCATCGGGGCTCCCCACTTCGTCATGCACCAGGGACGCAGCGCAGGGCGGAATGGTTGCCATCATGGCGCCGCGGAGCGCCCGGGGCCTGTCAGCGCGCGGTGCGCAGGCGGCGTCGCTGCCCCGGAGTCGGCGGTGAGGAGGGCAGCCCACGGACGGATGCGAGGTGATCGGCGCGGGCGGCCAGGACGAGGTCGGGGTTGTCGGTGATCAGCCCGTCGACGCCGGCCTCGAGCAGGAGCCGCGCCTCCGTCGCGAGGTCGCCGTGGTGGCCCGGCCGCTCGTCGGAGCGCAGCTCGAGGGGCAGCCACCGGTTCTCGACGCGCAGCGTCCAGACGTGCACGGTCAGCCAGGCGCGGTGCGCGTCGTCCACGACGGCGCCGATGCCGCTGGTGCGGCCCTCGGTGTCGCGCTCGAGCACCAGCTCCTTGTGCACCCCGACACCCTGCGCGTACTCCCGGATCCCCGAGAGGCCGGCCGGCGTCAACAGGTCGGCGTACCGGATCTTCTCGCCGGCAGCCGCGAGGTCCGCCGGACGGCCCTTGCGGTCGAGCAGCTGGATGATCCCGACGCTGGACCGGGCCGCGACCTGGCGCAGCACCGTCGGCTCGAAGCACATCACCATGACCCGTGACCGGTCGTGGTCGACACCGTGGTCACGGAGGGTCGTGAGGAGAGGCGCCACGACGTCGAGGCCGCGCGCCGCGTAGTACGCCGCGTGCTTGAGCTCGATGAGCACGCCGATGGTGCGCTGCAGCAGCCGGGACTCGAGCGCCACCAGCGTCAGCACCTCGTCCAGGCTCGGGACCGCCAGCTGGCCGTGGAAAGCGGTGTTGGCGCGGCGCACCTTGCGGAAGCGCTCCCGCGCTCGCAGCGTCCGCAGCTCCTCGAAGGTGAAGTCCTCGACGAACCAGTCGTCGTGCTCCTCGCCGTCGACGACCCGCGTCGTACGCCGGTCGGCGAACTCGGGGTGGTCGGCGACGTCGGTGGTCGCGAAGAGCGTCGCGTCGTGACGGGCCACCAGGACTCCGTCCTTGGTCGGGACGACGTCGAGCTCGATGTCGTCCGCGCCCATGCGGATCGCGAGCCGGTAGGCGTCGAGCGTGTGCTCGGGCCGCTGGCCGCTCGCGCCACGGTGGCCGACGACCGCCGGCGTCGGGACCAGGCTCCGTCCCAGCGCCGCGGCGGGCACCGGGGAGATCTCCGGGTTGCTCACGCTCCCTTGATCCCACGGCCGGGCGAACCCGGGGTGACGCGCAGATGTCGGGCGGACGTTCGGACCCGCACGTCTTCGTGCTCGCCCGTGGCGGGGGTCACCTCAGTGCGCGACAGGGCAGGTCCGCACCTGCATCTCGTCGACGCCGAACACGATCGAGGTCTGGCGGTACGCCGGAGTGCCCTGCACCTGCAGGTCGGGGAAGCGGCGCGCGAGCGCGGGCAGCGCGATCTGCAGCTCCAGCCGCGCCAGCTCGGCGCCCACGCAGCGGTGGATGCCGTGGCCGAAGGCGAGGTGCGAGGACGGTTCGCGGGAGGGGTCGAAGCCCGGCCGGCCGTCGTGGTTGGAGCCGGGGATCGAGACCATCACGACGTCGCCCTTGCGGATCCGCTGGCCGGCCACGACGACGTCCTGCTTCGCGAACCGCGGGAACGCGACCTGCACGACGGCGAGGTGGCGCAGCAGCTCCTCCACGACCGGCACCGGGTCGTCGCCCTCGGCCAGAGCCCGCCACCACTCGCGGTGCTCCAGGAGCAGTCCCGTGCCCAGCGCGAGCATGGCCGCGCTGGTCTCCATGCCGCCGGTGAAGACGCCGTCGGCGAGGCCGCCGAGGTCGTAGTCGGAGATCTCGGGGTGCTCGAGGACGAGGCGCCCGATCAGGCCGGGGCCCGGCTCGATGCGCTGCCGCTCGGTCGCCCCGATGAGGAACGTGCGCGACCCCGAGATCGCACCGAAGGCACCCATGCCGCCCTGCGAGACGTCGAAGCGCGCTCCGCCGAGCTGGCGGAACGTCGCCCGGTCGTCGAGCGGCAGCCCGAGCAGCTCGCAGATCACCAGGAACGGCACGTCGAAGGCGAACGTCGCCGCCAGGTCGACGGAGTCCCCCGCCTTGCCGCGGCGCTCGAGCAGGTCGAGCTGCTCCTCGACGATCTCCGCGATGCGGGGACGCAGCGCCTCGAGCCGGCGCTTGGTGAACTCCGGCGCGACGAGCTTGCGCAGCAGCGTGTGCTCGGGCGGGTCGGTGAACCCGAGGCCGCCGATGTCGCCGTCCGCAGCGCCGCGCGCGCCGACGTACGGCCGGATGTCGGTGGAGTACGCCGTCGGCTCGGCGAGGACGGCGCGACCGGCCTCGGCGTCGGTCACCAGCCACACCCCCATGCCGAGGACCGAGGCGAGCCTGCGCACCGACTGGCCATCAGCCAGTCGGGGGTCGACCTCGACCCCGTCACGCCGCAGCGGCCAGGCCAGCGACTCCGGCAGCCTGTCCAGACGGGAGAGATCCATCTTCCGGCTGCCCACACGGGCGGCGAGACGGACCAGCGGCGCGGCGATTCCCATGGCGACATGCTGCCAAGGTCGGCTGAGGAATGCGTGAATTTCGCACGCTTTTGCGGCCGCGCGCGCCGCAGCGGCCGGCAGGTAGACTGTGCCCACCTTGGAGGGGAGTATTCCTTCGCGGTGGCGTCGTCAGTACGGACCACGGGTCCCGGTGCCATCGGTCTGCGGCGGGGCCGTCAGGCGGAAGAGACCTCCGGAGTCAGTCCTGTACACACTCCGGAGGAAAAGGATTTCCCATGGATGCACTCCTCGGCGACTCGGTCGCCTCCCCCACCGTATGGATCGCGACGCTGCTGGTCACGCTCGGCATCGTCCTCGTCGACGTCGTCATCATCGGCCGCCGCCCGCACGAGCCCACGCTGCGTGAGGCCAGCCGCTACCTGACGTTCTACGTCGCGCTGGCAGTCGCCTTCGGCATCGGTCTCTGGGTCTTCGCCGAGCCGCACGCGCTCTCGCCCAGCCCCGGCCCGGAGTTCTTCGCCGGCTGGCTGACCGAGTACTCGCTCTCGGTCGACAACCTCTTCATCTTCATCATCATCATGGCCAGCTTCAACGTGCCGCGGCAGTTCCAGCAGAAGGCACTGCTGATCGGCATCGTGCTGGCACTGATCTTCCGCGGCGTCTTCATCGTGGTCGGAGCCGCGGCGATCAACGAGTTCAGCTGGGTCTTCTACCTCTTCGGGGCGTTCCTGATCTACACCGCGGTCAAGCTCGCCAGGGAGGGCGCGGAGGACGAGGACGAGTTCGAGGAGAACAAGCTGGTCGCGTTCGCCGAGAAGCGCCTTCCGGCCACGAAGGAGTGGCACGGCACGGCCCTCCTGGTCCGGCTCGGCGACAAGCGGGTGATCACCCCGATGTTCCTCGTCGTCCTCACGCTGGGCACGACCGACCTGCTCTTCGCGCTCGACTCGATCCCGGCGATCTACGGCCTGACCAAGGACCCGTACCTGGTCTTCACCGCCAACATCTTCGCCCTCATGGGCCTGCGCCAGCTCTACTTCCTCATCGGCGGACTGCTCGAGAGGCTCGTCTACCTCTCCTACGGCCTGGCGTTCCTGCTCGGCTTCATCGGCGTGAAGCTCGTCCTGCACGCCCTGCACGAGAACGAGCTGCCCTTCATCAACGACGGCCACCACGTGGCCTGGGCGCCGGACATCCCGATCTGGCTCTCGCTGGTCGTCATCATCGGCACCCTCGCGGTCACGACCGTCGTCTCCCTGGTCGCGAGCGCCCGGATGACCGCCGCCGAGCGCGACGAGGTCACCGGTCCCCGGCGCGACTGGGCGAACGACGACTGACCCTGTCGAAGCGGGGGCCCCACGGTTCGCCGTGGGGCCCCTCTGCATTTCCGATCACCACTAACTCATGTTTTTCAGTATGGTTACTTGTCATGAGCATGCGAGCCGTCCTCGACCGATGTCGCCGTCGCGATCGACGTACCTCCGTGGTCACCCCTGAGCCGCCGTCCGGGTCGGTGCGCCTGCCTGCGGAGGAGGCTGTCCCACCAACGGCCCCGCAGGCGGCCCATGGCCACCGTCCCGGACGGCACCGCGCGTGAACGCCCGCCCCGTCGTCGCGATCCTCGGCGCCGGCGCCGCCGGCACCCTCACCGCGCTCCACCTCGTCCGCGAGTCCGGACGCCGCTCGACTCCCGTCGAGATCCTTCTCGTCGACCCGGCGGACCGCTGGGGACGCGGCACCGCCTTCGGCACCACCGACGACCAGCACCTGCTCAACGTCCCCGCAGCCGGCATGAGCGCCCTGCCCGAGGACCCCTCGCACTTCCTGCACTGGCTGCAGGACCAGCAGCCCGACGCGCACGCCTTCACGTTCGCGCCACGGCGGACCTACGGCCGTTACCTCGACGAGCAGCTGACCGCTGCCGCGCGCGACATCCTCGTCGAGACCACCGTCAGGCACGTGCGCGCCACCGTGACCGACGTACGCCGCGACGGCGCCCGCGTCCGCCTCGGCCATGCCGGCTCACCGGACGGCCTGCTCGCCGATGCGGTGGTGGTGGCGGTCGGCCTCCCCACGACCGGCGAGGACTGGGCACCGCCCGCCCTCCGCGACTCGCCGTTCTTCGTCACCGACCCCTGGGCGCCCGGCGCCCTCGACCCGATACGCCGTGACCGCACCGGCCCCGCCGACGTGCTGGTCGTCGGCACCGGCCTGACGGCGGTCGACGTGCTCTTCTCGCTGGCGGGCACCCGGCCGGACCGGCGCCTGCACACGGTCTCCCGCTCGGGACGCCTGCCCTCGCGCCACGCGGACCGGCTCAAGCCGGCCGCGATCCCCGACATCAGCGGCTGGGGCGCGCGCCTCGAGGAGATCCGGACGGCCGTCGAGCAGCACCTGACCGAGGTCGCGAAGACGACCGGTGACTGGCGGCCGGCGCTCGACGGGCTGCGGTTCCGCGTGGCCGAACTGTGGCAGCGGCTGCCGGAGGAGGACCGGACCACCTTCCTCCTCCGCGACGCCGCAGCGTGGAACCGGCTGCGCCACCGGATCCCCACGGAGAGCCACGAGCGCCTGGACGGGCTCGTCGGCAGCGGTGAGATCGTGCTCGGCGCGGCATCCGTCACGGCGGTCGAGCCGCTCGCTCACGGCGGCCTGCGTGTGGCGACGACCGACGAGGCCGTGCGCGAGGTCGGCTGGGTGGTCAACTGCACCGGCCCGCGCGCCGACGTGCGGACCCTGGGCAACCCGGTCCTCGACGACCTCCTGCGCCCCCGCCTCGACGGTGCCCTCGCGGTCACGACCACCGCGGGAATGGGCCTGGCCACCCGCGACGGACGCCTCGTGGACGGCCGCGGTCGACACGACGCCCCGATCTGGACGCTGGGCGCGCTGCGTCGTGGCGAGCTCTGGGAGTCCACCGCGGTCCCGGAGATCCGGCAGCAGGCACTGGCTCTGGCCGTCGGGGTCCTGGAAGCCGTCGCGCCGCTCCCCCGTCGCCTCGCCGACGGCACCTGGGTGCCGGGCCACCACCCGGTCGCTCGCCCGCGGGATCCGCTCGGCCTCCCGCTCTCGACCACCGCCGAGGCGGCCGCGGTCTTCAACGCCGGCCTGGAGCGGCTCATGCGCCTGCAGTCCGGGGCGGAGGAGCTGTTCGCCCAGGCCGCGGCACTCGACCCGGACTTCGCCCTCGCCCATGCCGCCCTCGCACTGCTCGGCCACGAGGCGGGCGCCGACACCGACGTCACGGCCGCCCTCGCCGCGGCACGCCGGGCCGCACGGACGAACGCCGACGACCGCGAGCGCAGCCTCGTCAGCGTCGTCGGCCTCCGCATCCGCGAGCCGCGCCGGGCCGGGGCGGACGCGCTCCGCCGCCACATCGCCGCGTACCCGCGCGACGTGCTGGCCGTCTCCGCCGCCGTGCCGACGATCGCCTTCTCGGGCGTGATCGACGTCCAGCAGGACGTCTGGGCGCTGGTCGAGAACCTCGCCCCGGCGTACGGCGACCACTGGTGGTACATCTCGCTGCTCGCCTTCGTCCGCCAGGACCAGGCGCGGTACGACGAGGCAGCACTGCTGGCCGAGTCCGCCCTGTCGTGCGAGCCGTCGTCCGGCCACGCCGTGCACGCACTCGCCCATGTCCACTACGAGACCGGGCAGCACGAGACCGGTCGCGCCTGGCTCGACCACTGGATCGACGCGGGCGGCCGGTCGGCGAGCCACCGCGCCCACTTCGCCTGGCACGCCGCGCTCCACGAGCTGGCGCTCGGCGACGTCGAGGCGGTGCGGGCCCGCTTCGCCCGGCAGCTCGCGGACGTGACCGGCGTCCGCGGGCTGGTGGACACGGCCTCGCTCCTGTGGCGCTGGCAGGTCGCCGTCACCGACTGGGACACGACGGTGCCGTCACCACCGACAGCCGCGCCCGTCCTCGCCGCGGTCGGCTCCCAGCTGCTCGGCCAGCCGGAGACGCCGTTCATCGCACTGCACGCCGCGGTCGCCCACGCGGCGAACCACGACGCCGCATCGCTCGACTCGCTCGGCACGCGGTGTCGTCGTTCGCGCGACGAGGCGAGCCGGTCCGCGGTCGCCCCCGTGTGCCGCGGCCTCGCCGCGGTGCTGCGCGAGGACTGGTCGACTGCCGTCACCGAGCTGAGCACGGCCCTGCCGGGACTCACCGCGGTGGGCGGCTCGGCGGCACAGCGCGAGATCGTCGAGGAGACCCTGCTGCTCGCACTGTGGCGCGACGGCCGGACCGACGTGGCACGCGAGGTACTGGGCGACCGGGTCGACCGCCGCCACTCACCGCTCGACGAGCGTCGGCTCCGGCTCACCGCCGGCTGAGCGAGGCATGGGGCCCGGCACCGGCGGGTACGAGAGGCCAGAGGCCCGCGACCCCGATGGGCCCGTCTGACGAAAGAAGGACCCACTCATGGCATTCATCCTGTGGATCATCGCGGTCATCCTGGTCATCGCCGGCATCGCCAGCCTCTTCCGGGGCGAGATGCTCTGGGGCATCGTCCTGATCATCGTCGGACTCGCCGTCGGACCGGGTGGCTACAGCATCTTCAACCGCTGACCCGGCAGGTACGACGCCGTCAGCCGAGCAGGGCCTGGGCCTCGGGGGAGGTGTAGAAGCCGGCCAGGCGGCGTCGTACCAGCCCCTCGAGGACGCCGGCCTGCGCCAGCGCGTCGAGCACCGGCGGACCGAAGCGGCGGGCCTCCTCGACGAGGTCCTCGCGGTCGAGGCCGAACTCGGCGAGCAGGTCGTGCAGCGTGAACGCCTCATAGGTGTCGAAGAAGACCTGGACGCCCGACTCGACCGCTGCCGCGATGTACGGCGTCGTACGCAGGTCGAGCCAGAGCTGGTAGATCGCGACGAAGAGCTCGACGACCTGCCCCTCGCTGACCGCGCCGACCAGCTCGCTGAGCGGGCGGGCGGCGAGCGCGTCCCAGACCTCCAGGACCGCCGCGCGCAGCTCGTCGTCGGAGACGGTGTCGGCGGCGCTGTCGCTGAGGTAGCCGAGCAGGACGCCGGCCGCACGCTCCGCGACCTCGCGGCTGCGCTGGTCCGCACCGTCGATCAGCCCGGCGCCGAGCTTCTCCGCCGCGTCGATGCCGCTGCTGACCAGGGGCACGCGCTTGGCGATCCGGCGTCCGGTCGTGAGGGGGCCGATGGCCAGGCCGCGCATGACCTCACCGACTCCGGACTGCAGGGTGGCGTTGTCCGCCATGCCGCGCAGGATCCGCTCGCGGATGCCACGCATCTCCGCGACGACACTGACGAGCTCGTCGACACGGGCTCGCCCCACGAGGTCGCCCAGCGCGACCTCGTTGGCCGGATGGCTCCGCACCCGGGTGGCGATGTCCGCGGCGATCTCGGGGATCGCACCCGGCAGCCGGAACGTGGCGACGTACTTGAGGGCGACGGCTGACACGAGCTCACGCCGCATGACCTGGTCGAGGCGCAGCGTCCCGAGCGTGGCGAGCAGGTGGTCGATCTCCACCACGACCTGCTCCTCGAACCTGTCGCCGCGCAGGGCGGCCAGCTCGTGGGCGACGTGGGCGTCGAGAAGCTGATCGGCGAGGCTCATGCCCCCAGTGTCCCCGATCCGGGCCGCCCGGCGCTCCTGCCGACGGGTGGGCTGCCTCACGCAGGCGAGCCGCCCTCCCCGGTCACGCCTAGGCGAGGGAGAGGAAGAGCTTCTCCATGCGGGCGGTGTCGACGCCGTCCGGCCCCTCCTCGCGCAGGCACGCCTGCATCCCGGTCGCGACCAGCGCGAACCCGCTGCGGCTGAGCGCCTTGTTGACCGCCGCGAGCTGGGTCAGCGCGTCCTCGCAGTCCGCGCCCTCCTCGAGCATCCGGATCACGGTGGCCAGGTGGCCGTGCGCCCGCTTCATCCGGGTGATGACGGGCTTGACCTCGTCCTGGTCCAGCTTCATGTCAGGCCTCCTGCCCCTCGAGCCGCGCCAGCATCTGCGTGAGCCGGTCGCGCGCCTCGGCGGCGACCTCCGCGATCGCCGACGATGCACTGAAGGATGTCATGGCCGCCGGGTCGAAGACCTCCACCCGGCTCGTCCCGTCGTCGACGGCCGAGACCACCACGTTGCACGGGAGCATCGCGGCCACCCGCGGGTCCGCCTCGAGGGCACGGTGGGCCAGCTGCGGACGGCAGGCGCCGAGGATCACACGCGGCGCCACGTCGAGGTCGAGCTTCGCCTTGAGCGTCGCCTTCAGGTCGATCTCCGTGAGCACACCGAAGCCGGCGTCGGCCAGCGCGTGACGCACACGCGCCACCGCCTCGTCGTACGGCGCGGCGATCGTGCTCGCGAGCGTGAACTCCTCCATGTCAACCTCCTGTGACCTGGTCGATAGAACCCCCAGGGGGGTTATCTGCTACGGTTTAATCATAACCCCCCGGGGGGTTCTACGGAAGGAGGCGCAGCATGGCGCACCAGATCGACCGGACGGCGGACCGGACCGCCCCTCCCCACACCGGCACCGACCCGACCAGCACTGGCCGGCTCGGCTCCCTCGGCCTGTGGGTCGCCGACCACGCACGGCTGGTCGCCCTGTCCTGGCTCGTGGTCGTGATCGGCCTCGGTGTCTTCGCGCCGTTCGTCGAGAAGAACCTCTCGGGAGCGGGCTGGCAGGCCGACGGCTCGCAGTCCGTGGCAGCACGCGAGCTCGCACAGGAGCACTTCGGCGGCAACGCCAGCCACGCCCTGCAGGTCGTCGTGCACAGCTCCGCGGGCCCGCTGACCTCCGCCGAGGGACAGCGCGTGATCGCGCACGTCACCCACCTGCTCGCCGGGGACGACCGCATCGCCACCGTCGTCCCGCCCCAGCCCGGCGCCACCCTCTCCCGCGACGGCACCACAGCAGTCGTGCTGGCCGGTGCCGGCGTCGACACGAACGAGATGGTGAAGGTCGCCACCGACCTCAAGGAGGAGCTCTCTGCCGCGGGAACCTCGACCATCTCGGTCGACCCCACGGGAGCGTCGGTGCTCTGGTCCGACTTCAACGAGGCGAACCTGAAGGCCATGCTCGGCTCGGAGATGCGGTCCTGGCCGGTGACGCTCGGCATCCTCGTGCTCGCCTTCGGCGCGCTCGTGGCCGCCGGCCTCCCGCTCCTGCTGACCCTGGCCGGCCTCGTCGCCTCGGCCGGCTCCCTCGTGCTGATCAACGAGCTCGTGCCCGTCTCCATCTGGGCGATGAACTTCGCGATGATGTTCTCCCTCGCGCTGGGCATCGACTACGCGCTCTTCCTCGTCGTCCGCTACCGCGCCGCCCGCGAGGGCCAGCACCGGACCGCGCGCGAGGCGGTCGCCGAGACGATGGACACCGCCGGCAAGGCAGTCCTGCTCTCCGGCGCCACCGTGCTCGTCTCCCTCTCCGCCGTCATGCTCGTGCCCTCGCCGTCGTTCCGCTCGATGGCCGGCGGCATCATGCTCTCGGTCGTCTTCATCCTCGCGGCGACGCTGACCCTGCTGCCCCTCGTCCTGGTCAAGCTGGACCACCGGATCAACCGCTTCGCCCTGCCCTGGGTCAAGGCCGGCGAGCACCGCTCACCCGCCTTCGCCGCCTGGGGCGAGCGGCTGTGGCGCCGCCCGGTCCTGTGGGGCACGGCCGCCCTCGTGGTCCTGGTGGCCCTGGCCGCCCCGATCATCGGCCTGCGCACGGCGATGCCGTCGATCAAGGTCCTGCCCGAGGACGCCAGCGCGCGGGTCGGCTACGACACGGTCCAGGCGGCGTTCGGCAAGGGCGCCCCCGGCGCCCTGCAGGTGATCGCCGATGCCGACCAGGCCGACACGGCGTACGCGGTCCTCACCCACGACCGGGGCATCGCGGCCGCGATGCCGCCGGTGGCGGCGGGTGACGGCAGCGGTCTCGTGCTGATCCAGGCCGTGCCGACGGTCGACCCGTCCGATCCGGCCCTGGCGACGACGGTGGAGCGCCTGCGCGCCGACCTGCCGTCGACGGCCAAGGTGGGCGGCGCCGCGATCGAGAACATCGACCTCAAGGACCAGCTCGACCGCTCGGCGCCACTCGTGATCGGCGTCGTCATGGTGCTCGGTTTCCTGCTCCTGCTGGTCGCCCTGCAGGCACCGCTGATCTCGCTGCTCGGCACGCTGGCCAGCCTGCTCTCGACGGCTGCCGCGTTCGGGGTCGCCCGCCTGGTCTTCCAGGACGGACACGGCTCCGGCCTCCTCGGCTTCGAGCACCAGGGCTTCCTCGACGCCTGGGCGCCGGTCTTCTTCTTCGCGATGATCTTCGCCATCGCGATGGACTACACGGTCTTCCTGCTGGCCTCCGCCAAGGAGCACTGGGAGAAGTCGGGCGATCCCCGGGAAGCCATGGTCGGCGCGGTGGCCCACTCCGGACGCGTGATCTTCGCCGCCGGAGGCGTCATGGTCGCGGTCTTCTTCACCTTCGCGCTCTCCGGCCCGCTTCCGCCGAAGGAGATGGGCGTCATCCTCGGCGTCGCCGTCCTCCTCGACGCCTTCCTGGTCCGGCTGGTCCTGCTCCCGGTGATGCTCCGCCTCGCCGGACGCGCGGCCTGGGCCTCCCCCGCCTGGCTCCGCCGGATCCTGCCCACCATCCGCTTCTCGCACTGAAAGGCATCACCATGACCGAGACCCACTCCGCTCACGGCAAGACCGTCCTCCGCGAGCTCTCCCCCCAGCACCGCGCACTGCGTCGGGCGATCCCCGAGGTGTACGCCGGGTGGAGCGAGCTGCACAAGGGCGCCTTCGCCCCGGGCGCGCTCGACGTCAGGACGAAGGAGCTGATCGCGCTCGCGATCGGCGTCGTCGAGGGCTGCGACGGCTGCATCGCCTCGCACAGCCAGGCCGCTGTCCGTGCCGGGGCGACGCGCCAGGAGGCAGCCGAGGCGATCGGCGTCACCTTCCTCATGCACGGCGGCCCCGCGACGATCCACGGCGCCCGCGCCTACGAGGCCTTCTGCGAGTTCGCGGACGCCCTCGAGGCCGGCGAGACGCCCTCCTGACACTGACCACCCACCCGAGGAGAAGAGACATGTGTCGACCCGTCCCCTGCAAGCAGTGCGGCAAGATCACCTGGTCCGGCTGCGGACAGCACGTCGCTGCCGTGAAGGCGTCGGTGCCCCCGGCGAACTGGTGCGCCGGGCACCCGAAGACCGAACGGCCCACGGGGCCGCGCCGCAGCTGGCTCGGCCGGATCGTGGGGCGCTGACATGACCGTCGACCGCGCCGTCCTGGTCCTCGCCGGCACCATGACCCTGGTCAGCGCCTTGCTGGTCGCCGTGGTCTCGCCGTGGTTCCTGCTGCTCACCTGCTTCGTGGGCGCCAACCTGCTGCAGTCGGCGTTCACGGGGTTCTGCCCCGCAGCGCTGGTCTTCCGCAGGCTGGGCCTGCCCGGGGGATGCGCGTTCCCGCAGAGGTGACGCCCCGAGACCGCCGGGCCAGGGACGCCCCCTTCCGCGGCCCGGCGTGACGCGGCCCCGACCGAGCATCGGTCGGGGCCGTTGTCGTTGTCTGCCAGCCGTCGGACACGACAAGGCCGCCCGACTCGCCGTACTCATCGGCAGGTCGGGCGGCCCTGGTGGCTCAGGGGGCCTCCTCGCTCACTCCCAGGCGGCCTTCGGCCGCTGGTCGCTCGCTCGTCGGGCTCCTCCGCAAGCACTCGCTGCGCTCGCGCTTCCTCCGGAGCCCTCCTCGCTCACTCCCATTCGATCGTGCCCGGGGGCTTGGACGTCACGTCCAGCGTCACCCGGTTGATCTCCTTGACCTCGTTGGTGATCCGCGTCGAGATCTTCTCCAGCACCTCGTAGGGCAGGCGGGCCCAGTCCGCGGTCATCGCGTCCTCGGAGGTGACCGGACGCAGCACGACCGGGTGGCCGTAGGTGCGACCGTCGCCCTGGACGCCGACCGAGCGGACGTCGGCGAGCAGCACGACCGGCATCTGCCAGATCGAGCCGTCGAGGCCGGCCTTGGTCATCTCCTCGCGAGCGATCGCGTCGGCCTCGCGGAGGATGTCGAGACGCTCGCGGGTGACCTCACCGACGATGCGGATGCCCAGACCCGGACCCGGGAACGGCTGCCGCTGGACGATGACGTCCGGCAGGCCGAGCTGCGCACCGACGGCACGCACCTCGTCCTTGAAGAGCTCACGCAGCGGCTCCACCAGCTCGAACTCGAGGTCCTCCGGGAGGCCGCCGACGTTGTGGTGGGACTTGATGGTCGAGGTGCCCGCGCCGTGGCCGGACTCGACGACGTCCGGGTAGAGCGTGCCCTGGACGAGGAAGCCGACCTTCGTGCCCTCGGGCGCCGACTTGATGACCTCGAGCTCGGCACCCTCGAACGCGCGGATGAACTCGCGGCCGATGATCTTGCGCTTGGCCTCCGGCTCCGAGACGCCGGCAAGCGCGTCGAGGAACTGCTTCTCGGCGTCGACGACGATCAGCTTCGCGCCCGTGGCTGCGACGAAGTCGCGCTCGACCTGCTCGGTCTCGTCCTTGCGCATGAGGCCGTGGTCGACGTACACGCAGGTGAGGCGGTCGCCGATCGCCTTCTGCACGATGGCAGCGGCGACGGCGGAGTCGACACCTCCGGAGAGGCCGCAGATCGCGCGACCTTCCTCGCCGATCTGCTCCTTGATCCGGGCGATCTGCTCCTCGGCGATGTTGCCGATCGTCCAGGTCTGGCGACATCCCGCGATGTTCCACAGGAAGTGCTCGAGCACCTGCTGGCCGTGCTCGGAGTGGAGCACCTCGGGGTGCCACTGCACACCGGCGTAGCCGCGGGCGACGTCCTCGAACGCCGCGACCGGGGTCAGCTCCGTCGAGGCGAGGACCGTGAAGCCCTCCGGCGCCTTGACGACCTGGTCGCCGTGCGACATCCAGACGTTGTGGGCCGAGGGCATGCCCGCCATCAGCACGCCGTGCTCGACGACCTGGACAGGGGTGCGGCCGTACTCGCGCAGGCCGGTCGCGGAGACCTCGCCGCCGAGGGCCTGGGCCATCGTCTGGAAGCCGTAGCACATGCCGAAGACAGGGACCTCGCCGGTGAAGAGCTCGCCGTTGAGTGACGGGGCGCCCTCCTCGTAGACCGACGACGGACCGCCGGAGAGGATGATCGCCTTCGGCTTCTTCGCCAGCATCTCGGCGACGGGCAGCGTGTGCGGCACGATCTCGGAGTAGACCCTGGCCTCGCGGACGCGGCGCGCGATCAGCTGCGCGTACTGCGCCCCGAAGTCGACGACGAGGACGAGGTCGTGCGAAGTGTCAGTCACGCGCGGATTCTAACGTCCGTACGCCGCTCTCCCGGACGCCCGTCCGCCGCCACCTCCCCGCCGAACGCACCAGGACCCCGCCGGGGAGGGAGCCTGTGCCGCCGGGGTCCGACCCCGCCGAACGCACCAGGACCCCGCCGGGGAGGGAGGGTGGCGGGGTCCTGGCCATCCACGCTTTCGTGGAACAGCGCGGACATGGGACCCGGCATGGGAGGGAGCAAGACTCTCCGGGCCCACTTCGTGCAACGAACCCTCCCCGGACGCGTTACGGCCCGGCCCCGAAAGTTTCGGGACCGGGCCGTCACGGTGGTGCGCGTGTGGCGCAGGGGGCGTGGGTGGCGTCACGCCACCGTCAGCTGATGCCCACGATCGGCAGCCGCAGCGCTGCGGGAGCAGCCTCGGGGACGACCGGGTTCTTCGGCTGGACCGGCTCGATCCGGCGGTAGGCCTCACCCTGGGCGGGGCGGGTGTCCGCCTCGCCCTTGTTGGGCCAGAACGAGAGGGCGCGCTCGGCCTGGGCGGTGATCGTCAGCGACGGGTTCACACCGAGGTTCGCCGAGATCGTCGAGCCGTCCATGATGTGCAGGCCCTCGTAGCCGTACATCCGGTGGAACGGGTCGACCACGCCGGTCTCCGGCGAGTCGCCGATCGTGCAGCCGCCGATGAAGTGCGCCGTCAGCGGCACGTTGAACGGCTCGCCGATGGTGCCGCCCGCGACGCCGTTCATGTTGTCCGCCATCTGGCGCGCGGCCTCGTTCGCGACCGGGATCCACGTCGGGTTCTCGCCGCCGTGACCCTGCTTCGAGGTCATGAAGGAGCCGCCACCGGGCAGCTTCACCCGACGCGTCGTGATCGAGTTGTCGAGGGTCTGCATGACCAGCAGGATCACCACCCGCTCGGACCAGTGCTTGACGTCGTACAGGTTGGAGACGTTCTTCGGGTTGAGCCAGAGCTTGGCGTAGTCCTTCGCCCATCGGCCGAAGCGGCCGGGGCCACCGTCGGAGAGCACCGTCTGCATGAGCGACATGGCATTGGAGCCCTTGCCGTAGCGGACCGGCTCGATGTGGGTGACCTCGTCGGGGTGCCACGAGGAGGTGATCGCGACGCCGTCGGTGAAGTCGACGTCGGCTCCCCGCTCGGAGATGACACCGAGGATCGACTCCGAGTTGGTGCGCGTGAGCACGCCGAGGCGGTCGGAGACCTTGGGCAGCGAGCCCTCGTCCTTGAGCTTGTGCAGCAGCTTCTGGGTGCCCAGCGCGGCGGCGGCGAAGATGACGTGGTCGGCCGTGAAGGTCTTGACCGCGGTCTTGCGCGACAGCTTCGCCTTGGTCCAGCGGGCGGTGACGGTGTAGCCGCCGCCCACCTTCGGGCGGACGTCGGTGACGGTGGTCAGCGGGTGCACCTCGGCGCCGGCCTGCTCGGCCAGGTAGAGGTAGTTCTTCACCAGCGTGTTCTTGGCACCGTGGCGGCAGCCGGTCATGCACTCGCCGCAGTTGGTGCACGTCGTACGCCGCGGGCCGGCGCCGCCGAAGTACGGGTCCTCGACCTCCTTGCCGCCGTCGCGACCGTCCTCGCCGCCGAACAGGACACCCACCGGGGTCATGTGCAGCGAGTCGGCCGTGCCGAACTGCGCGGCCACCTTCGCGACCTCGCGGTCCGAGGCGGTCTCGACCGGGTTGATGACGACGCCGAGCATGCGCTTGGCCTGGTCGTAGTAGGGCGCCAGCTCCGACTTCCAGTCGGTGATGTGCGCCCAGGAGCGGTCCTTGTAGAACGCGTCGAGCGGTTCGTAGAGCGTGTTGGCGTAGACCAGCGAGCCACCGCCGACGCCCGCGCCGGCGAGGATCAGGCAGTCCTTGACCATGTCGATGCGCTGGATGCCGTAGGCGCCGATCGCGGGGTTGAAGAGGAACTTCTTCAGGTCCCAGGAGTTCTTGGCGAAGTCCTCGTCGCGGAAGCGGGCACCCGCCTCCAGCACGCCGACCTTGTAGCCCTTCTCGGTCAGGCGCAGCGCCGAGACCGAGCCGCCGAAGCCGGAGCCGATGACCAGGACGTCGTAGTGCTGGCCACCCGTCACCTGGCCGCTCACGAGGTGCGACCGAACTTCGCGAGGAGCTTCTCGTTGAACGTCGAGATCGCTGCGAACTGCTTGTTGCTCAGCGGGCCGAACGCCGCGAGCGGCATGACCCGCTGCGTGCCGACGGACTGCACCTCGGTGTAGCGGTGGATGCCCTCGGCGCCCTGGCGGCGGCCGAGGCCCGACTCACGCATGCCGCCCATCGGAGCCTCGAGCGAGCCGAACGTGGCGCCGTACGCCTCGTTGACGTTGACCGTGCCCGCCTTGATCTCGCGGGCGATGGCGCGGCCGCGCTTGGCGTCCTTGGTCCAGACCGACGCGTTGAGGCCGTAGCAGCCCTCGTTGGCGAGCGCGATCGCCTCGGTCTCCTCGTGGAAGCGGTAGATCGAGATGACCGGACCGAAGGTCTCGTTGGCGTAGATGTCCATCTCGGGGGTGACGCCCTCGAGGATCGTCGGCTCGAGGAAGTACGGCGCGATGTCCGGGCGGTGCTTGCCTCCGGTGAGCACCGTGGCGCCCTTGGCCTTGGCGTCCTCGATGTGGGCGAGAGCGGTGTCGAGCTGGTCCTGCGAGATGAGCGAGCCCATGTCGATGGCCCAGTCCTGGCCGGCGCCCAGGGTCATCGCCTCGGTGCGGGCGACGAAGCGGCCCACGAAGCGGTCGTAGATCGCGTCGGCGACGAACATGCGCTCGGTCGAGACGCAGAGCTGGCCCGCGTTGGAGTACGTCGCGCGAACCGCACCCTCCGCGGCACGCTCGATGTTGGCGTCCTCGAGGATCAGGATCGGGTTCTTGCCACCGAGCTCGAGCGAGCAGTTGATGAGGCGCTCGGCACAGCCCGCGGCGACGCGCTTGCCGGTCGCGGTGGAGCCGGTGAAGCAGATGTAGTCGGCCCGCTCGATGAGCGCGGTGCCGACCTTCGAGCCGGGGCCCGCGACCGGGATCCACAGGTCCTCGGGGAAGCCGGCCTCGCGGAGCAGCTTCACACCGACGAGCGCGGTCAGCATGGTCTGGCTGTCGGCCTTGGCGACCACGGCGTTGCCGGCCATGAGCGCCGGGATGCCGTCGGACATCGCCATCGTGAACGGGTAGTTCCACGGCGAGATGATGCCGACGACGCCCTTGGGCACGCGGTTGAGGTCGATGCGGGTCAGGGCCGGCAGGACGCCCTGACGGCGCTGGGTGTCGAGGTGGCGGTGGGCACTGCGCGCGTAGTACCGCGCGGTCAGCGCGACGTGGTAGACCTCGTTGTAGGCGTCGCGACGGGCCTTCGCGGACTCCCAGACGGCGATGTCCATGATCTCGTCGGCGTTGGCCAGCACGAGGTCGTGGAAGCGCATGAGGATCGCGGCGCGCTCGTCGATCGAGGTGCGAGCCCACTTCGCCTGCGCGGCGCGCGCGCGGGCGAAGGCCGTGTCGACATCGTCGATCGACGACTGCGGGATGACACCGAGCGGCTGGCCGTTGATCGGCGAGACCGACGGGACCCCGTCGCCGGAGGTCGCCAGCAGCTGACCGGTCAGCGAGGCGACGTACTGCGGGTCGAGGGCGTAGGAGCCCTCGATGTTGTGCTCGGGGTCGTGCGGGCCCTCGACGGTGCCGCTCTTGTCGGCCGGCTCGTTGTTGCGTGCGCTCATGGGTCGAGAGTAGGCGACACGTTGTCTCATTAACCAGCGTTCAACAGGTGTGAGACTTGACACTCGGCCCCGTGATGTCAACCGGAGAGTGACACTCCTCAGATGAGGTCGGGCAGGCTCACGCGCGCCTCGTCGGCTTCCTGGTCGGTCATCATCTTCTGGCTCTGGCGCTCGGCCGCCACGCGCCGCCGGTAGTGGTCGACCTCGGCAGCCAGGCGCTCCTCGGTCCAGCCCAGGAGCTCCCCGATGAGGCGGGCCGCTTCCGGGGCGGCACCCACTCCCCGGTCGAAGGTCTCGATCGAGATCCGGGTACGCCGGACCAGCACGTCGTCGAGGTGGCGCGCACCCTCGTGGGTCACCGCGTGGACCACCTCGGCGGCCAGGTAGTCCTCCGCACCGGCGAGCGGAGCCGAGAGCTCCGGACGGTCCGCGACCAGGTCGAGGACGTCGTCGATCCGCCCGCCGTAGCGGCCGAGCAGGTGGTCGATCCGGGCCAGGTGCAGGCCACTGCGGCGAGCCAGCATGACCCGCTGGTTGGCGCGGGTCTCGTAGCCATCGGCGCCGACCAGTGGCACGCGGTCGGTGATCGAGTCGCGCACCATCGGCGACCCGCCGCTGCGCAGCGAGTGGCTCGCGGCGTCGACGGCGTCGCGCGCCATCACCCGGTACGTCGTCAGCTTGCCGCCGGCGATCATCACCAGGCCCGGCACGGGCGTGACCACGGTGTGCTCGCGGCTGATCCGGCTGGTCGGCTCGGACTCGCCGGAGAGCAGCGGCCGCAGACCGGCGTACACGCCCTCGACGTCCTCGTGGTCGAGCGGCTCCCGCAGGATCCGGTTGACGTGCTCGAGCACGTAGTCGATGTCGGCACGGCTCGCGGCCGGGTGCGCCCGGTCGAGGTCCCAGGCGGTGTCGGTGGTGCCGATGATCCAGTGGCGGCCCCACGGGATGACGAAGAGCACGCTGGTCTCGGTGCGCACGATGAAGCCGGACTCGGAGCGGATGCGGTCGCGCGGCACGACGATGTGGATGCCCTTGCTCGCCTTGACGTGGAGCGAGCCGCGGCCGCCGACGAGGCCCTGGATCTCGTCGGTCCAGACACCAGCGGCGTTGACGACGACGCGGGCCCGGATCTCCAGGTCGCGCCCCGTCTCGAGGTCACGCGCCCGCACGCCGATCACGCGCTCGCCCTCGCGGAGGAACCCCGTCACCTTCGTGCGGGTCGCGATGTGGGCTCCGTGCTGGGCGGCGGTGCGGGCGACCGTCAGCACCAGCCGCGCGTCGTCGACCTGCGCGTCCCAGTACTGGATCGCGCCGGCGAGCCGCTCCGCCTTGAAGTCGGGGGCGACGCGGGCGACGCCCTTGCGCGTGAGGTGGCGGTGTCGCGGCAGCCCGGCGTCGTGGCCACCGACGCGGGCCATGGTGTCGTAGAGCGCGAGGCCGGCTCCGACGTACCCGCGCTCCCACCCGCGGTGGGTCAGCGGGTAGAGGAACGGGACCGGCTTCACCAGGTGCGGTGCGAGCTTGGTCAGCAGCAGGCCCCGCTCGGTCAGTGCCTCGCGGACGAGGCCGAAGTCCATCATCTCGAGATAGCGCAGCCCGCCGTGGACCAGCTTCGAGCTGCGGCTCGAGGTGCCGGATGCCAGGTCGCGCTGCTCGAGCAGCCCGACCGTGAGGCCGCGGGTGACCGCATCGAGCGCAGCGCCTGCTCCCGTGATGCCCCCGCCGACGACGAGGACGTCGACCTCGTTGCCGGGCGTGCCCAGCTGCTGGAGCGCGGTCTCCCGCGCCTGTGGACTCAACGCGCTCGCGTTACCCATGCCCCATGTCTACCTCCCCTGCCCCGCGCGGGGACAGGAATGGCGCGCCGACAGGGCAGTTCGGCTGCGATTCAGCTCTCGACGACGATCTCCACGCGCTGGAACTCCTTGAGCTCCGTGTAGCCGGTCGTGGCCATCGAGCGCTTGAGGGCGCCGATGAGGTTCATCGTGCCGTCGGCGACACGGGACGGGCCGAAGAGGATCTCCTCGATCGTGCCGACCGTGCCGAACTCGACGCGCTCGCCACGCGGCAGGTCTGCGTGGTGCGCCTCCGTGCCCCAGTGGAAGCCGGCGCCGGGCGCGTCGGAAGCACGGGCGAACGGCGAGCCCACCATGACGGCGTCGGCACCACAGGCGATCGCCTTGGAGATGTCGCCCGAGCGGCCGATCGAGCCGTCGGCGATCACGTGGACGTAGCGGCCGCCGGACTCGTCGAGGTAGTCACGACGAGCCGCGGCGACATCGGCGACGGCCGAGGCCATGGGCACGGCGACACCCAGCACCGTGCGCGTGGTGTGCGCGGCACCGCCGCCGAAGCCCACGAGCACGCCGGCGGCACCGGTGCGCATCAGGTGCAGGGCAGCGGTGTACGTCGCGCAGCCACCGACGATGACCGGCACGTCCAGCTCGTAGATGAACTCCTTGAGGTTCAGCGGCTCGGCCTGGCTCGAGACGTGCTCGGCGGAGACGGTGGTGCCGCGGATGACGAACATGTCGACGCCGGCGTCGACGACGCACTTGGCGAACTCCTTGGTCCGCTGCGGCGAGAGGGAGCCGGCGACGGTCACACCGGACTCGCGGATCTCCCGGAGGCGCGCGGTGATGAGCTCGGGCTTGATCGGCTCGGCGTAGATCTCCTGCATGCGGCGGGTCGCGTCGAGCCCACGCAGGCCGGCGACCTCCTCGAGCAGGGACGTCGGGTCCTCGTAGCGGGTCCAGAGGCCCTCGAGGTTGAGGACGCCCAGGCCGCCCAGCTTGCCCAGGGCGATGGCGGTCGACGGCGACATGACCGAGTCCATCGGCGCGGCGACGACCGGGAGGTCGAAGCGGTAGGCGTCGATCTGCCAGGCGACGCTGACCTCCTCGGGATCGCGCGTACGCCGCGAGGGCACGATCGCGATGTCGTCGAAGGAGTACGCGCGGCGAGCACGCTTGGCGCGGCCGATCTCGATCTCAGTCACGGTCGCAGTCTAGTGGCGACCGGCGCGCTCCCCCGACCTGCTGCTCACCGACCCACGTCGAAGACGTTCTTCTGGCCCAGCCTGTAGCGCGCCGCGTCGACGACCTTGAAGGCCTCCCACTCGACCGGGCGGTACATCGGCATGATCTTCGCGCGCGTCGCGGTCGACCCCGACGCCGCGAGGATCGCGTTGGCGGCGGTGCGGCCCGACTCGTTGGCGCCCTCCATCGTCGCGAGGTCGATGTTGGTGCGCACGTAGTCGCCGGCGAGGAAGAAGTTGGGGATCCGCGTGGTCGAGGTCGGACGGTCCTTCCACGAGTCGACGGTGTTGACCAGCAGTGGCTCCTCGTTGGTGTTGGAGCCCGTGGAGGGGTGGAACCGGATGCCCGGGTCGAGGTGCCACGAGTGCACGATGTCGTCGGGCAGCACCGAGTCGCCGGTGTCCTCGAGCGCCGCCTTCATCTGCGCCCACGCCTCGTCGAAGATCTCCTGGCGCGTGCACTCCTTCGCGGTCTTGCCGTAGAGGATGCCCGGCGTCGTCCAGTCGGAGATGTCGATGGAGAGGCAGTCGACCGCGGTGCCGTCGCCGTACGTCGCGGCGAAGTCCTTCTCCCAGAACTGCCCCTGCGTGAGGCCCGTGATGGACCACGGCGAATCGAGGAACGCGATGTGACCCCGGGTGATCTCGACCTTCCGCTTGAGGAAGATCTGCAGGCCGTTCATCCAGTCCGTGTAGAGGTTGTGCAGGCGGGCCAGGGACGGGTCGAGGGCGAGGACCGGCGCCGTGAGCAGGCGGGCGACCCGCTCGACGGGCATCGCGCTGACGTACCAGTCAGCCGTGATCGTGAACGCCGTGCCGTCTGCGCGTCGCGCCCGGGCACCACTGATGCGGCCGCTGCCGACGGTGAGGCCGGTGACGGTCGCGCCGGTCACGAAGCGGACGCCCTTCTGGCGCAGCAACCCCACCCACGGGTCGATCCACACCTCGTTCGTCGGCCCGTCGAGGACCTGGTCCGCGTGGCCGGTCGTCCCCAGGCCGGCGAGCGCGTAGATGAACGCCTCCGCCATGTTGCCGATCGTGCGCGTGCTGGCGATCTCCTCCTTCGCCGCGACGAGGGCGCGGGTCAGGCCTCGCGCCGCGACGTTCTGGTACTCCTTCGAGCGCGTCGCGGCACCGACGAAGTCCCACCACGACGTCTTCTCCCACTCACCCATGCGGCGCGCGTCGCAGCTCGAGAGGTAGACCACCAGGCGCGAGGCGAAGTACGCCGCCTCGTCGGGCATGATGCCCTCCCGGCTGAGCCACTCGTCGACGACGAGCCGCTCGACCGCCGCCGGGGTCATCAGGTCGCGCGGGTCCGGCAGGAAGCCGAAGAACTGCTGGTCGTTGCGCCCGCCCGACCGCGGGAAGTACGGGATCGGCGCCGCGACCAGGTTGTCCTTCACACCGTTCCTGTTGGCCGCGAACGGGATCCGCGTCATGGTGTCGGGGATGTGCTTGTAGAAGCCGGGGAAGAAGCGGAAGCCGTGCTCGCCCGGAAGGGGCAGGCGACCGCCCGCGGCGGTCCCCGCGACCGGGATGCTGCGCGCCTTGCCGCCGAGCGCGTTGCGCTCGTAGACGGTGACCTCGTAGCCCCGCTCCACCAGCTCGAACGCCGCCGACAGGCCGGCCATGCCGCCGCCGAGGACGGCGACCTTCCTGCGCTCGACGGCCAGGGCCGGGGACATCGGGCCCAGTGCCACACCGGCGGCGGCGACAGCCGCCGATCCACCGAGGACGCTACGACGGGTGACCTGCTTCGACGTGTTCACATCGATGACAACGGCAGTAGTCGCCGGAGGTGACGGCTCTCCCGCGCGCAGCCGACCGGGTCGGCCCCGTGCAACGGCAAGGACGCGCGTGACAGGCGGGTCAGCGGCCGCGCAGCTGGTCGAGCTCGCGGCGTTCGCGCTTGGTGGGTCGACCGGCGCCCCGCTCCCGCGCGAAGACCGGCGCGGCCCGCTCCTCCCGGGGCGGGAGCGCGGGCGTGCGGTCCTCGTACGCCAGCGCCGCGAGTGGCGCACCCACGCGCTTGACCAGCAACTGCTTCACGATGAGGACGTGCTCGCGGGCGCCTCCGGGAAAGGTCACCGTGACGCGGACCTCGTCACCGATCTTGACCGGCTGCGACGCCTTGGCCCGCACGCCGTTGATCCGGATGTGGCCCGCCTTCGCACCGGCGGTCGCCTGCGACCGGCTCTTGTAGAGCCGTACCGCCCAGCACCACGCGTCCGCCCGGACGGTGCCGCCACTCCCCTCGCTCATGCGCCGAATCTAGTCCGCACGCGCGCCCCGCCTGCGCGAACCCGCACGCAGGCGTACGACCGCGAGGCCCGGCCCACCCACAGGTGGACCGGGCCTCGCGGACGACGTGGCAGCGTCAGCGCGCCGAGTAGTTGGGCGCCTCGACCGTCATCTCGATGTGGTGCGGGTGGCTCTCCTTCAGCGACGCCGAGGTGATCCGGATGAACTGACCCTTGGCCTGCAGGTCCGGAACCGTGCGCGCGCCGACGTAGAACATCGACTGCTGGAGGCCGCCGACGAGCTGGTGCGTGACGGCGGAGAGCGGACCACGGTAGGCGACGCGGCCCTCGACGCCCTCGGGCACGATCTTGTCGTCGCTGGTGACCTCGGCCTGGAAGTAGCGGTCCTTCGAGTACGACTTCTTGCCGCGCGAGGACATCGCCCCGAGCGAGCCCATGCCGCGGTAGGCCTTGAACTGCTTGCCCTGGTGGAAGACGATCTCGCCGGGCGACTCCTCCGTGCCGGCCAGCATGGAGCCGATCATGACCGTCGACGCACCGGCGACGAGCGCCTTGGCGATGTCGCCGGACTGCTGGAGGCCACCATCCGCGATGACCGGCACACCGGCCGGGGTCGCGGCGAGGGACGCCTCGTACACCGCGGTCACCTGCGGGACGCCACAGCCCGTGACCACGCGGGTGGTGCAGATGGAGCCGGGACCGAAGCCGACCTTGACCGCGTCGGCACCGGCGTCGACGAAGGCCTGCGCGCCGGCCCGGGTCGCGACGTTGCCGCCGATGACCTGGACGTGCCGGGTCGCGGGGTCGTTCTTCAGCTTGCGGACCATGTCGAGCAGGAGGTGCACGTGGCCGTGCGCGGTGTCGGCGACGAGCACGTCGACACCGGCCTCGACGAGGGTGGTCGCGCGCTCCCAGGCGTCACCGAAGTAACCGACGGCGGCACCGACGAGGAGGCGTCCGTCGCCGTCGCGCGAGGCGTCGGGGAACTGCTCACCCTTGACGAAGTCCTTGACCGTGATCAGGCCGGCGAGCTTGCCGTTGTCGTCGACGAGCGGAAGGCGCTCGAGCTTGTGCTTGCGCAGCAGCAGGGTCGCGTCGTCACGGGAGATGCCCGCCGGGCCCGTGATGAGCGGCATGCGGGTCATGACTTCGTCGACCTTGGTCGTGACCCACTCGGCGACCGGCGTGAAGCGCAGGTCGCGGTTGGTGATGATGCCGACGAGGTTGTTGTCGGTGTCGACGACCGGGAGGCCGGACACGCGGTACTCACCGCAGATCGCGTCGAGCTGCTCGAGCGTCTTGTCGGCGGTGATCGTCACCGGGTTGGAGATGATGCCGGTCTGGGTCCGCTTGACCAGGTCGACCTGGTAGGCCTGCTCCTCGGTCGACAGGTTGCGGTGCAGGATGCCGATGCCGCCCTGACGCGCCATGGCGATCGCCATGCGCGACTCGGTGACGGTGTCCATCGCCGCGGAGATCAGCGGAACCTTCAGCGAGATCTCGCGGGTGAGCTTCGAGGTGGTGTCGATGTCGGCCGGGTTGAGGTCCGACTCCCCCGGCAGCAGCAGGACGTCGTCGTACGTGAGGCCGAGTGCGGCGAACTTGTCGGGGAGCTCCATTGCGCCATTCTAGAGGGCGGCCGGAGCCGGTACGACACCGGCCGGCAGCTACGGACAGCCCCCGGCCGCCCGCTCGCGGACGGTCGTCGGGTCAGGCCGGGACCGGCTTGAGGTCACGCAGCGGCACCCGCACCGTGAGCGTCTCCGACGCCATCCGGATCCGGCCCCGCAGGCCCGCCGCGAGGACCATCGGCAGCACGGCCTCGTTGTCCGTGCTGGTGGTCATCACGATCTCGGTGGCCTGCCTCGTCACAGCGACGCGCGCCGCCTCCCGCAGGAGGCGACGACCCACGCCGTGGCGCTGCCACGCCGGGTCGACGCGCAGGGACAGCTCGAGCACGCCGGGCTCCTCGCTGAGCCTCAGCCTGGCCCAGCCGACGGTCACGCCGTCCAGCGTCGCCTCGACACCGTTGATGGTGGTCGAGAGCTGTGCGTCGCCGGAGACACGGACCGGGGCCGTCACCACGGGCTTGCCCCGCATGCGGTCCATCTGGTCGGCGACGAGGTCCGCGAGCGCGGCGCCGCGCGCGATCTCGGTCGGCGTGAACGGAGCGGCGCGCCGGATCTGCACGTCGACGTCACCCACGGTGAGCTCCATGACGTCCTGCTCCACGCCGTCGGGACCACGGTCGGCCTCGGCGTCGAAGAGCTTGGCCACCACGTCCGGGAACGACGCCGGGTGGCCGGCGATCGCGCGGGCCGCACGCACGTAGCGCGTGGGCTGGTCGACCAGGGCGTTCTCCGTGCAGCGGACGGCGGACGCACCGGTGCCACCGGACCGCTCGACGAGCCGTGCGAGGTCGGCCTCGCTCCACCCTGACGGCGTACGCAGGATGAGCTCGTCGGTCACCGTGTCGACGCCGGGGAAGATCTGCAGGCCGAGGATGTTCACGCCGGAGTCGCCGAAGTTCTGCGCAAGGACTGCGAGCGTTCCGGGCTGGTCCGGAAGGGTGGCGCGGACTCTCCACAGCATGACGATCTCCCTCAGGTCGACGGTGCTTCAGGACCTACGGTGACAGTGCGGGATTGCCGCGCCGGGTCGGGAATGTTTCGCCCGTGCAAACGTCACGACGGAGCCCTCCGCCACGGCGCGCGCCCGGCGGCCGCCGACTCAGGCAGCGGGCTGCTTCTCGGCCTCGGCCTGCTCGGCCGGCGCCCACCCCGGAGGGCCCCACACGTAGCCCCAGCGGTCACGCCAGGTCGCTGCGCCCCACACCTGGCGCAGCAGGACACCGAAGGCGGCGTACTCGAGCTTGAAGGTGTTGTAGGTGTCGACCTTGTAGGTCAGGCCGTACGTGGGGCGCTGGATCTCCTCCTGGAACGTGCCGAACATGCGGTCCCAGATGATGAGGATGCCGGCGTAGTTGCGGTCGAGGTAGATCTCGTCGGACCCGTGGTGCACGCGGTGGTGCGAGGGGGTGTTGAAGACGAACTCGAACCCGCGCGGCAGCTTGCCGATCAGCTCGGTGTGCGTGAAGAACTGCCAGACCAGGTTGACGCTGAAGCAGACGTAGAGGGTCCACGGCGCGAAGCCGAGGAGCGGCAGCGGCAGGAAGAAGACGAGGTCGAACCAGGGGTTCCACTTCTGCCGGAGCGCCGTGCCGAAGTTCATGTACTCGCTGGAGTGGTGCGACTGGTGAGCGGCCCAGCCGATGTTGTGCTCGTGCACGAAGCGGTGCGTGCAGTAGAAGGCGAGGTCGAGCGCGAGCATCGCCGCGACCCAATAGGCGACGCTGCCGGTCCCCCACTGGAAGGGTGCCACGTTGAGGTAGACCCACTGGTAGAGGAAGAAGGTCAGCACCTTGAAGAGGGTCAGCCAGAAGATCGAGCCGAGGCCCATCGAGATCGAGGCCCAGAAGTCGCGCGAGAGGTAGCCCGTGCGCGGCTTCCCGCCCGAGGCGACCCCGTCGTCGTCGAGCCAGGTCATCGCCGCGATCTCAAGGACGATCGACAGCAGGAAGAACGGGATGGCACAGGCCACCGGGTTGTGCTGCAGCGAGAGCACCTGGTCGAGGTCGTACATGGGTTCTCCGGGTTCTGGCCAGACAGGTGTCGGCCGCAGGGGCGTTCCTGTCGATCTATATGACTCTTGAGTAAGTTAACTCCGGGTCATATGCCATGTCTAGACTCTGCTCCGTGAGCAGCGCCACCCGCACCCCGCGCCCCAACGCCGGCACGAAGGGCGTTGCGCGCCCCGAGCGCGAGGCCCAGATCATCGAGGCCGGCTGTCGGCTCTTCGGCGAGCGGGGCTACATCGGGACCTCGGTGGCCGACGTAGCCGAGGCCGCGGGCATCTCGAAGCCGCTCATCTACAACTACTTCGGCTCCAAGGACGGGCTCCACGTCGCCTGCGTCCAGCACGCCTCGGCGGCGCTGGTCAGCGAGATCGAGCGCACGGCCGCGTCGGGCGCGGTCGGCTTCGCCCGCGCCGCCCTCACCCTCGACGGCATGTTCCGCCTGCTCGAGCCCCGGCCATGGCTCTGGCGGGTGGTCTTCGACGCCACCGCTCCCCGCGGGGGCGAGGCGCAGGTCTGGCTCGCCGAGCACGAGCGCCGCATCGTCGACTTCGGCCGCGAGGGCGTCGCCGAGATGATGCACCTCTCGGGCAACCACGACGACCTCGACATCGACGCGATGCGGGCCGCCTGGGAGTCGATCTTCCGCTCCCTGGTGACGTGGTGGCTCGACCACCCCGGCGACTCCCCCGAGGAGATGACGCAGCGCTGCCTGCGGATCTTCACCACCGTCTTCGGCGAGCTCGACCTCAGCGGTACGCCGCTCTCCTGATCGCCTGAGACCGTCGCCCGCGAGGGAGCCCGGAGGCCGGCGGCCTGCGTCAGCAGGCCGCGCGGACCTCAGGCGGCGTGCGGCAGGGAGAGGTAGAACGACGCACCCGCCCCGACCCGGCCCTCGGCACGGATGGTGCCGCCGTGCAGCTCCACGATCCGCGCCACCGAGGCCAGGCCCAGCCCGGTGCCGGGGAACTCCCGGCTGTCGTGCAACCGCGTCAGCGGACGGAACAGGTCCTCGGTGCGCCGCGGGTCGAAGCCCGCGCCGTTGTCGGCGACCACGAAGGTGTCCTGACGTGGCCCCACGGACGTGCGGGCCAGCCGGATCCGCGGGGAGTCCTGGCGACCGGTGTACTTGAAGGCGTTGTCCAGCAGGTTGCGCAGCATCAGGTCGGCCATGACGGGGTCCAGGTGGGCCCGCAGCCCGTCCTCGATGTCCAGGTCGACCGAGCGCCCGGCGCTGCGTACCAGCGGCTGCGCGATCTCCCCCGCCAGAGCCGTCAGGTCGATCTGCTCGGGCCGCAGCTCGGCGTGCGTGATCCGGTAGACAGCGAGCATCCGGTCGATCTGCGCGTCCAGCCGCTGGCCGGATCGCAGGATGGTCCGGGCCAGCTCCCGGACCGACTCGGGGTCCGCCTCGTCGACCAGCAGCTCGGCGCAGCCGAGCATCGCGAAGAGCGGGTTGCGGAGGTCGTGCACGAGCGTGTGGACGGCCGACTCGAGGTGGTCGCGCTCGGCGACCCGGCGTACGACGGCGCCCCGGAGCTCGAGGTTCTCCAGCGCGACGGCCGCGCTGCCGGCCAGGACCTCGACCAGGCGGACCTGCTCGGGCGACGGCGTGTGCGGCTCGCTCCAGTACGCCCCCAGCGCGCCGATGGGATCCTCGGAGCGGATCGGCACCATCGCCATGCTCTTCACGAACGTCGGCCGGTAGGCATCGTGCGGCACCCGGTCGTCGAGGTAGATGTCGGGGATGACCGCGGGCTCGCCGTGGAGCATCGCCCAGCCGCTGACGCAGGCGCTGAGCGGGAAGCGCGAGCCCTTCCAGAGCGGACCGACCGCGTCCTCGTCGGCGTAGAAGCACTTCGCGTCCTCGCACAGCACGAACGTCGCCCCGTCGGCCTCCATGAGGTCGCGCACGGCGGCTGCGACGATCGCGGTCACGCGCTCGACGGAGTCGGCGGTCGAGAGCTGCTCGACCACCGTGGTCAGCAGCTGTCCGGTCACAGCAGGGTCCTTCACGGCGCCAAGCCTAGGCAGCACACCCCGACCCGGGCGTCCGCCTTTCGTAGGGGATCCGCATGGCCCGGCCGGACCATGCCCGTAGGACGTAGGTCCCGGAGAAGCCGACGAGGCGCCGCCCCACCGGGGAGCGACGCCTCGTCGTCGTGCCGTGTCGGTCAGTGACCGTGGCCGTGGCCGTGCCCGTGGCCGGCGGCCTCGGGCTCCTCCTCGACCGGCTTGTCAGCGACCAGCGTCTCCGTCGTCAGCAGCATGGCTGCGATGGAGGTGGCGTTGACCAGCGCCGAGCGGGTGACCTTGACCGGGTCGAGGACGCCCTGGGCGACCAGGTCGCCGTACTCGCCGGTCGCGGCGTTGAAGCCGTACGCCGGGCCGTTGGCCTCGCCACCGTCGCGGACCTTGGTGGTCACGACGTAGCCGTTCTCGCCACCGTTCTCGGCGATCCAGCGCAGCGGCTCGTCGGCGGCCTTGCGCACGATGCGCACGCCGACCGCCTCGTCGCCCTCGAGGCCGAGGTCGTCAGCGAGGACCGAGACCGCGTGGATGAGCGCCGAGCCACCGCCGGAGACGATGCCCTCCTCGATCGCGGCGCGCGTCGCGGAGACGGCGTCCTCGATCCGGTGCTTCTTCTCCTTGAGCTCGACCTCGGTCGCGGCACCCACCTTGATGACGCAGACGCCGCCGGCCAGCTTGGCCAGGCGCTCCTGCAGCTTCTCGGTGTCCCAGTCGGAGTCCGACTTCTCGATCTCCATCTTGATCTGGTGCACGCGGGCCTCGACGGCGGCGGCGTCGCCGGCGCCCTCGACGATCGTCGTGTTGTCCTTGGTCGCCACGACGCGGCGAGCGCGCCCGAGGACCTCGAGACCGATCTGGTCGAGCTTGAGGCCGACCTCCGGGGCGACGACCTGACCACCGGTCAGGATCGCGATGTCCTGGAGGATCGCCTTGCGGCGGTCACCGAAGCCGGCGGGCTTGACCACGAGCGCGTTGAACGTGCCGCGGATCTTGTTGACCACCAGCGTCGACAGCGCCTCGCCCTCGACGTCCTCGGCGATGATGACCAGCGGCTTGCCGGTCTGCATGACCTTCTCGAGGACCGGCAGGAGCTCCTGGATCGAGGAGATCTTGCCCTGGTTGATGAGGATGTAGGCGTCGTCGAGGACGGCCTCCATGCGCTCCGGGTCGGTCACGAAGTAGGGGGACGTGAAGCCCTTGTCCCACTGCATGCCCTCGGTGAACTCCAGCTCGGTGCCCATGGTGTTGGACTCGTCGACGGTGATGACGCCGTCCTTGCCGACCTTGTCGAAGGCGTCGGCGAGAAGCTCGCCGATGTGGCTGTCACGCGACGAGATCGTCGCGACGTTGGCCATGTCGTCCTTCGAGTCGACCTCACGGGCAGCCGCGAGCAGCGCCTCGGAGACCTTGGCGGCCGCGGCGTCCATGCCGCGCTTGAGGCCCATGGGGTTGGCACCGGCCGCGACGGCCCGGAGGCCCTCGTGCACCATCGCCTGCGCCAGGACCGTCGCCGTGGTGGTGCCGTCACCGGCCACGTCGTTGGTCTTGGTCGCGACCTCCTTGGTGAGCTGCGCACCGAGGTTCTCGAACGGGTCGTCGAGCTCGACCTCACGCGCGACGGTCACGCCGTCGTTGGTGATGGTCGGGGCGCCCCACTTCTTGTCCAGGACGACGTAGCGGCCCTTCGGGCCGAGCGTCACCTTGACGGCGTTGGCGAGGGCGTCGACGCCACGCTCGAGGGAGCGGCGCGCGTCCTCGTCGAACGCGAGGATCTTCGGCATCAGCCGATGACCGCGAGGATGTCGCGGGCGCTCAGGATGAGGTACTCGCCGCCCTGGTACTTGACCTCGGTGCCGCCGTACTTCGAGTAGATGACCTTGTCGCCGACGGCCACGTCGAGCGGGACGCGGTTGCCGTTGTCGTCGATGCGACCCGGACCGATGGCCAGGACCTCGCCCTCCTGGGGCTTCTCCTTGGCGGTGTCCGGGATGACCAGGCCGGAGGCGGTGGTCTGCTCGGCCTCGACCTGCTTGACGATGATGCGGTCCTCGAGGGGCTTGATGTTGATCGACACGGTCGACCTCCACTTTCCACGTTGTGCCGGATGCCGGCGGGCGGGCGCCCGCGGCGAAGTCTTCGCCTGCGATCCAGAGCGCCGTCGCGGGGGTCGCACCGTGTCGCAAGCGTTGGCACACTCACTACGAGAGTGCCAGCGCCGACGTTAGCACTCGACCAAACCGAGTGCCAGCGCCCTCAGGGAGTGGAGGGGCAGCGCGTCCACAGGCCGCGCCCCGCCGCACGGGCGGCAGCCTCGGCGGAACGCATGCGGGCGAGGTGCCGGTCGTTGGGACGGAAGAAGAGGACCCGGGCCAGACCGCGGCGTACGAGGGCCTCGTTGACGAAGACGCCGTGCGCGTTCCACACGTAGCCGAGGGTACGTCCGTAGCGGTCGTGGAGCTCCCGGTCGGTCTGGACCCAGGCCGTGCTCCCCCGTGGCAGCAGCCGCTCGGTGGCGGCGGTCGCCCGGAGGGCGAGGCACTGCACGGGCAGGTCGGGGTCCTTGGACTCCGGGGTGTCGATCTCGAGCAGCCGGACGTGGGTGTCGACCTGCAGTGGCAGCGCCCCGCGGCGTACGGCCCGGAGGGTGACCGTGTCCCCGTCGGTGACCCAGCGGACCACCACGCGCTGCGCGTCGGTCGGGCGGCGGAGGCCGCCGCCCGGCGGGGGCGTACTGGCGGACGACGGGTTGGGTCCGGTCGTGACCGGTCGACCGACGAGATCACCGCCGGGAGAGGCGCAGCCCCCGACGAGCGCGAGCATCGCCACGACCGCGCAGGGCACGGCGCGCAGCGCCGTCTGGCCCGGGCCGAGGGTCAGCAGAGGCCGAGGCTGTGCTTGATCGGACCGCACTGCGTCGGCGAGTCGGTGGGCGACGGGCTGGGCGACGTGGTCGACCCACCCCCGCCCGAGGTGCCACCCCCGCCCGAGGTCCCACCGGAGGTGCCGCCCGAGGTGCCGCCGCCGCCCGAGGTGCCGCCGGACGTGCCGCCCGAGGAGGACGTCGGCTTGATGGTGCGGGTCGGGCCGGCCGGGGCGGTCAGGTCCGCGGCCGGGTCCTCGTCGGTGGCGAGCAGCTCGGAGGACAGGTCGCTGGGCATCGTGGCCAGCGCACCGGTCGGGGTCGGCTTCGGGTGCTTGCTGCCCTTCGGCAGCTTCGCGTCGACGCTGGTGGACGGGGCGTCGTCACCGAGCTGGTAGATCGTCTGCGCGCCCGGGATCTTGCTGAACGGGGAGCTGGGGTCGCCAGCCGTCAGCTTGATGCCGACGATCGCGAGCAGCAGCACGAACGGAACGGCTGCGAGCACCCGCCATGCGGTCTGACCCCTGTTCATGGCGGACATTGTGCCAGCCGTACCGGCTCAGTGCCGTGTGAGATGAGTGACCACCTCGTAGTGACCCGTGTGCGGGAACATGTCGAGCAGCCGCGCCCGGACCGGCCGCAGCGAGGGCATCGCGGCGAGGTCGCGCGCGAGCGACAGGGCGTTGCAGCTGGAGTAGACGACGTCGCGCACCGGCGACGCCTCGAGGGCCGCCGCCAGCGGACCGATGCCGCGCCGGGGCGGGTTCACGACGACGAGGTCGGCCGTCGGGAGCAGCGCGTCCATCGTCGTGGCGTCACCGGCCTCGAAACGCGCCCCGGACAGCCCCATCTCCTCCGCCGTACGCCGCGCGGCAGCCACGGCGTCCTCGCTGATCTCGATGCCGGTCACGACGGGCGACGACGCGCCACGGGCCGCGTGCAGCGCGAAGCCGCCGACCCCGCAGTAGAGGTCGAGCACGCGCCCCGGCGCCACGTCCTCGACCCACTCGGTCGCCTGGGCGTAGAGCGCGGCGGCGACGCCGGTGTTGGTCTGGAAGAAGCCCTGGGGCCGGAGGTGGAGGGGCAGGCCGTTGAGCCGCATCGTGAGCGTGGACCCGTGCAGGACGATCTCGCGCTCGCCCTCGAGCACGGCCTTGTGCGCCGGCTGCAGGTTGAGGCTGACGACCGCCGCGGCCGGCAGCGCCTCGAGGAGCCACGGGAGGTGCTTGCGGATCCGGGCCACCGGCTCCTGGGAGCGCAGCACGAAGCGCACCATCAGCTCGCTGTCCGGCGACTCGGTGACGATGACGTGCTTGAGCTCTCCCCGCCGGGACCCCAGGTCGTAGGGCGCGAGGTCCGCCCGCGCGATGAAGGCGGCGAGCACCTCCATGGCGGCCACGATGCCCGGCGTGTGGAGCGCACAGTCCCGCAGGTCGATGCCGGCCAGCCCGGCCAGTGCGGCCTGCGACCCGGCGGGGGCCAGGATGCCGAGGACCGGCGCCGTGCTCGTGCCGGTCACGACCATCTTCGCCTTGTTGCGGAAGCCCGACTCGGCACTGGCGACCGGCGGCAGCCACTCCACGCCGCCCGCCACGGGGTCGAGCAGGGCCCGGACGGCCGCCTGCTTGGCTGCCAGCTGGTCGGCGTACGGCGTGGGGAGCAGGGCGCAGGAGCCGCACCTGCCCGCGTCGAAGTGGTGGCAGGAGAGGCTCACGCACCGGCCCCTTCGACGGGGAGCGGGTACGCCGCGAGGGCGCGCGCCTTGAGCTCGTTCCACTTCGGCTCCCGCTGGCGGAGCGTCGGCCCGCTCGGGACACTCTCCTGTCCGCGCGCCCAGGCGACGTAGCCGGCGTAGCTGCCCGATCCCGGATCCTCGGCGAGGTAGCGCGCCACGACGGCCAGGACGTCGTCGTCGCTCCAGCGCCGCGACGTGGACCGGGTCTTGTTGGTCGCGACCCCGGCAGCGGCACACGCCCCGACCCACGAGCCGAAGCGGCGGATCACCAGCGTGCTCGACGCGGCCGGGTGCGACGCGCGCCAGGCGTCGTACGCCCCGACGGCGAGCGGCTCGCCCAGCTCCTCGGCTGCAGCACGCAGACCGGCGGCGATGGTCTCGTCGGAGAAGGTCGGGGTGCGCACCCCTGCATTCTCCCCGATCAGGCGGCCCGACGGTGCCTCGCGCCCGTAGGCTTCACATGTGAGCAGGAGCGATGCCGTCCGCAGGAGGGGGACGTTCCGCGCCCTCCTCATGCTGGCGCTGGTGGCTGCCATCGTGCTTCCCGTCGTCGGGCTGCGCGTGCTGGCGAAGGACTCCCCCGAAGCCGTGTCCCGGACCGGCAGCGTGACCCTGACACCGGGGCACCGCCTGCTCTACGTCGTCGACGGCCACGTCGCCTCGCTGTCCCTCACCGGCACCGCCATCTCCCTGCACGGGACCCCGGTCGTCTCCGACCTCCTCTGCGCCCGCGTGTACGCCGCCCACGGCACCGGTCTCTGCCTCCGCAAGATCAACGCGGTCGCATGGTCCGCGACCGTCCTGGACCGCGACCTCCAGGCCACCACGACCTGGCCGATGGCCGGCGAGCCGGCCCTCGCCCGGGTCTCCCCCAGCGGTCGGATGGTCGCCTGGACCGCCCTGACCAGGGGCAGCTCCCTCAGCGGCTCGTTCTCGGCCGTCACCTCGGTGGTCGACACCTCCACGGGCACGCAGGTCGAGGACCTCGCGGCGTACACCGTGACGAAGGGCAAGCACGGCCCGAGACTGCACGGCACCCAGGTGTGGGGCGTGACCTTCGTCGACGACGACCGGTTCTATGCCACCGTCAGCCACGACGGCACCCGCTACCTCGCCGTCGGCAGCATCCACGACCGCACGCTGCGGACGATCGCGGAGGACGTCACCAACCCGGCGGTCTCCCCCGACGGCAGGCGGGTCGCCTTCGTGCGTCCCGGCGTCGGCGAGCGCGGACGCGGCCTGCTCGCGGTGATGAACCTCCGTACGCACGGCACCGTCGAGTTCGGCGAGCAGCGCGGCGTCGTGGACCAGCCGATCTGGATCGACGCGCGCACGATCGGCTACGTCGTCCGGGACGACGCGGGCAGGAGCTCCATCTGGTCGACACCGCTCGGCGGCGGCACCCCGGAGCTGCTGGTCGACGACGCCCAGTCTCCCAGCCCGCTCTGAGGACTCAGGTCAGCAGCATCCAGGCCAGGGCGAGGAGCACCAGCGCACCCAGGCACACCAGCAGCGTGCCCGAGAGCAGCAGCGGCAGCATGACCCAGGAGCCGACGGGGCGGTGCATCCAGCTGTCCTCGTGCCCGAGCGCCTCGGCGAGGTCGACGGGCAGCGGCGTCGTCGGCGGGATCAGCCGCATCTCCCCGAGCCGGCGGTAGACCGCCGCGGCCTCCTCGAGCCCGATCGGCTCCAGCCCGGCCAGCTCGACGAACCCGTCGTGACCCTGCGTCGAGGCGTCGACCGGCAGCCAGAGGCCGGTCAGGTCGAGGCGCTCCAGGACCGGGTACGGCGGAGCGCCGGCGCCCCGGCGTACCGACTCGCGGTGGAGGGTGATGCTGAGATCGTGCTCGACGCCGGAGCGGTAGTAGCGGCAGGAGCTGGTGTTCATCGCTGTCGAGGGTAAGGCACGTCCGGCTGTCGCGGACGCGGTACGGCACCGGCCACCACCCTCCTGACCGGTCAGCAGACGCCGACGCGCCCGACGCGTACACTGGCCTCCGGCCGGACGCGGGAGTCCGGACCGCACGGGGCTTCTGGGCCCGTCCCCGCAGGGACCGGCACGTCGCTCACCACGCGCGCAGCACGACCCACGTCGTGCGCGGTCGGACCTGACCACAGGAGCACTGCTTGTCCACGCAGCCCACCCAGTCGAGCCGTCGCAACCGCGGCGGACAGGGCAACCGCCGCGGCGGCAACCGCGGCGGCAACCGTGCCGGTCAGGCGCGACGCCGGGACAACGAGGGGATCATCCCCGTGCTCGCGAAGGCGGTCCGCGAGGTCGAGCAGGCCGTGCAGAAGGGCCAGGGCCTCTCCCACCGGTCCCGCTACCAGGCGATCGCCCTGCTGGCACGCAAGGAGCGGCTGCGGGTCCGCGCCGACGACCAGATCTCCGAGCAGCAGCGCGACACCGAGCTGAAGCGCCTCGACGGCGTCGCTACCATCCTCGCCCAGTGCGCCGCCCGTGAGCCCGGCCTGTTCTCCCTCCTCGACGAGAACGCCGAGATCGGCGAGGCCACGCGGCACCGCATGGCCGAGATGCTCGAGGCCGCCGGCCAGGCCGCCGAGGCCGTGGCAGTCGAGGAGTCCCCCGCCGACACCGACGGCGCCGCACCGCGCACCGAGCGCAAGGCCACTCCTCCGTCGGTGATCGCCGCCCGCCTGGCGAACCCGTTCCTCGTCCCCGACTTCAGCCAGGCCGTGCGCCGCGTGCAGGGCACGCTCGTCGGCTGGGAGCTGATCGGGCCGCTGCTCAACTCCTTCGAGCAGCCGGTGCCCGGAGCGCCGGCCTGCATGGAGCTCCCCGAGCCGCGTCCGATGCTGCTGCCGCCGGGCGTGGAGCTGATGGAGCACCAGGCGCGCCTGCTCTCCGCCGTCGCCGGTGGCCACCGCACCTTCCTCCTCGCCGACGAGCCGGGTCTGGGCAAGACGGCCCAGTCGCTACTCGCGGCCGAGGTCGCCGAGGCGTACCCGCTGCTCTGCGTCGTCCCCAACGTCGTCAAGACGAACTGGGCCCGGGAGGCCGCCCGCTGGGTGCCGGGCCGCTCGGTCTCGGTCGTGCACGGTGACGGCAACGACGTCGACGGCTTCGCCGACATCATCATCGTCAACTACGAGGTGCTCGACCGCCACGTCGACTGGATCGGCGAGCACGGCTTCCGCGGCATGGTGGTCGACGAGGCGCACTACATCAAGAACCGCAAGTCGCAGCGCTCGCAGTACGTCGTGGAGATCTCCGAGCGGATCCGGCGCCGGGTGGCCCGTCCGCTGCTCATGGCGCTGACCGGCACCCCGCTGATCAACGACATCGAGGACTTCCGCGCGATCTGGCACTTCCTGGGCTGGATCGAGGAGCGCAAGCCGGGCCAGGCCCTGATGGCGGCCCTCGAGGAGACCCACCTGACGCCGGCGGACCACCCGTTCTACCCGGCCGCCCGCCAGGCCGTGATCGACATGGGCATCGTGCGTCGCCGCAAGGTGGACGTCGCCGCCGACATCCCCGCCCGCCGCGTGGCCGACCTCCCCGTCGAGCTCGAGGGGGCCGAGGGCCGGTCGATCCAGAAGGCCGAGCGCGAGCTCGCCGCGCGCCTCGTCGGCCGCTACGACGCCGCCATCGAGACCCGCCGCTCCTCGCCCGTCGCGGTCGCCTCGGCCGAGGGCGCCGATGGCATCGACCACGACCTGGTACGCCGCGTGGCCGAGCGCGAGGTGGCCGAGGGCTCCGACAACACCACCGGCGAGAACGTCTTCGCGATGGTGCGCCGGATCGGCCGCGCCAAGGCCACGCTCGCCGCGGACTACACCGCGCAGCTGGCGCACTCGACCGGCAAGGTCGTCTTCTTCGCCAAGCACCTCGACGTGATGGACGCCGCGGGTGAGGTCTTCGACAAGCGCGAGATCCGCTATACGCAGATCCGCGGCGACCAGTCCGCCACCGCGCGCACCAAGGCGATCGACGACTTCGTCAACGACCCCGAGGTGAAGGTCATCGTCTGCTCGCTGACCGCGGCGGGCGTCGGCATCAACCTCCAGGTCGCCTCCAACGTGGTGCTCGCGGAGCTCTCGTGGACCGACGCCGAGCAGACCCAGGCAATCGACCGTGTGCACCGGATCGGCCAGACCGAGCCGGTGACCGCGTGGCGCATCCTCGCCGCGCAGACGATCGACACCCGGATCGCGGAGCTGATCGACTCCAAGGCCGGGCTCGCGGCGCGTGCGCTCGACGGTGCCGAGGAGGAGGAGACCGCAGCGGTGGACATCCAGGTCGAGACGCTGGTCTCGATCCTCACCGACGCGCTGCGTGCCCGCACCGCCTGACACCCTCACCGCCTGACACCCGCACCGCCTGACATCTGGCACGCTCGGGTCATGCCCGAGCGCACACCCCCGGTGACGGCCGGCCACGAGCCGGTCGCACGGGCCGTCCGTGAGTACGCCGCACGCCAGCCCTCGCTGGTCCCCGTGACGTCGGCGTGGGTCGAGCTGGTGACCAGCCTGCTCGACGACGCCGGCATCAACTACCTCAGCGTGACCGGGCGGACGAAGACCGTCGCCAGCTTCGCCGGCAAGGCGGCCCGGAGCGGCCCCGACGGCACTCCGCTGTACGCCGACCCGGCCGCGCAGATCACCGACGCGATCGGCGTCCGCGTGATCACCTACGTCCACCGCGACGTGGACGCGGTCGCCGACCTGCTCGCGGAGGAGTTCGCGATCCTCGACGACCGCGACCTCGGTGCCGAGACGGCGCAGCTGGGCGGCTTCGGCTACGCGAGCCGGCACCTGCTGATCGCTCCCCCGCCAGAACGCGAGCTGGCTCCGGCGTACGCGTTGCTGGGGAGGGGCGAGGACGCCCACCACGCGTCGGTCCAGGTGCGTACGGTGCTGCAGCACGCCTGGGCGGAGTTCGAGCACGACATCCGCTACAAGGGCACCATCCCCGAGGAGCACTCGGCGGACTTCGACCGGCGCTTCACCCTCGCGGCGGGCCTGCTCGAGCTCGCGGACCGCGAGTTCTCGGCGATCCGCGAGCAGCTCGAGCGCAGCGTCCCGCAGCACCGCGCCGTCGACGAGTCGGGCGACCCGCGGATCGCGGCGAAGGAGCTGTCGAGCTTCCTGTCGGCGCACTACACCGACGCCGGCTGGTCACGGTCGGACCACTACGGGTGGATCAGTGGCCTCCTGCTCGAGCTCGGCATCACCTCCCTCGACGAGCTCGGTGCGCTGCTCGCCTCGGTGGACAGCGCGGCCCTCCACGAGCGGATGGGCTACCGCCACCCCGCGGGCGCGGTCCGCAAGCTCGACGACGCGCTGCTGGCGATCTTCGGCGACCGCTACGCGACCCTGCACGGCAACGCCCACCGCACGCCGCTGCTGCGTGCCCGTCTGGCGAGGATCGAGGCATGAGCTTCCAGGTCCCGGTCGAGCGGAACGTCCTCGGCGGGCCGCTCGAGGAGTGCGGCACCGACCCGATGACCGGCTTCCACCGCGACGGCTCGTGCGCCTGCGGCCCCCACGACGCCGGCCTCCACGCGGTCTGCGCCGTCATGACACCCGAGTTCCTCGCCCACCAGCAGTCGGTGGGCAACGACCTGGTCACCCCGCGACCTGAGTGGCACTTCCCCGGCCTGGTGCCCGGCGACCGCTGGTGCGTCGTCGCGGCCCGCTGGCTCCAGGCGTACGCCGCCGGCGCCGCCGCCCCGGTCGTCCTCGCCGCCACGAGCGAGAGGGCACTCGAGGTCGTGCCGCTGGAGGCGCTCAAGCAGTGCTCCGTCGACGTTCCCGACGACCCGGGCAGCCTCGCCTGACAGGATGGCCCGCGTGACGAAGGGCGGACGGGACCAGCGCGCGCCCATGGAGCGGATCATCGGCTTCATGGCGCTCCTCCACGATGCGCGGACCCGTGGTCGCGCGGGCGTACCCGCCACGGAGCTGCTCGCGTCGGCCGGGTGGGAGGACGCCGGCGACGGCATCACCGCCCTCAACCGTGACCTCAAGGCCCTGCGCACTCTCGGCTGGCGGATCGAGAACGTCTCCGCCAAGGGCCTCCCGGCCGTCTTCCGGATGACCAGCGTCGACAACCGCCTCAAGCTCCGCCTCACCCCCGGCCAGCAGGCCGCCCTGCGCCGCGCCGTGCTCCTCGCGGACCGCGCGGACCTCGCCGACCAGCTCGACCTGCCCGAGGACGCCGCGCCCGCGCCCCTGGCAGCCTCCGTCACGGCCGACGACGCGCCGGAGCTGACCGCTGTGGTCGCCGCCGTCCGCAGCAAGGCCCGGCTGCACTTCCGGTACTCCGGCACTCCCCGCGTCGTGCACCCCGCCTCCCTGCGCACGCAGCAGGGCCGGTGGTACCTCCGCGGCAACGAGGACGGCAGCACCGTGGTCAAGCGGTTCGTGGTGAGCCGGATGAGCGAGGTCGCCGCCGATGCCCCCGGCACAGCGGCACCCGTCGCCGACACCGAGCCCGAGAGCCTGCACCCGCTCGCCTGGGAGGTCGACTCCCCCGTCGAGGTGACCCTCCGTGCGCCGCAGCAGTACGCCGCCGACGTACGCCGCTGGCTGGGTGCCCCTGTGGAGGAGAGCGAGGAGGGCGCGGACGCTCTCCTCGTCTACCGCGTGACGCACCGGGCGGCCATGCGGGCGCGGATCTACCAGCTGGGCACGCGCGTGCGGGTCGAGGGCCCGGAGGGCTTCCGCGACGAGCTGCTCGCCGAGCTCGCGACGATGGCAGGTGAGTGAGATGGCCGCCCCGAAGTACATCCAGCGCTTCGCCCGCCTGCCCGAGGTCTTCGACCTGCTGACCGGACGTCCCGGCGGCCTGCCGCTGCGGCAGCTCGCCGATGCCGTCGGCACGAGCGTCGACGAGCTCCGCGAGGACCTGCTGACCTTCTACGCGACGGAGCCCCGCAACGCGCTCTTCGGCCTCCAGCGCCCCGACTCGATCGACTTCTGTGCCGCCGACGGGTCCGACGCGGACCCCGCCGACGCCGAGGTCGTGCGGATCATCGGCGAGCAGCCGTGGGACGAGCTGGGCGTCGAGTACCTCGATGCGTCCGAGCTGGCGCTGATCTACACCGCCGCGACCGCGCTGCTCGAGATCCGGCCCGACGACGAGGAGCTGCGCGGCGCGGTCGCCGTGCTGACGCAGACCATGCTCGGGGGCCTGGACGCGGACGCTGCGGTCGCCACCCCACACGATTCGTGGCATTCCTCGCTCGAGCCCCTGCAGGCCGCGGTGGACGGCCACCGGCGGGTCCGGATCACCTACTCCGCGGCCTGGTCCGAGGGTGTCCGCGAACGGGTCATCGAGCCGTGGCGCCTGGTCCAGACCCGCCGGGGGTGGGAGGTCGACGCCGGCGTCGACGGCGACGTGCGGACCTACCTGCTCGCTCACATCCGCTCGCTGGAGGTGCTGGAGGAGACCTTCGAGCCTCCCGCGGACGTCGACGCCCGGATCGAGGCCCAGCGCGCGACCACGACCGTCCGGGTGCGGGTCCCCCACCGCGCCCGCTGGGCGGCCGACTTCCACGCCGAGCGGGTCGACGTCGTGACCGACGACGAGCTCACCGCCACCCTCGACCTCGCCCTCCTGCCGCCCGTCGAGCAGCGGATCGGCCAGCTGCTGCTGGTCGCCGGCGAGGACGCGCAGGTGCTCGCGCCGGCCGGGCTGATCGCCGCCGGCCCGGCCCTGGCGGAGCAGCTCCTCGCCCACCACCGCGGCTGATCCGGCCCCTCCGCGGGCGCACGTGACGCGGCGTCGACACCAAGCGGTCCAGACCGGTCATGCCGCATCCGCGCACTTTCGTCACGGCTCCTGCGGGCGACCACCTACTGCCCCTAACCTCCCGTCCATGGCCGTCGAGTGGAGCTGTGTCGTCGTGGTGCACCGCCTTGCTGCTGTCGTGGTCGCCCTCGGTCCCCTGCTGCTGAGCAGCCCGCACCTCGGCTGACGCCCGACGGGTGGTGAGCATCACCGCGATCGGGGCGGTCCGTGGTGCGCGCGACCTCTGCGTGCGCCTAGCCTTGGCATGTGCAGAACTTCGCCCTGGTCACCCGGATCCACGTCCTCACCGCGATCAAGGTCCACGACCAGGGAGGCGCCCAGGCGTTCGTGGAGCAGCACGGCCTCGACGAGACCGGAGACATCGTGCTCGTCGAGCGCGGCAAGCGCTACGACTACCGCGCGCTGCTCGCCTTCGCGCACGGAAAGGCGACCGGCACGACGCTCGACGCCAGCACGATCGGCTTCGACCGGGTCAAGGTGCTGACCGACCTCGGCTTCACGGTCGCGTCCGCCTCCGAGCTCGACCGCCCGGCGCCCACGCGCGGCTCGACGCGCGTGCCCGGCTCGCCGCGCTCGGCGACCCCGCGCACCACCGTTTCCCGGACGCCGAAGGCGCCGGCCGCCGCGCCCAAGGCACCCGCCAAGCCGGAGCCGGAGATCAAGCTCTGCCCGTCGTGCTTCACCCAGCTGCCCGCATCGGGGCAGTGCGACTTCTGCGAGTGACCACCGCGGCGCGAGCCGCTGCCCGGACGGCTGCCTGACCGACTGGCTGACTGACCGACTGGCTGGCTGGCTGGCTGCGCGCCGAGCCCCGGGCGCGGCGACCGGTCACCAGCGGGTCAGGGCGTGGATCGCCACGCCGCCCGCGCGGCCGCGGAGCTCACGCTCGCCGCGGTCCTCGAGCTGCACCGGAGTGGTGAGGGCCTTCGCCGTGGTGTCCGCGAGCAGGATCGGGTCACCCGTCAGCCGGGTCATCTCCTCGATCCGCGCTGCCACGTTGACCGTGTCGCCCACCAGGGTGAACTCGAGCTTGCCCCCGCCTCCGACGGTGCCGGCGATGACCGGGCCACTGGCGATGCCGACCCCGACCGTGAGGTCCTCCCCGAAGCGGGCGTGGACGGCGTCCTGGATCTCCGTGGCCGCGGCGACCGCGCGGTCGGCGTGGTCCTCGTGCGCCTCCGGGACACCGAAGACCGCCAGCATGCCGTCGCCGAGGAACTTGTTGGCGTGGCCACCGTGCCCCCGCAGGATCGGTACCGCGATCCCGAAGAGCTCGTTGAGCCGTGCCACGGTCTCGGCCGCCGTGCTGGCCTGGGAGAACGCCGTGAACCCGACGACGTCGATGAAGACGACCGTCGCGTCGACCTCCTCGCCCTCGAAGAGCTCCGAGCCCCGCTCGAGCAGCCGCTGCGCGAGCATCGGGTCGACGTACGCGCCGAAGGCTGCCTGGAGGCGCTCCCGCTCCAGCAGGCCGGCCTGCATGCGGTTGAAGGACCGTGCGAGCTGGCCGAACTCGTCGTCACTGGTGACCGGCACGCGCCGGTCGAGGATGCCGAGCGCGACCCGCTCCGTGCCCTCGCGCAGGTCGCGGACCGGACGCAGCACGGGACCCACACCGAACGGCGCGAGGACGATCGCCGTGCCCACCGCGAAGGGAAGGGCGATCAGGGGCGCCAGGACGTACTGCTGCGCGTCAGTGCGGGCGTAGGAGACGACGAGGGCCACGACCCAGCAGCCGATGATGCTGCCGAGCAGGATGATCGTGAGCAGGCGCGCCGCCACGGCCCGGCGCGGCTCGCGCAGCGCGTCCTCCCGCAGCACCGCGTCGAGCTCTGCCTGGACCGGCCAGAGCGCGGCCTCGACGATCACGGAGCCGAGCACGCCGCTGCCGATGACGAGCGCCGGGGCCGAGAAGGCCATCGCGAGGTTCACCGGCCAGCTCAGCCCGACGGCGTTGCCGAGCAGCGGAGCGACCAACAGCATCGGCAGGCCGCCCGCCAGCCCGTAGATCAGCGGGATCCGGTCGAGCCGGTTCAGCGCCGCGCGCGTACGCCGGGGGTCGGTCTGGTCACCCCGCCCCCAGCGGTTGAGCATCAGCCGGGCCTCGCGGGTCGAGAGGAGCAGCGAGATGGCGCCGCACAGCTCGGTGACCATGAGGAAGGTGCCGCCGACGTAGAGCAGGTCGCCGATGCCGCGGTGCAGCGAGATGGCCCAGGCGATCATCCCGATGCCGATCACGAAGACCGGCCAGAAGAGCAGCTGGAAGATCAGGAGCCCGGCGTAGTGGGCCCGGTAGCGCGCCCAGAGCCACGGGGCCAGAAACTCCATGGATGCGATTGTGACGGGTCCATGTGACCGCTGTCACCTCGACGGAGGACCGCCGCCCGACCAGGCGACGGCGTCGTAGCCCGCGTGCCGGTGGACGCCGGATCGCCCGGGCGACCGGGCCGTGAGGCGGAGCCGGTCGCCCGGCCCCGCCTCGTCCCCCATGTCAGTGGACGCCGGAGGCGTCCCAGGCTGCTGCGACCGCACCGTGCTGGACGCTCGCCGGGCCGTAGAGGTCCGCGGCGGCGTCGAGCGTCGCGGTGCGCGCAGCGGCGTAGGTCGTGCCGGAGGTCATGTAGGTGGTCAGCGCGCGGTACCAGATCTGGTCGGCCTCATCGCGACCGATGCCGGCCACCTGCGTGCCATCGCAGCTCGGCGCGTCGTACGCGACGCCGTTGATGGTCCGCGCGCCGGTGCCCTCGGACAGCACGTAGAAGAAGTGGTTGGCGATACCCGAGGAGTAGTGGACGTCGAGGCTCTTCGCGGTCGAGGACCAGCAGGTCGCCGAGTGGCCGTCGGTCGCGGGGTCGTCCATCCGGCGCAGTGGCGTGGTGCCGTTGAGCGCGAACTGCTCGCCGATCAGATAGTCGCCGGGGTCGGACGGGTTGGCGGCGTGGAACTCGACCATCGTCCCGAAGATGTCCGACGTCGCCTCGTTGAGGCCTCCAGCCTCCCCCGAGTACGCCAGGCCGGCCGTGTGCTCCGTGACGCCGTGGGACATCTCGTGGCCGGCCACGTCGAGCGACACCAGCGGTCCGTACGTCGTGCCGTTGCCGTCGCCGTACGTCATGCGCGTGCCGTCCCAGAAGGCGTTGACGTAGTTCTTGCCGTAGTGGACCCGGTTGTAGGAGCCCGTGCCGTTGCCGAAGATCCCCTCGCGGCCGTGCACCTGCTCGTAGTAGTCCCATGTGGCATTCGTGCCGTACTGCGCGTCGACGGCCACCGTCTCCGCGCTACCGGTCGTGCCGTCGCCCCAGGACGTGTCCGTGCTGGGCAGCTGGGCCTCCCTGGCGCAGCCGACGCCGAGGTTGAGCAGGCCGCCGCAGAGCGCACCGTCCTGGGTGTTGGCGACCGTCACGGTGTAGGTGCCACCCCTGGTCGGGTCCTTCAGCACGTACGACGAGCCCGACTGCGACACCTGCAGCGGGACGTGGCCCGACCACAGCGACTCGCCGTCGCCGTCGATGGTCTCGATCCTCTCCTCGCGACGGAGTACGTCGCCGGTACGGGCGTCGACGTACGTCCGGAGGGAGCTGGGTGTGCCGTCGACGTACCTGCCGACGCTGGTGACCTCCCACGCGAGCCGCGGTGCCCCTCCGAGGGTGTCGACGACGAGCCGTGCACCGCGGGCGTCGAAGCCGCGGATCCGCGCCGTCGTGGCGTCACGGGCCTCCGCGGCGCGCTCGGCGTCGGCCTGCGGCACCGTCGGCACGACCGGGAGATCGAGGGGAGCGGCGAGCGTCTGACTGGTCCCCCGGTACGCCGCGCCAGGTCCCTCATGGACGACCAGGTCGCCTCCCCGGACCGGCAGGCCCTGGTAGGTGCGGTCGAGCCGCACATGGCGACTGCCGTCGGCATCGGCCTGGACGCGGCCCGCGACGAACCCGATGCCGTCGGAGAGCAACGCCGTGCGCGGGTGGCTCTCCAGCTGGTCGAGCGCGGCGGCGACGACGGCTCGCGCGCTCGCGGTCGGACCGCCGTCCCCGCCAGCAGCGGCGCGGGCGGGGCTCGCCGTGCCGCTGAAGGCGACTGAGGCGAGGGCGGCGGTGGCGAGGCCTACCGCGGCGGACGAACGGGACAGGGCACTGATCCGGTGCATCAAGGACTCCTGGTCTGCCGGCGGCCCGAGTGCCGCCGGTCCCCGCCACTCTGTCCCGGGGCCCTGGATGCGGCAACCCCGGACGCGGCTCAGTAGCCGTTGAGGACCGGCTCACCCTCGACGATCGTCAGGGTCGCGACCGGCCCCTGGCGGGTGACCGTCCCGTCGACCTCCTGCCAGGGGCCACTGCCGACCCGGTACTGCGCCGACCACGTGACCGTGACGCTGGGATGCACTGTCGCCGTGTGGCCGTAGATGTGGGTGATGTAGCCGTCGATGTCCGGGCTGCCGTTGCGCCACGCCTTGCCGGCCCAGTCGGTCGCCTGGCTGGTGCCGTCGCCGTGGTGCCACGTGAAGCCGGTGGGTCGGATGCGCAACTCGACCCGCTTGCCCAGCAGCGTCAGTGTCTTCGTGAAGGCCGTCGCCCGCGTGGAGAAGATCGTCTCGAGGCCGACGAGGGTCTTGCCGTTCGGCGGCTGGATGCGCAGGGCCGAGGTCGGCAGCGGCACACGGCGGAACGCCTGGAATACCAGTGAGGGGAGGCTCGGCTTGGCCGCCTGGGATGCAGTGGGGGTACAGGGCCCGCCGTACTCGAAGTCAGTGGTGCCGGCTTGGAAGGCGAAGACCGTCTGCAGCATGTAGCCGGTCGGCGAGTCAGCCAGAGGAACGCAGGACGTCACCGGCCGGCAGTCCGCGTCGATGTTGGCGGCCCCACACGCCGGCAGTGCTTGATCGTCTTTGATCGACGTCGAAGGACTCCCGGCGGGCTTGGCAACGGTTCCACCGCCGTAATCCTCCGCAGCAGCCACAAAGTCACCGTGGCCCGCCTCCACTGATGCCCCATCGTCGCCGAACGCAGTTGTCGTGCCAGCAATGAAGGCCCCGGGGAAGACCAGAAGCGGGAGCCATCGCTGGCCGCCCTGCCAAAAGGATGCGCGCCTACCCATCGAGTCGGTCCAGCCCCAGGAATTCAAATCCGCCCGACCAACGCGCGCCGGCGTAGAACAAGAACCTTTGACGCGGCTGTCGGTCGCTGGTGCGCTCCCTTCCGCTCATCACAGCTTGCGGAGCTTGCTCGACACGGACCGCGAACCGATAGAGCGGCGGCTCTGTCTTCGGATCAGCTTCAACTGCGCGGACAACCCAGCCACCACCGCGGAGTTGGCCGTCACCATAGATCGCTTCGATCTCCCTCTTGAGATTCGAACACGTCTTGCACTCCTTGACCGACACAGCCATGAAGGGTTCTGTGTCGCCGGTGTGCATGGCATAGGTGACGGCAGCGAACCAGTACTTCACAAACGCCTTCGCGCCGACGGCGTCATTGCGCCGCGCCAGGTCTGGCAGGACCGGCGCCACCGGGCCGGTCGGCGAGGAAGAGACCGTCGGGGTCGGCGCGTCCGACGAGGCAGAGGGCTTCGGGTCGTTGCCGCAGGCAGCGAGTCCGAGCACGAGCACCACCGCAACGGCGGGGGCGGTCAATCGATGAGGAGCCATGAAGGGCCGTCCTTGAGTCCCGAGAAGGCGCGCACCCACGGACCAGGGCGCGCAGCAGCACCGTAGGCCGACCCGCCCCACCTCGGGAAGTGCCTCTCCACAGCAGAGCTCAGCGCCGCAGCACCGCCCGTAGCCCTCCGCCGGGCAGCGCGGTCACCGCATACCGATCGTCGTGGACGACATGATGGTGGCGGGGGCAGATCAGGATGCCGCGAGCGAGATCGGTAGGCCCTCCGCTGGACCAGGGATCCAGATGGTGCGCCTCGCACCACTCCCCCGGCACGTCGCAGCCCTCGAAGCCGCAGGTCGACTGGCGGACCGCCATCGCCCGCCGCTGCGCCTTGCTGAACAACCGCCGCGAACGCCCCAGGTCGAGCACCTCGGAGCGTCCGCCCAGCACCACCGGCAGCACGCCTGCCTGGCACGCCAGGCGACGCACCTCGCCGACAGGGACCGGCTCGCCATCAGCCATGCCGATCCCGACACCAGCGAGGAGCTTCTCCCACTCGATCGTCACGACCACCTGCGTCGCGTCACCGCCGTGGATCGGCAGCCTTGCCGGGTCCGCCGCCTCCAGGAACGCCGCGAACGCCTCGCCCAGCACGCGGTCGTGCGGAAGCCGGCGACCGGTCACCGGGTCGAGGTACCGCGACGCACCCGACCCGGATCCGGCAGCAGCTTCGTGACGCGGGGAGGAAAACGCCTCGAGGCAGGTCCGCAACCGCTGAGCGACCGCGTCCGGCACCTGCCCACTGAACCGGGTCGCGCCGTTGCCCAGCGGCCGGAACGAGAGCCGCGACGCGGCCCGTGCCTTCTCCAGCTCGGCTTCGAGCTTGGCGCGCTCGGCGTCCTCGAACGCATCGGGATCGATCGCGGCCAGCACCCCGTCGCCGAGGCGTCGCAGCTCCTTCGGACTGAAGTCGGCACCCGCATCGAGCAGGTGGCCGAGCGCCTCCGCCCGGACCTCGGCCGAGACCTCGGCCCCCAGCGCATCGACAGCCCGGACGACGACGTCCGCATGCGCGACGGAGATCCGCCCCGCCCGCAGCGCCGCCACGACCTCCGGGAACCGTGCACCATCCGCTGCGAGGCGCTGCAGCACTCCGGTCACTCCGGCCGCCTCGTGCGACGCCGCCGCCAGCCAGGCACCCGCCGAGCGGGCACCGTGCTCGTCGGCCACGTCACCGGCCACGGCGAGCGTGTCGACCAGCAACCCGTCGACCGAACGCTTCACGTGCAGGAGCGTCAGCAGCAGGTCTTCCTTCTCGAGCACGCTGAGGAAGGTCGGGTCATTGCCCGCCACCTGCTTGAGCTGCTCGTCCAGCGCATGCGCCGCCGCCACCAACGGCGGCTCATGCGCGGACCCCGAGAAGAAGTCCATGGGACCATCGTCCTTCGAACATGTGTTCGATGTCAATGGGTGGTCCACACGTTTCCGCAGGTCAGAGAGGCTTTTCTGTGGACAGAAAGGGGGCTGGGGCCAGTCTCAGCGCAGGTCGTCTGGCGCGACCACGCGCAGCCCCACGTCGTTGGCGACGTGCACGGGCCACACCGGCGAGGCCGCCACGAGGGCGCCCACCCAGGCACGGTCAGCACTGCAGAGCGGAGCCGCTCCCGGCCGGCAGTGGAGCAAGGCCACCTCCACTCCCTCGAACGAACCGAACACGTGCCGGAGCCCGTCGACGGCCCCTTCGTCCGGCCGCACCGGCAGCTCGTCGATCTCGGTCACCATCAGCGCCCGGTCTCGCGGGAGTCAGCAGCACCCAGACCCGTGGTCGCCCGAAGCCGAGCTCGCCCATCAGCGCTCGCCAGTGACGCTCGAGACCGGCCTGGTCGCGGATCGGTGGCATCTGGTCGGGCGGCAGCAGCGTCGGTGTCTCCATGGTCCGACCCTGTGCCGACCCACAGCACGGCGCCACTGCGGCGGCGTACGACTGTGGACAACTAGCCTTCCCGCATGCCCACCCCCGAGCCGGTACGCCGCCACGTCGCCGTCGTCGGCGCCGTCATCGTCCGCGACGGGCTGGTCCTCTGTGCCCGGCGCGGTCCGGGCAGCCAGGCGGGGCTGTGGGAGTTCCCGGGCGGAAAGGTCGAGGCGGGCGAGAGCCCGACGGAGGCGCTGGCACGCGAGGTCCGCGAGGAGCTCGGCTGCGCCGTCACGGTCGGCGACGAGGTCACCACGACCACCCACGCCTACGAAGCGGTCACCGTCACCCTCACCACCTACTGGTGCTCCCTCGCGGCGACCCCGGACGCCACGCACGCGACCGTGCTCGAGCCGATTCCCCACGAGCACGCAGAGCTCGCCTGGCTCGCGCCGGCCGAGCTCGACCGCCTCGCCTGGGCGCCGGCCGACATCCCGGCGGTCGAGCTCGTCCGCACGCGCGCCTGACCCAGCGCAGAGGCCGCCACCGCCCGCCTCCGCAGGCGCTTCCACGTCCCTCCCCGTGACGGCCGTCTGGCCGATCGGACAGGTCGGAAGGCCCCCTGCCACCCGGGCCCAGGCCCTGTGCCGGCAGCCCGGAGTTCCCTGTTGCCGAACCGTTGCCCTCCTGTGGGATTCGGGTGGCGAACTCGTGGATCGCCCATTCATAGCGTGAGAACGCCAGCGCAGAAGAGCGCTCCACACCTGGGAGGGAAGCCCCAATGTCCAGCAGCAACCGCACCAAGATCCTCGTCCCCCTGGCCACCCTCGCGATCGCCGGTGGCATCGCGGTCGGCTCGGGTGCGACGTTCACGTCCACGACCGGCAACACGATCAGCGCCGTCACCGCCGGCACGCTGACGCAGACCAACTCGAAGGACGGCAGCGCGATCTTCTCGCTGACCAACATCAAGCCCGGCGACACCGTCAACGGCACCCTGACGCTCACGAACACCGGCTCCCTGCCGGCGAAGTTCAGCCTCACCGAGGTCTCCTCGGCCAACGGCTTCGGCGGCACCAGCGGCGCCGACCTGCAGCTCACGATCACCGACGTCACCAGCTCCACCACGGTGTACGACGGCACGTTCGGCGGCCTCGTCGACGGTGCCGCGCAGCAGCTCGGCACGTACGCCGCGGGCGACGCCCACCAGTACCGGTTCACCGTGAAGCTCGTCCAGGACGCCCCGAACGCCGACCAGGGCAAGACCGCCAACGCGACCTACCGCTGGGACGCCATCCAGCTCGACGGCGCCACCACCAACCAGTGATCCTCCGGAAGGGGGCCGCCCATCCCCCCCCTCGCGCCGCCCCCTTCCGGAAATCCTCCTCAGGAGCCCCGATGACGAACGCACTCCGCCGTCCGGCCGCCTGGCTCGGGGCGGTCGTCCTCCTCCTCGAGCTCGCCGCCGGCCTCTTCCTCGTGGCCCCGGCGCTGCTCGGCTACGACCGCTACGTCATCACGGGCGGCTCCATGACCGGAACGATCGACAAGTACTCGATCGTGTTCGAGAGGGAGGTCCCCGTCGGCGGGCTGGAGGTGGGCGACATCATCACCTACCTGCCGCCCGCCGGCTCCGGGACCGACTCCCTCGTGACGCACCGGATCATCTCGATCGGCACCTCGCCCGACGGACTCCGCGTCCTGCGCACGCAGGGCGACGCGAACCCCGATCCGGACCCCTGGAAGTTCGAGCTCGTGCAGCCTGCGGTCAATACCGTCGCCTGGCACGTGCCGTACGCCGGGTGGCCCCTCATCGCCCTCGCCGACCCACAGGTGCGCCGGTTCGTGATCGGCCTGCCCGCCGTGGCTGTCGCCCTCTTCGCGGCATGGGAGCTGGTGGGAGCCGTGCGTCGGTCCCGTGCAGGGGACGAGACCGACGCCCGACTCCCCCAGACCGCCGCCTGACCCACGCTCCACGTCGGAGCTGCGCCACTCCGAGGAGGAGACCCGTGTACCGCATCCTGGCCCTGTTCTCGCTGCTCAGCCTGCTGCTGGCGGCGACGCTCGGGATGCCGGCGACCTCGGGGGCGACGTACGTCGCGACCTCCTCCGCCACGGCCTCGGTGCAGGCCTCCTCCGACTGGACGCCGCCGACGGCGACGCTCGCTGACCCGGGTTCCCCGGTCAAGGACACGGTCACACTCACCGCGACCGCCTCCGACGGCGAGTCGGGCATCGCCAGCGTGGTCTTCGAGGCACTGCCCAACGGCGGCGCCTGGAGCACGCTCTGCACGGTCACCACGGCGCCGTACACGTGCAGCTGGAACACGAAGCTGGTCGCCGACGGCGGCTGGACGATCCGCGCCCGCGCGATGGACAACGCCGGCTACGCCTCCACGTGGTCTTCGGTCAGCACCGTCGTCGCCAACAACCTCCTCGTCGTGCTCGACAACCCGGGCGACACCCTGCGCGGCACCGTCCCGCTAGCGGCCCGCGTCTACAACTCGGGCGTCCTGTCGCTGACCACGCGCATCGAGTACTCCGTCGCCGGCGCCGACAACTGGAAGACGGCCTGCAGCGGGCTGGGCAGCACGCTCTCCTGCAGCTGGGCGTCGATCGGCGTCACCAGCCAGGACTACGACTTCCGTGCCGTCGCCGTCGTCGGCGTCACGACCTACGCCTCGGCCGTCTGGACCGACGTCACCGTCGACAACGTCGCACCGACGGTCACCATGACCGACCCCGGCACTCCCCTGCGCGGCACCGTCACGCTCGCCGCCACGGCCGCCGACGCCGGCTCGGGCCTGGCCTCGGTCACCTTCCAGTACGCCCTCTCCGGCAGCTCCACCTGGACGCCGGCGTGCACCTCGGGCGACACCGCCACCTGCCGATTCGCGACGACGGCGCTCGCCGACGCGACGTACTCCTTCCGGGCGGTGGCCGCCGACCTCGCGGGCAACACCGCCACCTCCGCCACGATCGCCAACCGGGTCGTCGACAACTCGGTCACGTCGGTCTCCGTCGAGGACCCGGGCGCCTTCCTCACCGGCACCGTCACGGTGAACGCCAACGCCTCCTCGACCGGCGGCATCGTGAACGTCGTCATCCAGCGGGCTCCGGCCGGCGGCTCGACCTGGACCGACCTGTGCACCGACACCACGTCGCCGTACTCCTGCAGCTGGAACACCACCGGTGTGGCGGACGGCCTCTACGACCTGCGGGCGGTGGCGCTCGACGGGCGCGGCGCCACGACGATCTCCAGCGTGGTCAGCAGCCGCCGCGTCGACAACAGCCCCTTCCGGGCCTACGACGTGCAGGCAGTCAACGGCGGCGCGTCGGCCGGCAAGCTCGACGCCGGCGACCAGCTCCAGCTGACCTACAGCAGCCTGCTGCAGACCACCTCGATCAGCGCTGGCTGGAACGGCAGCGCGCTCGCCGTGCAGCTGCGGCTCCGTGACGGCAACGTGCTCGGCCTGGGCAACAAGGGCGACACCCTCGACGTGCTGCGCAGCGGCAGCGTCCTGCCGCTCGGCTCGGTGAACCTGAAGGAGGAGTACGCCAAGTCCGGCAAGACGATCACCTTCAACGCGACCATGACCGCGGTCCAGGTGACCGTGAACGGCGCTCCGGCCACGCAGGTCGTGGTCACCCTCGGATCCGTCGCCAGCGGCACCGGCCTGCGCGGCGGCAACCCCTCCGCGATGGTGTGGACGCCATCGACCGCCGCGACCTCCGCCACCGGTGCGGCCTGCGCAGGCATGCCGGCGACGGAGACGGGAACGGTGGACCGTGACTTCTGACCCGTCGGGACCGTGTGCTCCCTATGCTTCTGCCCATGCCAGCCCGCCTGCTCGTGATGGAGGACGACGACGACGTCGCCGGTCCGCTCCTGCGTGCACTGGCCCGGGAGGGGCACGCGGTCGAGCGTGTGGCCTCCGGAGCCGAGGGGCTGTCGCGAGTTGCCGACGGTGACATCGACCTGGTCCTCCTCGACCTCGGCCTGCCCGACATGGACGGCCTCGAGGTCTGCCGGCTGCTGCGCTCCAGCGGCTACGACGGCGGTGTGCTCATGCTGACCGCCCGCTCCTCCGAGCTCGACCGCGTGGACGGCCTCGACGTCGGCGCCGACGACTACCTCGCCAAGCCCTTCGGGCTCGCCGAGCTCCATGCGCGCACCCGCGCGGTCCTCCGGCGTACGGCGAGGACGGCTGCTCCGGCTCCTGCCGCTCCCGTGAGCCCCGAAGGACTCCGCGTCGACCGCGAGGCCCGCCGCACCTGGGTCCGCGACCGCGAGCTGGTCCTGACCGGGAAGGAGTTCGACCTCCTCGCCCACCTCTGCGAGCGCCGCGGCACCGTCGTGACCCGCGAGGCCGTGATGGACGCGGTGTGGGACGAGAACTGGTTCGGCTCCACCAAGACCCTCGACGTGACCATGGCGCGCCTGCGGCAGAAGCTCGACGACGCGGGCCTCCCGGGCCTGATCACGACCGTGCGCGGCGTGGGCTTCCGGCTCGACGGGAACTCGTGATGGCCGCGTCCTCCGACGCGGAGCGTGTCGCCGAGCTCGACCGGCTCGACGCGCTCTCCCCCACCGGCGAGGACCTCCAGGAGCTCGTGGCCCTCGCGGCCCGCGTGCTCGGCGTGCCCAAGGTCGCGATCAACCTGATCAGCGCCGACGAGCAGCACCAGGTCGCCGCCCACGGGTTCGACCCCGCGATCTGTTCCCGCTCCGACTCGATGTGCGCGGCCGTGCTCGCGGAGCCGGCGCCGGTCGTCGTGCCCGATGCCCGCAGCGACGAGCGCTTCGCCGCCAACCCCTTCGTCACCGGCGAGATCGGCGAGGTGCGGTTCTACGCCTCGGCGCCGCTCGTCACTCTGCGCGGTGTCCACATCGGCCGGCTCTGCGCCTTCGACGACGTGCCCCACGAGGAGCTCGCCTCCCCCGAGATGCTCGCGGTGCTGGCCGACCGGGTCGTCGACCTGCTCGAGCTCCGCGCCCAGGCACGGGAGCTGGCCCGCACCCGCGCGCGGCTGACGTCGTTCGTCACCCAGGTCAACCACGACCTGCGCAACCCGCTGAGCGCCCTGCTGGCCAACGTCGAGCTGCTCGAGTCCGAGCCCGCCCTCGCCGAGGACGCGTCGCTGGAGGAGCTGGTGACCGGCGCCCGGCGTTCGGGTGAGCGGATCAGCACGCTGCTGGACGAGCTGACGCCTCCGCCGGGCGCGTAGGCGTCAGCAGCCTGCGGCGTACGCGTAGCAGCGGAGCTTCGGCTCCGCCTTCAGCATCGGCGCACCCGAGAGCGTCATCAGCGGCACCGGCGTGGTGACCAGCGACGGGATGCCGGTGAGCAGCGGCGCGAACGACACCACGTCCAGCGGGTTGATGCCCGGCATGTAGAGCCGCTTGCACACGCTCCTGTCGACGCGGGTCGCGACGGCCGGTCCGCTGTGGTCGAGCGCGTCCATGACGATGCCGTAGACGGCGGGCGACACCGTGCCCATCATGACGTGCTCGTAGGGGTCGCCCGCGCAGACCGAGTGCACCTCGATGTTGGCGATGCGTCCGGCGCCGGTGGTCAGGCCGCCCGACGCGTAGGGCATCACGACCTCGTCGAGCCGGGTGTAGATGTTCGTGTAGTCGATGCCCGCGAAGGTCTCCGCGCCCGAGTTGAGCGCCTTGATGAACGTCGAGTCGGCCTGCTGCTGCAACACCGCCGGCGTACACGTGGTGAGGCTGGCGACGCCGCAGACGGGCAGCGCCCTGGTGCCGTGGTTGGACGGCGCCATGCCGATGACCTCTGCCACCTTGGTGCGCACGTCGGGCCAGAACCGCAGCGCCCAGCGACCGCTCATCCCGCCCTGCGAGTGGCCGAGGATCGTCACCTTGCGACCGGTCTGCGCGTACATCGTGCGGATCGCGTAGACGATGTACTCCGCCGCCGTCTGGATGTCGCCGAAGGTGTGGAACGGCATCGGACCGACAATGCGCGGAGGCGCGCGGCGCTCCCTCACAGGAGCACCGCGCGCCTCGACGTACGTCAGCTGCAGCCGGAGGTGCTGCCGCAACCCTCGCAGACGTAGCACGAGCCAGCGGGGCGCATCTTCGTGCCACACGTGAAGCAGAGCGGCGAGTCGACGGCGGTGCCGGTGATGATCTCCAGCAGCTCGGCGGAGGTCTTCGCAGCGCGCTCCGGAGCAGCGGGCTCGACGACCTCAGCCTCGACCACGGTCTCCTTCTCGACGACGGCGGGGCGGTCGGCGATGGCCGGCTGCTCGACGGTCTTGAGGGAGTCCGCCTCGGAGATCTCGAGCGGCTCGTAGGAGCCGGTCTCGAGGTGGCGCTGGCGCTCCTCGGCCGAGTAGATGCCCAGGGCGGAGCGGGCGTCGAAGTCGAGGTAGTCCAGGGCCAGGCGGCGGAAGATGTAGTCCATGATCGACTGCGCCATGCGGACGTCGGCGTCGTCGGTCAGGCCGGCCGGCTCGAAGCGGAGGTTGGTGAACTTCGCGACGTAGGTCTCGAGCGGCACGCCGTACTGCAGGCCGATCGAGGTGGCGATCGAGAAGGCGTCCATGACACCGGCCAGGGTCGAGCCCTGCTTGCCGAGCTTGAGGAAGACCTCGCCGAGCGAGCCGTCCTCGTGGGCACCCGAGGTCATGTAGCCCTCGGCACCACCGACGGTGAACGACGTGGTTCGCGAGACGCGCGACTTCGGGAGGCGCTTGCGGGTCGGGGCGTAGACGACCTTCTCCACGACCTTCTCGACGACCTGGGCGTCGGCGTCAGCCGCAGCCTTGTCGGCGGCGTCCTTCTTGGCCTTGCCGCCACCGTCGGCCAGCGGCTGGCCGACCTTGCAGTTGTCGCGGTAGACGGCGGTCGCCTTGAGGCCGAGCTTCCAGGACTCCATGTAGACGTCCTCGATCTCCTCGACGGTCGCCGACTCCGGCAGGTTGACCGTCTTCGAGATCGCGCCGGAGAGGAACGGCTGGCAGGCCGCCATCATCCTCACGTGGCCCATCGGCTTCAGGGCGCGGGCACCCATCGCGGTGTCGAACACCTCGTAGTGCTCGGTCTTGAGGCCCGGGGCGTCGATGACGTGGCCGTGCTCGGCGATGTACTCGACGATCGCCTCGACGGTCTCCTCGTTGTAGCCGAGCTTCTTCAGCGCCCGCGGGATCGTCTGGTTGACGATCTGGAGCGAGCCGCCGCCGACGAGCTTCTTGAACTTGACCAGCGAGAAGTCCGGCTCGATGCCGGTCGTGTCGCAGTCCATCATGAAGCCGATGGTGCCGGTCGGCGCGAGCACCGAGGCCTGCGCGTTGCGGAAGCCGTTGGTCTTGCCCAGGTCGACGACCTTCTGCCACTCGGCCGTCGCGAGCTTGTGGACCTCGGCGTCGGCGATGTGCAGCGTGCGGACCTGGTCGTTGGCCGCCTGGTGCTTGCGCATGACGCGCTGGTGCGCCTCGGCGTTGCGGGCGTAGCCGTTGTACGGGCCGACGATCGCAGCGAGCTCCGCCGAGCGGCGGTACGACGTGCCGGTCATGAGCGACGTGATCGTCGCCGCCATGGAGCGACCGCCCTCGGAGTCGTAGCCGAGGCCCATCGCCATGAGCAGCGCGCCGAGGTTGGCGTAGCCGATGCCGAGCTGGCGGTAGTCGACCGTGGTCTTGCCGATCGCCTCGGTCGGGAAGTCGGCGAAGCAGATGGAGATGTCCATCGCGGTGATGATCACCTCGACGGCCTTCGCGAAGCGCTCGCCGTCGAAGGTGTCGTCGTCCTTGAGGAACTTCAGCAGGTTGAGCGACGCCAGGTTGCACGAGGAGTTGTCGAGCGACATGTACTCCGAGCACGGGTTGGACGCGGTGATGCGGCCGGTCTCGGGGTTGGTGTGCCAGTCGTTGATCGTGTCGTCGTACTGGATGCCCGGGTCGGCACAGGCCCACGCGGCCTCGGCGATCTTGCGCCACAGGGCGCGGGCGTCGACGGTCTCGATGACCTCGCCGGTGGAGCGCGAGCGGAGACCGAACTCCTTGCCCTCCTCCACGGCGCGCATGAACTCGTCGGACACGCGGACCGAGTTGTTGGCGTTCTGGTACTGGACCGAGGTGATGTCCTTGCCGCCGAGGTCCATGTCGAAGCCGGCGTCGCGCAGCGCGCGGATCTTGTCCTCCTCGCGCCACTTCGTCTCGACGAACTCCTCGATGTCCGGGTGGTCGACGTCGAGGACGACCATCTTGGCCGCACGACGCGTGGCGCCGCCCGACTTGATGGTGCCGGCAGACGCGTCGGCGCCACGCATGAAGGAGACCGGGCCGGAGGCGGTGCCGCCGGACTTCAGCAGCTCCTTGGAGGAGCGGATGCGGGAGAGGTTGAGGCCGGCGCCGGAGCCGCCCTTGAAGATGAAGCCCTCCTCCTTGTACCAGTTGAGGATCGAGTCCATCGAGTCGTCAACGGAGAGGATGAAGCACGCGGAGACCTGCTGCGGAGCGGTCGTGCCGACGTTGAACCAGACCGGGGAGTTGAAGGAGAAGTACTGGTTGACCAGCAGCCAGGTCAGCTCCTCCTCGAAGACCTTCACGTCGGCCTCGGAGGCGAAGTAGTGGAAGTCGCGGCCGGCGGCGACGTACTTGCTGACGACGCGGTCGATGAGCTGCTTGAGGCTCTGCTCGCGGTTGTCGGCGCCGACGGCACCGCGGAAGTACTTCGTGGTGACGATCGTCGAGGCGTTGACGGACCAGAAGTCCGGGAACTCCACGCCACGCTGCTCGAACACGGTCTCGCCGGTCTTCCAGTTGGTCTGGACGACGTCGCGACGCTCCCAGTTGATCGCGTCGTAGGGGTGCACACCCTCGGTGCTGAAGACGCGCTCCATCTTCAGGCCCTTCCCGGTTGCCTGCTGTGCGGCGGAAACCGTCTCGGTCATCGTCTCTCCATTTCCCATGATCTGCCGGCGTGATGCTTCTTGGCTGCTGCTGCGTACTGCTGGTGCTGCTGCGTACTGCTGGTGGTGCTGGTGCTGCTGGTGGTGCTGGTGCTGCGTCGTCTGGAGGCCCGGCAACAAGCTTCCCCACTCGATGCCGGGCCGGTCTGTGTCACCCGCTCGGGGTGAGGTCCTTCTCGAACGCCGGATCAGCGGCCGCCCTCTCCAGACGGAGGGCGTCGATCTCCTTGGCGAAGTCCTCGGCGGACTCGAACGCGCGGTAGACGCTCGCGAACCGGAGGTAGGCCACCTCGTCGAGCGCCCGTAGCGGGCCCAGGATCGCGAGGCCGACCTCGTGCGCCGGGAACTCCGCCTGGCCGCTGCAGCGCAGCGCGTCCTCGACGTCGTGGCCCAGGCGGGCGAGCTGGTCCTCGGTGACCGGACGGCCCTTGCAGGCCTTCCGGACACCGCTGATCGCCTTGTCGCGGTTGAACGGCTCGGTCGCGCCGGAGCGCTTGCTGACCATGAGCTGCATCTGCTCGACCGTCGAGAAGCGGCGGTCGCAGGCGGGGCAGACCCGGCGGCGGCGGATCGCGGCGCCGTCGTCAGCGACTCGGGAGTCGAGCACGCGGGTGTCGGTGTTGCGGCAGTGTGGACAGTGCATCGCTCGGCTCCCCTCGTCCGTCGTCTTCGCGCCTGGCGCCTGTGGATTGCTGTGGATAAAGGCGCCCTGGCTGTTGATGGCGCCGGTCACACCTGTTGACTACATGTGGAGAACCACAACGGTGTAACTACTAGATGTAGTGGTAACCGTACGTCGCGACCACCAGCGCCGCAAGCCGCCTCGTCGCCACGGGCGACGCGATCGGCGTGTCGGATGTGGTCCAGGTCGCAAAAGCGCAGGTCAGCACGGAAGAGCCGGTTTCCGGCGCCGAAATCGCAGCTCGGCGTGTCGGGCGTGTCGTCGATTGTTGGTCATGCGGAACGCCCTGCCGTGACAGAATCCCCGCGTGACGAACGGGTCGAAGCACGCAGGCAGCCGCAAGGCTTCCCGCCGGGCTCGCCCCCGCCGCTCGCTCGACACGCGCGTCGCGAAGTACGCCGTGGCCGTCACCCTGTGCGTCGTCGCCTGGGGCTACCTCGTGTGGGCCGCCATCGACTTCGGCGCGACCGCTCGCGGCGGCAACGGCGCCGCGTGGTTCTTCCTGCTGCTCGCCTGCATCGGCGCGGCCTCCTGTCTCTTCGCCGGCCTCATGCTCGGCGTCCGGCTGCTGACGGTGCTGGGCATCCTCGCCCCACCCGCCGGCTCCCCCGACGCCCCTGCGCGGCCCGCCGGCGGACGTCGCGCCGCGCGCTGATCCGACCGGCCGGCCGCGCCGAGCACGTGACGCAGGCCTCGAATCTTTTTTCGAACAGAGCCTTGCGTCATTCGAACACATGATCTAACTTCGATCACGTGTTCGATCGAACGTCTGATCGATCTCCCGACCGGAGCCGTTCCCCCGGTTGTGTCGGGGGCCCTGACTAGACATTCGCTCGTCACCCCGACCGACTCTTCCCCGGAGGTCCCCGATGAGCACGATCAGCTTCGCCCCCACGTTCGAGATCCGTCCCGCCCGCACCGGGCCGGCACCCGCAGGCCAGCTCCGGCTGACCCGCCGTGGCCGCCTCGTCGTCTTCATGGGCGCCGTGCTCGTCGTCTTCGCGCTCGCCTTCGTGATCATGGGCGGCTCGAGCGCCTCGACCGACGCGGGCGGCTCGCCGACCGCGACCGAGCGCATCGTCGTGGCCCCGGGGCAGACCCTCTGGGACATCGCGTCGGCGCACAGCGACGGCGACGTCCGCGCCACCGTCGACGCCATCGAGAAGCTCAACGCCCTCGATGGCGCGATGCTCTACGCCGGCCAGGAGCTCTACATCCCGGTCGACTGACACAGACTGCGGCCACCACTGGTGGGTGGCCGCCCAGGTTCCCGCGCGTCGCCTCGACCCCGGCGCGCGGGATGGGGAAGACGCGGGGCGGGCGCTGCAAGGGAAGGCAGCACCCGCCCCGCCTCACATTTCAGCCCACGTCGGGGCGACACGCGGTTCGAACACATGTTTGAAGCCGTGCGTGATCACGACTACGTTGGACCCATACCGACCAGCCCTCCACGACGTAAGGCGCAGACGATGGCGACTCCTCCTCGCAAGGTCACCGAGCTCCCCGACGGTCCTGCTGACGCGACCGGCCTGACGCCGCGGCAGCAGCGCATCCTCAACGTCATCCGCGACGCCCTCGAGGCGCGCGGCTACCCGCCCTCGATGCGCGAGATCGGCGACGCGGTCGGCCTGACGTCATCCAGCTCGGTGTCACACCAGCTCAAGGTGCTGGAGCAGAAGGGGTTCCTCAAGCGCGACCCCAACCGGCCGCGTGCCATCGAGGTCTTCCTGCCCGAGGTGCTCGCTGCCCGGCGTTCGATCGGCGCGGCCGAGGAGGTCTCCTACGACGAGACCGGCATCGGCGACTCGGTGCCGGCCGCGACCTACGTGCCGGTCGTGGGGCGCATCGCCGCCGGCGGCCCGATCCTGGCGGAGGAGCGCGTGGAGGACGTGTTCCCGCTGCCGAAGAGCCTGGTCGGCGACGGCACGCTCTTCCTGCTCGAGGTCTCCGGTGACTCGATGATCGACGCCGCCATCTGCTCCGGCGACTACGTCGTGATCCGCCAGCAGCCCACCGCCACCAACGGCGACATGGTCGCCGCGCTCCTCGACGGCGAGGCCACGGTCAAGACCTTCAAGAAGAAGGACGGCCAGGTCTGGCTGATGCCGCACAACGACGCCTACGACCCGATCGACGGCACGCACGCGTCGATCCTCGGCATCGTCACCGCGGTCCTGCGCCGCGTCTGACACGCTGGGGCCGTGACGCCCCGACGCTTCCTCACTGCCCTCGTCGCGACCTCGGTCCTGGCGGGGGCAGTGGCATGTGCACCACGCGACGACGCCACCCCTGGCCTCACCACGCACGCGTCGACGCCCAGCTCGACGGCCTCGGCCAGCTCCGACCTCGACGCCCTCGCCTCGTCGGCGGCGGCTGCGGCGTCATCCATCAACGCGCCCCTGCCCGGCACCGTGCCGCCCACCTGGCTCGGCACCCGCCCCCTCCCCCTCCGCGCCGACGGCTACGGCATGGTCCGGACGACACCGAAGGAGCTGCGCGAGCGACGCTTCACGCTGCCCGACACCGTGGCCGAGCTGCCCGGCTCCGGCTTCGCCGCGCGCATCGTCGCGCCCGCGCCGGCCGACGTCATCGCCCGCTCGACGTGGCAGCCCGGGTGCCCCGTCGGCAAGGAGGACCTGGCCTGGGTCCGCCTGACCTTCCGGGGCTTCGACGGCGCCCGCCACACCGGGGAGCTCCTGCTCAACCGGTCGGTGGCGGCGCCGGTGGCATCGGTGTTCCGGGAGCTGTGGCGGCAGCGCTTCCCGCTCGAGGAGATGCGGGTGACCACGCGGGCCGAGCTCGACGCCCCGCCGTACGGCGACGGCAACGACACCAGTGCCTTCGTCTGCCGTCCGGCGGTCGGGTCGAGCCGGTTCAGTGAGCACGCCTACGGCCTGGCCGTGGACGTGAACCCCTTCCAGAACCCCTACACGAAGGGCGACCTCGTCCTGCCCGAGCTGGCCGGCTCCTACGTCGACCGGGACCCGCTCCGGCCGGGGATGCTGACGCCTGGGGCGATCGCCGCGTTCGCCCGGATCGGGTGGGAGTGGGGTGGCGACTGGCACACGCTGAAGGACCGGCACCACTTCAGCCTCCACAACCGATGACTATTACTACCTAATGGTAGCAATGCGTCGCGAACCGGCGTAGAGTCGGCGCCATGGTCGACCAGCACACCTCCCCCGGCACCCCGGCCGAGTGGCATGCGCCCGAACCGGATCCGGCGGAGCTGACCCACGCCATCCACGAGGGACTGGGGCTGCTGGCACTGCCGATGGCGGTGCTGCTGATGTTCGGCGCGTGGTCTCCCACGGTCTTCGTGTGGGCACCTACCTCTCCGCTCGCAGCCGCCGTCACGGCCGCGGGGTTCCTCGCCGCCGCCGTGCTCGCGGTGGCGGGCCGCTCGGCCGGCCGCCGGGCCGTCGACCTCACCTCCGTCGTCGTGCTCGCCGGCCTTGTCGGACTGGCGGTGACCACCGCACTGCACCTGCGGGAGCTCGGCCGGATGGATCCCCTCGGCCCGCTGACCATCAGCCGCACCATCACGCTGGGCTGGGTGCCCGCGATGGTCGTCCTGCCCGTCGTGCTCGTGCGCTGCATCCGCACGGTGCGCAGGGCCGGCCTGCCACCACGCGGACCCTCCTGGCTGCTGCGCGTCGGCGGCACGGTCACGGCAGCACCGCTGCTCGGGCTGGCGCTCGCCAGCCTGGTCGACCCTGCGCGCACGGTCACCTAGCTCCCGTTCGAGGCCAGCCCGCTCGACGTACGCGCGATGGCGTCGATCCAGCTGGCGATCGCCGTCGGCATCGTCCACGCGATGTGGCGTGCGGCCCCGCGCGATCTCGGCGGTGCCCTCCTCGCCCTCGGCACGTACGTCGTCCTGGTCGCCGGCGCCACCGTCGTGTTCCGCGACGACCTGACGAGCGACAGGAACAGCCTGCTCGTGGGCGCGGCATGGCTCGCGCTCCTCGCGGGCGTCACCGTGGCCGGCTTACTCCTGCGGGTGACTGACCGAGACTTCCCCGAGGTCTTCGCCGCGCCGGAGCTCGCACCGGCGGCGGACCACGGCTTCTACGGGCCCGGCTCCGTCACCTGGAAGGTGTGGAGCTACCCGACCAGCCTCACGATCGGCTTCCAGCGCGCCGTCGTCATCGAGGAGCTCGACCCGCACCTGGTCGCCGCGGTCACGAAGACCCACGGCATCTACGACCGGCCCCGCACCCGCTACGACCGGACACTGCGCTACTTCGCGATGGTCGCGTTCGGCGACACCCGGTCGACGACCAAGGCCGCCGACGTCCTGGTGCGGATCCACGCCAAGGGGATCGGCATCGACCCGGTCACCGACACCCGCTACGACGCCAACGACCCAGACTCCCAGCTCTGGATCCTGGTGACGGCCTGGCACTCGATCCTCGCGGCGTACGAGCGCTACGGGCCGGGGCGGCTCTCGGCAGCCGACGAGGCTCAGTACTGGGCCGAGTGCGCGCGGGCGGCCGAGCTGCAGACCTGCGACCCCGACCAGGTGCCGCGCAGCCGCGACGAGGTCCGGGCGTACTTCGAGGCGATGCGCCCGCAGCTGATCGGCTCGGAGTACGCGCGCGACGCGATGCGCCACCTCCTCCAGGCGGAGGTGATGCTGCCCCCGATGTCGCGGCTGCTGTGGCCCCTCACCTTCGTCGTCACCCGTCTGCTGCGCCGCGGCACGCTGGCGACCATGCCCGTGTGGATGCGCGAGGTCGTCGACCTCCCCGTCAACAGGTACGCCGACGCGGCCGTGCGGCCACTCCTCTGCGTGATGTTCTGGGCGGTCAGCCTCAACACGGCGGTGCAGCTCCTGCTGCTGCGGATCCTCTCCCCCATGACGCTGCCGATCGCCGGACCGGTCCTGCGCAGGATCGAACCGCTCGAGGCCCGCACGATGACGCCCCGCGAGGCCCAGGCGGCGTACGGCTTCGAGCCGCCCGCGGCGGCGCACGCCGACTTCCGCGCCACGCAGGTACGCCGGGTCTTCACCGAGGGCGCGGCGCCGCAGGAAGACGGCATCCTCGAGTCGCAGCCGATCCTCGGCAACATCGACTGAGCGCGACCGAGCGCGACTGAGCGCGCCGAGACGAGGCTCGTGCCGGGCACGGGCCCCGTCTCGGCGCGGCACAAGCCCCGTCTCGGCGCGGCACGGGCCCCGTCTCGGCGCGGCACGGGCCCCGTCTCGGCGGGCAGGGTCAGCGGCCGGCGAGGCGCTTCAGGGCGCCGCGGACCATCTGCGGGTCCACGGTGGGCCACATGGGCGGAAGGGACGCCCGCAGGAAGCCGCCGTAGCGTGCCGTGGCCAGCCGCGGGTCCAGGACCGCGACGACGCCCCGGTCGCTCGAGGTGCGGATCAGGCGACCGGCACCCTGCGCCATCAGCAGCGCGGCATGGGTCGCCGCCACCGACATGAAGCCGTTGACACCCGCCTTGTCGGCAGCCTTCTGCCGCGCCGACATCAGTGGGTCGTCGGGGCGCGGGAACGGGATCCGGTCGATCAGCACCAGCGTGCACGTGTCGCCCGGGACGTCGAGTCCCTGCCACAGCGACAAGGTGCCGAAGAGCACGGTGTGGGGGTCCTCGACGAACTGCTTGGCGAGCTCCGGGAGCTGGGCATCACCCTGGGCGAGGGTGGTCAGGTGAGGCAGCCGCGTGCGCACCTCCTCCGCTGCGGCATCGGCCGCCCGCTTGGAGGAGAAGAGCCCCAGCGTGCGCCCGTCGGCGGCATCGATCAGCTCCACGATCTCGTCGAGGACCGCGGGCACCAGGCCGTCACGGCCCGGCTGCGGCAGGTGCCTGGCGACGTACAGGATGCCCTGCTTGCCGTAGTCGAACGGCGAGCCGACGTCGAAGCCGCGCCAGGGCTGGACTCCGTCACCGCGAGGCGGCGCCTCCGCGCCGTCGGCCACCCGCTCGGTCGGCTTGAGGCCGAGGGAGGACGCGACCACGCCGAAGTCGCCGCCCAGCATCAGCGTCGCGGAGGTGAAGACCACGGTCTTGTCCGCCAGCAGCTTGTCGCGGATCTGGCCCCAGACCTGCAACGGCGCCAGGCAGAGCTGCGGGCCTCCGTGCTGCGGGAGCCGGTCGTTGCGCCAGAGCACGTCCGACTCGAGGTCGGCCGCCATCCGCTCGGCCACGGCGAGGACGTCGCCGACCATCGCCTTCGCCTGCGTCCTGGCGGCATCGGCGTCGTCGCCCGCCTTCTCCTTCGGGAACGCCGAGACACACGCGCGCGCCGCGTCGCGCACCAGCGCCAGCGCATCAGCCAGCTCGACCGGCATCCGCTCGATGCGACCGGGAGCGAGCTCGGAGATCGCGTCCGCGAGGGCGTCGGCAGCATCGAGGAGCTCGTCCGCCTCGCGCCCGTCGACCTGGCGTGCAGCACGCCGGCCGGCCCGCTCGACATCGCCCGGCGCCAGTTCCGAGGACGCTGCCTGGGTCACCCGCGCAACGAGCTCGTGCGCCTCGTCGATCACCACCGCGTCGTACTCCGGGATCATCGGGATGCCCTCGATGGCGTCGATCGCGAGCAGGCTGTGGTTGGTGACCACCAGCTGCGACGAGGCGGCCTTCTCCTTGGCGCGCTCGGCGAAGCACTCCTCGCCGAAGGCGCACCTGGCCTTGCCCAGGCACTCGCGCGCACTGACGCTGACCTGCCGCCAGACCCGCTCGGTGTGGCGCGGCGCGTTGTCGCGTTCACCGGAGAGGCCGCGCTTGGCCTCGTCCTCGGCCCACTCGCGCAGCTCGATGACCTGCTCCCCCAGCGACCCGACGGGGGCCTCGACGAGCACGCCCTGGTCGTCCGGCACGCCCTCACGGATCCGGTGCAGGCAGGCGTAGTTGGAGCGGCCCTTGAGCACGGCGTAGGAGGTGTCGATGTCGCGGTGGTGGCCGATCGCGTCCATGAGGCGCGGGAGGTCGCGCTCGACCAGCTGGTGCTGCAGCGCCAGCGTCGCGGTCGCGATGACCACCCGGTCGCGGTGGAGCAGTGAGGGCACCAGGTAGCCGAGTGACTTGCCGGTGCCGGTGCCGGCCTGGACGAGCAGGTGCGTCTGGGACTCGAGCGCCTCCGAGACGGCCTCGGCCATGGCGACCTGCCCCGGGCGCTCGGCACCGCCGAGCGCGCTCACGGCCTCGGCGAGGACCTCGCGGACTCGGGAAGCGGGAGCGTCAGGCACCGGAGAAGCCTACGGGTCGGCACCGACATGCAGTCGCCCGCCCTCACCGGGCGCGCTCCGCGTGGAGGGCGCGCCCTTCCCTCGTCCCCGCTACTCGCCGAAGCAGGCCTCGCCGCTGTCGAGTCCCTTGCCGTCGCAGCCCTTCGCACCGGGTACGACGTAGCCCTGCATCGCCGGTGCGTTGTTGAACGACGTGATCGTCGTGCCGTCCGGGAAGACCACGGCGACGAAGCCGCCGTGCGGGAACTGGGCGCTCGGCACGAACGTGTCCGTGGCGATGTAGTACGTGCCGACCACGCCACCGCTGGTCGGGTCCTTCTGGGTCTGGATGCAGTCGTGGGCGGCAGCCGGTCCGGCTGCCAGGGCGACCGACGCGAGGGCACCGGCCGCGAGGCCGGCACAACGGATCAGGAACATGGCAACTCCTGGGAGGCGACGGGTCTGGACCCGACCACGCTCGTCCTCCGGACGGACGACGCGCCAGCACGGCGCGTCACCTCTGGGGCACGTGGCCCGCAGCGGCGGTGGACGCGACAGCGGCTGCTGGGGTTGACCACCCCAGCAGCCGCCGCCGTCGTTCAGGAGAGCGTCAGCGAGGTGTCGTCCACGACGAACGACGTCTGCAGCGAGAAGTCCTCCGACTCGTTGAAGGAGAGCGTCACCGTCTGCCCGGCGTACGCCGAGAGGTCGAAGCTGCGCTCGACGTAGCCGCCGCCCTTGTTGCGGTTGGAGTACGTCGCCAGCGTCGTCGAGCCGACCTTCACCGCGAGCTTGTCGTAGGTCGCCCAGGTGCTCTCGGCACTGTCGATGGAGAGCCAGAACTTCAGCGTCGCCTTGCAGCCGGCCGGGATCGTGACCTGCTGCGACAGCGTCTCCGTCGAGGTCCGGCCGTTGCCGCCGAGCCACGCGTCCCACGCCCCGGTGTGCGCCGGCTTGGTGGTGCTCGCCGTGATGACGCCCGTGCTGGCCGTCCACGGGGCCGCGCTGCCGGTCTCGAAGCCGGGGTTGCCGAGCTTCTGGCCGGTGCACGGGGTCGGCGCGGGCGCGACGTTCCAGGTGAAGGTGGCGGAGCCGGCGGCACCGGTGGAGTCCTTCGCCGTGACGGTGGTGCTCACGGCGCCGGCGGCGGTCGGCGTGCCGCTGACCAGGCCGGTGGCTGCGTTGAGCGAGAGGCCCGCGGGCAGGCCGGTGGCGGACCAGGTCAGCGTCTCAGCGGCGGCGGAGTCGGTGGCCCGGAGCTGGAGCGACGACGGGCTGCCGACGGTGGCAGCCTGGGCGCCCGGGTCGGTGACCGTCACGGTGTTGGCCGGCGGCGGCGTCACCGACGTCGTGGCACTGATCTGGTAGTTGCCGAGAGAGGCGTAGTCGCTGTACTGACCCCCCACCAGCGGGTCGCCGGTGCCGACGCCGTCGACCTCGGCGGTGTACGTCGCTCCTCCCGCCGGCAGGTTGCCGGTCCAGGTCGCGTCGAGACCGCTGGCCTGGGCGGTGGAGACCCGCGCGGCCGTGGGGTTCACCGTCGCGACGACGGCACCGGCCGCGTCCCGGATGGTCAGCTTCACGTCCAGGTCCGGCACGCCGTCGGCAGGCGTCACCGTGACCGTCGTGCTGCCCGAGCCGGTGACCGTGAAGTCGTCGACGTCGTCGCGCGTGGTGATGACGCCGTTGACCGGAGTGCCCGAGGCGAGCGCGGTCGCCGTGGCCGTGGTGTTGCCGTGGTCGTCCGCGCGCAGCGGCGCACCTCCGGCGATGATCGCGAGGTCGTCCTGCTGCTGGTTGGCGTCGGTGTACTCGCCCTTCGACCACTGGGTCACCGGCTGGTAGTAGCCGACGCCCATGATCGGGGCCCACGGGTTCGCGCCGGCGTAGTAGCCCTGCGTCGAGGTGCCGTCGTGGCTCAGGCCGAAGTTGTGCCCGACCTCGTGCGAGACGGCCTCGCCGACGGTCTTGCCGTCCGTGCCGACGCCGTTGGTGAAGACCCAGGCGGGCTGGTAGTAGCCGTGGTTGGCACCCGCGGTCGTGAAGACGTTGATGTACGCGACGCCGCCACAGCCGCAGCCGTCGTACACCGGGCCGCCCTTGGTGATCAGTGCCCGGGTGCCGAACACCTGGTCGGCGGAGTCGGTGCGGTCGATGGCCGCTGCACCGGGGTCGTGGGTGGTGACGTTGACGTCGAACGGCGCGTAGTCCTCGGCCACCGTCTGCCAGACCCGCTGGATCTGGGTGAGCTCGGCATCGGAGAAGCTGGTGTCGGCCGTCGCGTCGATCGAATAGGGCTCGGCGACGATGTCCGCGCCGTACTTCTGGTTCCACGCGGTGTTGGAGACGGTGTCGCCGGTGAAGTCGAGGTAGATCGTGCGGTTGGACCCGGGCTTCGACGCGAGATCGAACGTCTCCGCGAGCGGCCGGGGCGCGGTGGCCGAGGACACGGCTGCCTGCGCGGCCACCGGTGCCTTCTCCTCGACCATGTAGCGCATGCCGCAGGAGTCGAGCCACAGGTGGCTGTCCCGGGCCTCCCGGCTCAGCTGGGCCGTGGGGATGTGGTTGGCCGCCGCGGCCTTGCGGAGTGCGGCGGCGTCGCCGTGCGCCACGGCGGCCGCGGGCTGCGCGTGGTCCAGGACCTTCTCCGCACATCCCGCGCGTGCCGCGGCGCCGGTGGCACCGGCGGCGAACGCGCCACCCGAGGACAGCTGGACGGCCGAGGTCGCGGCGGTGACCGCGAGCAGCGACCCCACGGCGAGACGCCGTGTGAATGCAGACATGGTGAACCCTCCCGATAGGGGGCGGGCCCCTCTGACCCGCCCTCAGGGCGTCACCGGAGATCTCCCCGCCTCCCGAGACGCACTGCAATTCCTACCCGGCGGTAGCCAGTACGGCCATAGCCCCTTGGGGCTAGTACCCGTCTCACGGGTGCTGCAGGTTTCAACCAGGTCAGAACTGGACGGTCGGCGGAGCCTCCTGGCCCGCGGGGGCCTGGTAGAAGTCGCGCTTCGAGACGCCGGTGACACCCGCGAAGAAGGCCCAGGGCAGCGTCGCGATCGAGGTGTTGAGCGAGGCGGCGGCGTCGTTGTAGTACTGCCGCGCGAAGGAGAGCTTGTTCTCGGTGTCCGAGAGCTCGGCCTGCAGCTGCTGGAAGTTGGCCGAGGCCTTGAGGTCCGGGTACGACTCGGCCACGGCGATCAGGCGACCGAGCGCCTGGTTGAGGACCCCCTCGGCAGCTGCCTTGTCGGCGACCGAGCCGCCCTGCGCCGCCTTCTGCACCCCGGCCCGGGCAGCCGTCACCGCCTCGAGGACGCCGGCCTCGTGGGCGGCGTAGCCCTTGACCGTGTTGACCAGGTTGGGGATCAGGTCGGCGCGACGCGTGAGCTGGACGTCGATGCCACCCAGCGCCTCGTCGACCGCGACGTTCTGCGAGCGGAGCTTGTTGAAGCCGGTGACGAAGAAGGCCAGCAGCGCCAGCACGACGACGACCGCGATGATGATGCCGATGATCATGGAGTCCCCCTGGGATCGGTGTGAGTCAGTTCTACCAGTGACGTGCCGGCACAGCGGGGCTCACCAGGAGCCGCCGCCACCACCACCGCCACCGAAGCCGCCCCCACCGAAACCGCCACCGCCGCCGCTCGAACGGGCCTGGCTGGCCTGGTAGGCGCTGATCGAGGAGCTCACGGCGCTGTCGAAGCTGTCGAAGCTCCCCGAACCGAAGCCGCCGCCGTTGCCACCGACGTAGCCGCCGCCGTACCAGAGCGGCACCGGAGCAGCCGTGCCTGTCGCCGCCTCGTACTTGCGGGCCCACGCCTCCGCGCAGCCGAACGCGACCGCGAACGGCACGAACGCCGTGTACAGGTCCTTGCGCGCAGCGAAGTCGAAGCGCGACTCGGCGCTGTCGGTCGACAGCATGCGCCGGAAGCCGCCGGCCCGCGACCACGTGTCCCGGCCCGCCCGCGTCCGGTACGTCGTCGTCTCGGCGCGGACCAGTCCGACCGCGCCGATCACGAAGGCAGCCGACGGCCACGCGATGAGTCCGAACGCCGACGGCGCGACGAAGCCGGCCAGCAGCGTGACCAGGACAGCCAGGCCGAAGACCACGCGCAGCCACGGCACGTTGCGGGCCATCGAGAGGTTGCCGGACTCGATGCCCCACCGGCGCGCGGCCCCGGGCAGGGAGGAGACCAGGCCGGCCAGCTCCTGGCCTGCTCCCTTGTGACGGTCGACGTGGAAGCTGCCGCCGACGGAGGTGACGCCCAGTGCATGGCCCACCGTCCGGGAGATCTCGTCGAGCTCGGACCAGTCGCTCTCGGGCCGCTTGCCGACGACGGTCCAGGAGTTGTCCTCGTGGTGCTCGAGCTCCACGAAACCGCGTTCCCCGAGGTGAAGCAGGGTCGCGGAGAGGGCCGCCTTGGGCACGCGCTCGTTGGCGACGTACGCCGTCTGGACAGGGCCCAGCCCCGCCGGCGGCTCGAAGAGCACCGGGAAGCCCGGGTCGGACTCGCGGGTCGACCGCTCCACGAGGCGGCCGATGACGAGCGCGACGAGGCCGAGCAGGGCCAGGCCGATCGCCACCCACAGGTTGCGGCCGAGCACCACGTCCCAGCCGGGGCTCCACGGCAGCGTCGACCCGGCGGACGGCTTGGTGTCGAGCCGCGTGCTCAGGGTGACCGCCGTGTCCGGCGGGAGGGGGCCGACCTGCATGCGGACGGTGCTGCCGTCGGTCGTCACGTCGCATGCCACCAGCGCGACGTCGCAGCGCGCGTCGTGGGCGGCGGAGGGAAGGCTCACCGTGACCTCCGCCTTGCTGATCGGCATCCGCCAGCCGCCCGGCACGACGTCCCAGATGAGCTCCGAGCCGCGCGGGGTGCCCGACCAGCTGCCCTGGCCCGTGAAGGCACCGGGCGGTCGCAGCACGTCGTCGACGTCGTAGCTGATCACCCAGGTGTGGAGACCGGGCCGGAGCGTCGTGCCGGCGTCACCGATCTGGGCGACGCGGAAGCGCCGCCCCTGCTGCCACTGCAGGTCGACGGTCGCCGGAGCACCGTCCTGCGTGACCGCGATGTCGTGTGGCACGTTGCGCCGGTGCGGGTCAACGCCGTCGCCGACGTCCCAGAACCGGAAGATGCCGTGGCGACCGTCGGGCATGCTCACCTGCAGCGTCTCCACCGCGTGCAACGTGCCGCGACCATCGACGGTCAGCTCGACCTTGTAGTCCCTGATCGTGGCCGGGTCGTACGCCGAGCCGCCGCTGTCGGGCTGGCTGGCGATCACCGGCCAGGCGACGACCGCGCCGAAGGCGAGCAGCGACGCCAGGATCGTGAGCAGGCCGACCGACAGGTTGGAGAGGTTCTTCCCCCGCATGTCCGCGAGCATAACCACGCGCACCGACGTGCGGGGCGGGTCAGCCGAACCCCTCCAGGCGCCTCCTGGCACCCGCCCTCACAGCAGCGCCGCGACGGCCTTGCCGAACTCCTCGTGGCCCTGCTCCGTGAGATGGAGACGGTCGGGCAGGTAGGGCAGCTCGAGGTCGAGCACCGAGAGGTAGCGGACGTGGTCGCGCGCGGCCTCCTCGGACAGCACACGGTCGACCCGCGGCACCGCACCAGCCCGCGCCGGTGCAGCCACCGGGCCGACGACCACCACATCGCGCATCGGGATCCCTCGGTCGGCGAGGCGCGCGAGCACCCGTCGTACGCCGGAGCGGATGGCGTCGTCGGGACGGTCGTACTCGTTGAGGCCGCCCTCGAGGACCACCAGGTCGGGCTTCGCACCCGTGCGGAGCAGCGCCTGGTCGACCCGGTCGGCGTACGCGCGGCCCGCGCAGGGCGAGGCGCCGCGCGAGAAGCCCGACCCCGAGAAGCCGTCGACGTGGACCCGTCCGGGCAGGTAGCGCGGCCAGGACCGGCCGACGTGCTCCAGCCCGCGTCCGGCCGACCAGGAGTCACCGATGACGAGCACACGCTGCCCCGCGCCGGTGACGATCGCCGCACGCGTGGAGCGCGCCTCCGCGGCGCGTTGGCAGAAGCCACGGTGTCCGTGCGACCACGCCGCCCCCGCGACCACGAGGAAGCCGGACAGCACGACGACCACGACGGCGATGCGCAGCCGTGGCCCGACGGCGCCCACCCGTGGCCCGAGTCCGCTCACGCGGACAATGGTGCGGTCGGTGGTCCCCTCCCCGCAGGCGAACGGGGAAGAAAGGCATCAGCCCCGCTCGACGAGCTCCTTGAGGTTGCCCAGCACGGTCCGCCAGTTCTCCTGGGACGCCTGGGCCTCGTCGGCCGAGCGGTTGTTGTCCTGCTCGAGGTGCACGTGGGTCGTCGTGCCCTCCTCGGTGAGCTCGAACCTCAGCCGGTGATGGTTCTGCGGTTCGTCCGTGAGCCCGGAGAGCGGGCTGAAGTGCGTCATCTCGAGGAGCTGCTCGGGCTTGCAGGTGAGCACCGTGCCGTGGTCCTGGTAGGACCTGCCGTCGTACTCGCCGCTCCAGGTGATCGTGCTGCCCGGCTCCCACGAGGTGTCCACGCGCGCACCGAAGAAGTAGCGCGCGATGAGCTCCGGGTCGGTGAGCGCGTGCCAGACCTGCGCAGGCGAGGCGCTGATGTCGACGTCCGCTGTTGCTGTCTGTCCAGTCATGTCCGGCTCGTACCCGACGGGTCTGCCCGCAAACCGACTGGAGCGGCGCTCAGACGGCGTACGCCGCCAGCTCGCCGGCGAGGTCCTCGTTGGCCCGGCCGGTGACCAGGGTGCCGTCGGCGGTGTGCTCGAGCGTCGCGATCTCGCCGGCCCGGTGGATCCGGTCGACGAGGTCACCACGCGAGTAGGGCAGCAGCACCGCGAACTCGACGCCCGGCCGCGGCAGCTCCGCCTCGATCTGCGCGAGCGCCTCGGAGATGCCCTCCCCCGTCTTCGCGCTCACGACGACGCTGTGCGGCTCGCGACGACGCAGGCGGTCGATGACCAGCGGGTCGGCGGCATCGGCCTTGTTGATGACGATCAGCTCGGGGATCGCGCTGGCGCCCTCGATGTCGGCGAAGACCTCGCGCACCGACGCGATCTGCAGCTCGGGGTCGGGGTGGGACCCGTCGACCACGTGCAGGATCAGGTCGGCCTCACCGACCTCCTCCAGCGTCGAGCGGAACGCCTCGACCAGCTGGTGCGGCAGGTGCCGCACGAACCCGACCGTGTCGCTCATCGTGTACTCGCGACCGTCCGCCGTCGTCGTGCGCCGGGTGGTCGGGTCGAGGGTGGCGAAGAGCGCGTTCTCGACCAGGACGCCGGCGTCGGTGAGCCGGTTGAGCAGCGAGGACTTGCCGGCGTTGGTGTAGCCGGCGATGACCACACTCGGCACCTGGTTGCGGTGACGGCTCAGCCGCTTGGTCTCACGGGTGCCGGTCATCTCCTTGAGCTCGCGGCGGAGCTTGGCGATCTTGTCGTTGATCCGGCGGCGGTCCGACTCGATCTTGGTCTCACCGGGGCCACGGCCACCGATACCGGCACCGCCGGCCACCCGGCCACCGGCCTGGCGGGAGAGGTTGCCACCCCAGCCACGCAGGCGCTGCTTCATGTACTGCAGCTGGGCCAGCTCGACCTGCGCCTGCCCCTCCTTCGACTTCGCGTGCTGGGCGAAGATGTCGAGGATCAGCGCCGTCCGGTCGACGACCTTGACCTTCAGCTTGTCCTCGAGGTTGCGGAGCTGCGACGGCGCGAGCTCGCCGTCCATGATCACGGTGTCGGCACCGGTGACGTCGACGATCTCGCGCACCGCGTCGACCTTGCCGCGGCCGATGTACGTCGCCGGGTCCGGCTTCTGCCGCCGCTGGTAGACGTTGTCGAGGACCTCGGCACCGGCGGTCTCGGCGAGCAGCGCGAGCTCGGCCATCGCGTTCTCGGCGTCCTGCTCGGTGCCCTCGGTCCACACGCCGACGAGGACGACCCGCTCGAGCCGGAGCTGGCGGTACTCGACCTCGGTGATGTCCTCGAGCTCGGTGCGCAGGCCGGCGACACGGCGCAGCTGGTGGCGCGCGGCGAGGTCCATGTCGCCGGTCGAGAGCTCTTCGGGATCGGCGTCACGGAGCGACCGGTCGGCCGCGGGGTCATAGGCCGGGCCGTCGTCGTCTGCATAGCCCGACTCGTAGTCGTCTCCCCAGCCTTCGGTGGCCAGGAGGGCGTCGGAGAGGTCGACCTCAGGGGTTGCGTCGAAGGCGTCTGCGTTACTCATACGCCCTCAAGCGTAGGTCGCCGACGCCGCCGACGGCGAACGGGTTTCGTCAGCGCGGTGTCAGCGCAGGCCGGCGCGGTACGAGCAGCTGCCCCACGCACCCCAGCCCTGGCCGTTCTTGATCCGCTCGGCGACCTTGATCTGCTCGAGGCGGGTCGCCTTGTTCGGCCAGTAGTTGCCGGTCAGCCGCGGACCGCCGTACGCCTTCCAGGTGGAGCGCGAGATCTGGAGGCCGCCGTAGTAGCCGTTGCCGGTGTCGATGTGCCAGCGCTGACCGGACTCGCACTGGGCGAGTCGGTCCCACTGGGAGAGCGTGGCGGCGTCCGACGGGGCGGCGGTGGCGACACCCGCGGCGACGGGCACAGCGGTGAACACGAGGGCAGCGGCGAGCATGCGCATACGCATAGGAGTTCCTCCACGCGCCTGCGAAGTTAGCTGTCGGGCTCGGACTTGAAGGTGTCCGGCCGGCCCCATCGCCGGTGCCGGCTTCGCCCCGAGGAGCAGCCGCTGGTGCTGGCTGCCCCGGAGAACCTGGGTCCTCCGCTCCCGTCCGCGATCTGGTTGTCCTCACCGCGCGGACAGGACTAGGCGTGTCACGGCGAGCCACCCCGGTCATCCGGGGCAGCAAGGACGCTAGCCCGAGCAAGCAGGGCGGGGCTGCGACCGCCCTCACACGTACGACGTGGGCGTCCTCACGTCATTTGTCCGGTTCGGGCCGGCGGCCGCGGCAACCGGTGGACGCGGGCACAGCCTCAGAGCGACGACGTGCCCTCGGCGACGATCAGCGCGGGACCCGCGAGGAGCACGTGGTCGTCGGGGGTCCAGGTGAGCGTGAGCTCGCCGCCCGGGACATCGACGCGGTAGGTCACCGGGGCGTCCGTCGGGCGCACGCCGTCGGCGATCGCGGTGGCGACGAGCACGGCGCAGGCACCGGTGCCGCACGAGCGGGTCTCCCCCGCCCCACGCTCGTGCACCCGCATCGCGACGTGGCGCTCGGCGACCCGTTCGACGAACTCGATGTTGACGCCGTGGGGGTAGACCTCGTGGTCGTAGCCGGGCTCCTCGAGCAGCCGGCCCGCGTCGGCGAGGTCGTCGAGGAAGGCCACGGCGTGCGGGTTGCCCATGTCGACGTTCGTCGCGGGCCAGCCCTGGTGTCCGACGGTCACCGTCGAGCTGGGGCCGAGGGCAGGAGTTCCCATGTCGGTCGTGAACCGCTCACCCTCGCGCGTGACCGTCTTGATGCCGGCGCGCGTCGCGATGCGGACCGGCTGGTCGGCGGGTACGAGGCCCTCCTCGATGAGGTGCCGTGCGTAGACCCGGGTCGCGTTGCCGCACATCTCGGCGACGGACCCGTCGGCGTTGCGGTAGTCCATGAACCACTCCGCGTCCTGTGCCGCGACAGCCGGCTCGTGCGCCGCGAGGGCCTCGGTGCGGATCACCCGGACGACCCCGTCGGCGCCGATGCCGGCCCGTCGGTCGCAGAGGGCGACGACCCGCTCGGGCGCCAGCGCGCCGTGGATCGAGCCGTCGTGGTCGGGCAGCAGCACGAAGTCGTTCTCCGTGCCATGACCCTTGAGGAACCGGTAGCCGCTCACCGGCCCATGGTCCCACGGTGGGACCAGCGGGCCTCACCCGCCGCCGTCGGTGGCCACGGCGTAGCGGACGCAGGCGAAGTCACGGTTGCGCGCCACCTCGAGCAGCTCCAGCTCGACGCGCCGCGGTAGCAGCGGGTGACCGGCACCGAGGGTGACGGGCGCGAGCTGGACCCACACCTCGTCGAGCAGCCGGGCGTCGAAGAACTGGCCGACCAGGTCGCCGCCGCCGACCAGCCAGATCGTGCCCTCACCGGCGGCCTCGCGGGCCGCGCGGTGCACCTCCGTGACGGGGGCGTCGGTGAAGGTGACCCGCCCCGGCGGCTCGCCGAACTCGCGGTGCGTGAGCACCCAGGTCGGCTGCTCGTAGGGCCAGGCTCCGCCCACCTCGTCGAGGTGGTCGAGCAGCCACTGGTACGTCGACGCGCCCATCACCAGCGCTCCCACGCCCGCCGCGAAGGCCTCGTAGTGCATCGGGCCGGCCGGGTCGAGGGCGCGGGTGACCAGCCACGACAGGTCGTGGTCGGGAGTCGCGATGAAGCCGTCGAGGCTCGCGCCGGTGTAGTAGATCGTCGCCATGCGACCAGCGTCGCACCGGCCACCGACAGCCGTCTGCGCCACGGCACCGCCCTATCCTTGCGGGATGCAGACCGTCCCCGGCGCGTACGACGCCGAGCGCGCCCGGCTCGAGGCGATGCCCCTCGCCGACCGCGACGCGGCCTGGCTGCGGGAGCGCGTGCTGCTCGACGTCGCCCACCGCCAGCGGCCCCGCGAGGTGCTCGAGCAGCTCCGCACGCTCCGCAGCGAGCTCGACCCACCGGCGTACGCGGCCGTGCAGGCGGAGGTCGACGCACTGCTCGCCGGGGAGACGGTCACGATCCACGGCTACAACCCGCGTCTGGACGACCTCGAGGTCGACCAGTGGCAGCGCCTGGCCGAGGTCGGCGACGAGCTCGGACGACGCGGCTACACCTGGTTCGTCACCTCCGGGACCTTGCTCGGCATCGTCCGCCACGGCGGCTTCGTGCCGACCGACGACGACCTCGACATCGCGGTGCTGCTCGACGCCACCGACGACGCCTCCGCGGCCAAGGCGTGGCTGACCGCGCGGAGCGACCTCGCGGACCTGCTGCGCGTGCAGGACCACGAGCGGGGCGCGGAGCTCGACCTCGAGGGTCCGACGATCGATCTCTTCCCCGCCTGGATCGCCGCCGACGACCGGCTGCACGTCTGGCCGTGGTGTCGTGGCGAGGTGCCCGGGTCCGCCCTGCTGCCGCTCGAGCACGTGGCGGTCGGCGGGGTCACCGTGCCGGTCGCGGCCGACCCGGCCGCGCTGCTCGCCGTGAACTACGGCCCCGACTGGCAGATCCCCGACCCGCTCTTCGGCTTCGACTGGCCTCGGGCCCACCAGCGCTTCGCGGGCTGGAAGGCCGGCCTGCCCTCAGGCTGAGGCGACCGCGACCGCCCGCTCGACCAGGTCGGGCGCATCCCAGTCGAGCCAGGTCACCCGGGGGTCCTTGAGGAACCACTGGTCCTGCCGCCGGGCGAAGCGCCGCGTCGCGACCACGATCCGCTCCATCGCCTCCGCCTCGGTGAGGTCGCCGTCGATGAACGCCATCGTCTCCGGGTAGCCGATCGCCCGGCTCGCCGTGCGCGTCTCGGCGAGGCCGTCGGCCATCAGACCGCGCACCTCCTCGACCAGGCCCTGCTCCCACATCAGCCCGACGCGTCGTCCGATCCGGGGCAGGAGCGTCGGACGGTCGATCCGTACGCCGACCTGCAGCGCGCCGGGGACGGCGTACTCGAGGACCGGGAGGGAGGCGGAGAAGGGCCTCCCGGTCAGCTCGACGACCTCCAGCGCCCGCACGATGCGGCGCCCGTTGCTGGCGAGGATGCCGGCCGCGGCCTCGGGGTCGAGGCCGGCCAGACGTGCGTGGAGCGCGCCGGAGCCCATCTCCTCGAGCTCGGCCTCGAGGCGCGCCCGCAGCGCGGCGTCGGTGCCGGGGAACTCGAAGCGGTCGAGCACCGCCCGCGTGTAGAGGGCCGAGCCGCCGACGAGAACGGGCACCTTGCCCCGCGCCTGGATGTCGGCGATCGCGGCTCGCGCCAGCTGCTGGAAGTCCGCGACGCTCGCCACCTCGTGGATCTCCAGGAGGTCGATCAGGTGGTGCGGGACACCGCGACGCTCGCCCTCCGGCACCTTGGCGGTGCCGATGTCCATGCCGCGGTAGACCTGCATCGCGTCGGTGTTGACGATCTCGCCGTCGAGCCGCTCGGCGAGGTCGAGGGAGAGTGCGGTCTTGCCCGCGGCCGTCGGACCGACGACCGCGATCACGGGTGTTGCACTTTCCAGCATGGCGTTAGTGTTCCAAAAGCCACGGGGCCGCATCAGGCGGCGCCCACGTTCCTGAGGACGGCAGCACATGGGATTCAACCTCGACGACATCAAGGGCCAGGCCGAGAACGCCCTCTCCGAGCACGGCGACCAGGTCGGCGACGCGATCGACAAGGCGGTCGACTTCGTCGATGAGAAGACCGGCGGCAAGCTCGGCGACAAGGGCGACCTGATCGCCGACAAGGCCAAGGACGCCCTCGGCATCAACGACCAGGCCTGATCTCCGACAGGCTTCCCGGCGGCCCCGGACCAAGGTGGTCCGGGGCCGCCGTGGCGTTTCTCCGGCCCTGCGTCACCATCACCTGAAGGCTCCCTGAAATTGGAGACCGGTGGTTGACATTGTCGGTCGACCGGTTGTTTGAATGGCAGGGACGGCCGGGACCTACCCGGCCGCGGACCTCCATCTCGGGAGTGGTTCAACGATGTCCGACATCCAGAGCAACGCGTTCGACCAGGAGCAGGGCGAGTACGGCGAGCAGCAGTCCGCCGAGCAGGGCCAGTACGGCCAGGAGCAGTCCCAGCAGGGCGGCGCCGACCAGACGGACCAGTCCTACGGCGAGCAGTCGCAGGAGGCCGGCGGCTACGGGGAGCAGCCGTCGGCCGACCAGGGCGAGCAGGCGCCGTACAGCCAGGAGCAGGACGGCTTCGACGGTGCCGCACAGGATGCGTCCCCGCAGGGCGCCTTCGAGCAGGGCGCCTACGTGCAGGACGGCGAGGAGACCTACGGCGAGCAGCCGGCGGCCGACGAGGGTGACCAGGCCCAGTACGGGGACGAGGCGCCCGCCGAGTCGTCGTACGGCGAGCAGACCGGCGAGGCCCTGCAGCAGGCGGAGGGCCAGCAGTTCTGACGCACTGCGGACACCCCTAAGGTGGCGGGCATGACCGAGCGATTCGTGGTCGTGCCCGCCTCCTACGTCTACCTCCTGCGTCAAGGCGCCGCAGGCCCCGAGGTGCTGCTGCAGCTTCGCGGCGACGTCCCCTACATGGCCGGCCACTGGGCGGCCGCGGCCGCGGGCCACGTGGAGCGCGGGGAGACGGCGTACGACGCTGCCCGGCGCGAGGCGCTGGAGGAGCTCGCGATCACCGGGGTGGACCTGACGTTCGAGTTCGCGATGCAGCGCACCGCCAGCGGCGAGGCGATCGACGAGCGGATCGACTTCTTCTTCAGCGCCCGCTCGTGGCAGGGCGAGCCGACCGTCGTCGAGGCGGAGAAGTGCGCGGAGATCGGCTGGTTCCCGCTCGACGCGCTGCCGTCACCGATGGTGCCGCACGAGGCGCACGCGCTGGCGCACCTCGGCACCCCCGAGAAGTACCTGACGTTCGGCTTCGCCGGCTAGCGCCAGCGCTCGCGGGCCGACGGGACCCTGACGCCTTGCTGGTGCGGGCCGCCGACCAGGACCTCGTCACCGAAGGACCAGCCGTTGCGGACCGGCATGTAGGCACCCGACCAGAAGGTGCCCGGGTCGTACCAGTGCGCCTTGCGGTCGTTCTCGAGGATCCCCATGTCCTGGAGGACCATCGCCACGATCTCCGAGCAGAACGCAGCCGACGGCCGGATCGGTCGTCCGCGATGGCGCCGCGGGGCGTAGCCGTCGCGGCCCTTGAACCAGCGGGCGCCGGCCCGGAACATCGACGGGAACGGCACCCCCACGAGCCGGTCGACGGCCGCCAGGGCGGCGTCCTCCTGCGCGGCGCCGACGTCGGGCTGCAGCTGACGGAGCCAGACCTCCTGGCGGTAGTGGTCACGCCAGCGCGTGACGGCGCCGGCCAGGTCGTGCAGCTGGACGCCGCGATGGTTGCCACCGGTCCAGAGGTCCTGCTGCTTGCGGCTCCGCTCGGCGTGGAGCAGCAGCGGCGGGAGGTCCTCGATCACGATCGCCACACCGACGTGGTTGACGGGCGCGTTGGAGATCGTCCGGATCGCGCGGTCGGCGATCGTCCTGCCGCGGAAGAGGAGGAGATCACCCGTGCGCGCAGCCTCGGCGGCTTCGTGGATCTCCAGCATGGGAGCAGTCTGCCGTGCGGCCTCCGCCGGCCTGCCCTAGGGTGACGCCGTGACGTGGTGGAAGTTCGTCGGGCTGGCCGGCTTCTTCGGCACTCCCGAGGGCGCTGCCGCCGTCCGGCGCGCGCCTCGCCCACGTGGCGACTACACGCCGGCCGAGGTCACGGCCCGGCTGCACGAGCGCCTCGCGGAGTCCCGGGCGCAGGGCTGAGGCGTCTCCCCTTCGCGGGCCCCGTGCGCGACGCGACCGCACGCCTGGAGCCCTTCCGGCGCCTGCCCTTGCGCGGGACACTGGACGCGAGAGGAGACACCATGAACCCCACCGATCACCTGCCTGACGTGCACCACGACACCGAGCTCGAGATGGCCGAGGAGTCGAAGCCGGCGATCCAGGCCGAGCACGGTCCCGGGCTGGCGCCGATGATGGACGTGGAGTAGGCCCACCGGCCCCAGCGGAGACTTTTCGTCAGCATGTGACGAAAAGTCTCCGCCCAAGCGTCAGTCCCCTCACGCCGCACTGTCGCCGCGCAGGCGCAGCCCCTCGGGACAGCGCGGGCAACAACGGAACGGGCCCTGCCAGCCGCGGCTGCGATAGAGCCGGGCCAGCTTGATCGCCGTGACACACGGTCGGACGACGGCCTGTCCCCAGCCCAGCCTGACCGTCGTCTGCTCACCAACCGCCGCGTCGAGGTCCCGCTCGAAGTCCGTGTCACGATCGGCCGAGGTCGAGTGGCCCAGCCGTCCGTCGAGCTCGATGAGGAGCCGGAACGCCGGCAGCGCCGCGTCGCGGTAGACGACACGGGCAACCTCCGACGACAGCGACAGACCGCTCGTCACGTCGCGAACCTGCCGCAGGGCGCGCGGCAGCCCGTGCGCGCGCTCGACGTTGCGCAGGAACTCGATCTCGAGCACCGAAGCCGCACCCGACGCGGCATCGGACAGGACGCCGACGATGAGTTCTCGCCTCCGCAGGCGCGTCCGGTCCTCGGTCACGGCGAGCAGTCGTTGCGGAGTCGTACGTCGAGATCGGACCACCTCGCTCAGGATGCCCATCGCGGACAGGTCCGAGGCAGCGCCGGCTGCCGCGTCGATCGCCGCATGCTCGACGCGGACGCGTGGCGGCGAGAGGTTGGCCTGCACCAGCGCTACCCAGTCGTCACGCCGCTCGATGAGGATGCCCTCCTGCTCACGCACCCGCCTGTGCCCGGGGACGGCCACCCTGATGGGTGCAGCGTCATCGTGGTCCCGACGCCCCGGGCCATCGGCCACTCGAAGCGCGGAGGCTCCCGAGAGCGCAGCAGGCTGGGCGTACAGCACCGCCGCTCACGCGCGTTGGCGCCAGGTCCGCACGCCGGTGTGGTCGAGATAGACACCGGGGTGCAGTGTCACCCACTCGCGGCGGCGCAGACGCCGGCGGATCGTCGCGTCCGACTCGCCCGGCAGGAGCAGCACCTGCGCGCGGGCGACGACACCGTCGTGCAGGTCGAGAAGGTCCTCGAGCGGACTCAGCATCACCATGGGGTGACGATCCGTCGTCGGCGAGGGAGCCGCCACCGTCCACGGGCAGGCCTGTGGAGAGACAGCGGAGACTTCCGATCACATGCTGACGAGGAGTCTCCGTTGTCTGCTGCGTCCAGGTCCAGCGGGGAGAGGTCAGCTGCAGCCGGTCACCGGCGGCAGCGGTGCGGGTACGCCGACCGACGGCATGCCGAGACCGACACCGGGCGTCACCTCGGCCGGGGCGCCGTTGCGGCGGTCCCACGCGTCACCCGAGCGGGTACGCCGCAGCGCCAGGATGTCGCCGTCGGCCTCCAGGTAGTGCGGGGCACCCCGCGTGATGGTCACGGTGACCATGTCGCCCGGGCGGATCGCGCCCCGACCGTCGTCGAGCGCGGCCGGCACCGTGCCGTTGAAGTGCACGAGGCGGTTGTCGGGCGCGCGGCCCGACATGCGGCCGGTCGAGTCGTCGCGGCGTCCCTCGCCCGCGGCGACCATGATCTCGAGGGTGCGGCCTTCCTGGGCCTGGTTCTCCTCGAGGCCGATCCGCGTCTGGAGAGCGGTGAGGCGCTGGTAGCGGTCGGCGATCAGCGCGGGGTCGACCGACGGCAGGTCCGCTGCGGGAGTGCCGGGGCGCTTGGAGTACTGGAACGTGAAGGCGCCGGAGAAGCGCGACTCCTCGACGACCTTCAGGGTCTCGAGGAAGTCCTCCTCGGTCTCGCCGGGGAAGCCGACGATGATGTCGGTGGTGATGGCGGCGTCCGGGATGGCGGCGCGCACCTTCGCGATGATGTCGAGGAACTTCTGCTGGCGGTACGACCGCCGCATCTCCTTCAGCAGGCGCGAGGAGCCCGACTGCAGCGGCATGTGCAGCGACGGCATCACGTTGGGCGTCTCGGCCATCGCCTCGATGACGTCGTCGGTGAACTCCGCCGGGTGCGGCGAGGTGAAGCGCACCCGCTCGAGGCCCTCGATCTCGCCGCACGCGCGCAGCAGCTTGGAGAACGCCTGGCGGTCGCCGAACTCGACGCCGTACGCGTTGACGTTCTGGCCCAGGAGGGTCACCTCGGACACGCCCTCGGCGACGAGGGCCTCGATCTCGGCGAGGATCTCGCCGGGACGGCGGTCCTTCTCCTTGCCGCGCAGCGACGGGACGATGCAGAACGTGCAGGTGTTGTTGCACCCGACCGAGATCGAGACCCACGCGGCGTACGCCGAGTCGCGCTTGGTCGGCAGCGTGGAGGGGAAGACCTCGAGCGACTCGAGGATCTCGACCTGCGCCTCCTCCTGGACCCGCGCGCGCTCGAGGAGCGCCGGCAGCGAGCCGATGTTGTGGGTGCCGAAGACGACGTCGACCCACGGAGCCTTCTTGACGACCGTGTCGCGGTCCTTCTGCGCCATGCAGCCGCCGACGGCGATCTGCATGCCGGGCTTCTTCGCCTTGATCGGGGCGAGGTGGCCGAGGTTGCCGTACAGCTTGTTGTCGGCGTTCTCGCGGACCGCGCAGGTGTTGAAGACGACGACGTCCGCCTGCTCCCCCTCGGCGACCGGCACGTAGCCGGCGTCGACGAGCAGACCACCGAGACGCTCGGAGTCGTGGACGTTCATCTGGCAGCCGTACGTCTTGACCTCGTACGTGCGCGGGGAAGAAACCTCAGTCATGGCCGTCCAAGCGTACGGCGCAGCGGGGTGCCGCCCGAATCCGACGATGGGGACGAAGCCAGCAGGGGAGGTCACAGTTCGATAGCAGTCGCCTGGAAAGCATCACTCGCCTGTGGTCTGGACCACATGCGCAGGGCTAGGTTCCCAGACATGACAGCGCTCAGCTCGGAGGCGCCGGCGGCCGCTCAGGGCGAGCCGCTCGTCGTCCTCGACCACGTGGAGAAGTGGTACGGCGACCTGCACGTGCTGCAGGACGTCAACCTCAGCATCAAGCGCGGCGAGGTGGTCGTCGTGATCGGGCCGTCCGGCTCGGGCAAGTCGACCCTGTGTCGCACGATCAACCGTCTCGAGACGATCGGCAGCGGCACGATCACCCTCGACGGACGTGCCCTGCCCCAGGAGGGCAAGGCGCTGGCCCAGCTGCGGGCCGAGGTCGGCATGGTCTTCCAGAGCTTCAACCTCTTCGCCCACAAGACGATCCTCGAGAACGTCATGCTCGGCCCCGTCAAGGTGCGCAAGATGGCGAAGGCGGAGGCGGAGAAGATCGCGACCGAGCTGCTCGACCGCGTCGGCCTCGCCAAGCACGCCTCGAAGTACCCCTCGCAGCTCTCCGGCGGCCAGCAGCAGCGGGTGGCGATCGCCCGCGCGCTCGCCATGGAGCCGAAGGTGATGCTCTTCGACGAGCCGACCTCCGCACTCGACCCCGAGATGATCAAGGAGGTCCTCGACGTCATGGTCGACCTCGCCGGGCGGGGCATGACGATGGTGGTGGTCACCCACGAGATGGGCTTCGCCCGCACCGCCGCCGACCGGGTCGTCTTCATGGCCGACGGGCAGATCGTCGAGGAGGGCACTCCCGAGGAGTTCTTCACCCACGCGAAGTCCGAGCGCGCCCGCGACTTCCTCGGCCACATCCTCAAGCACTGACCACCAGAGAAGGGACAAGCAGATGCACCTCATGAAGACCAAGGCGGTGCTGGCCGCCTGCGGCCTCGCGCTCAGCATGGCCGCCTGTGGCAACGCCGGAGGCGGGGGCACCGGCAAGGACCTGGCGGGCAAGGACGTGAGCTGCGGCGACTTCACCGGCCGCGTCGCGGAGATCTGCAAGGCGGGCAAGATCACCATCGGCGTGAAGTTCGACCAGCCCGGCCTGGGCTTCAAGAGCGCCACCGCCGACGAGCCGGAGGGCTTCGACGTCGAGGTGGCCAAGATCCTGGCGGCCGACCTCGGCATCGACAGCAAGGACGTGAAGTGGGTCGAGACGATCTCGGACAACCGTGAGCCCTTCCTGCAGGCGGGCAAGGTCGACCTGGTCCTCGCGTCGTACTCGATCACGCCCGAGCGGCGGAAGGTCGTCGGGCAGGCGGGGCCGTACATGGTGACGGGCCAGCAGCTCCTGGTGCCCGCCGACAGCACCGTGAAGGACATCGCGGACCTCAAGGGCAAGGAGGTCTGCTCGGTCACCGGATCGACCTCGATCGACAAGATCAACGAGAAGGGCGCCAAGGGCGTCGGCTTCGAGAGCTACTCCGAGTGCGTCCAGAAGGTCCTCGACGGCACCGTGGAGGCCATGTCGACCGACGGCACGATCCTCGCTGGCTTCGCCGCGCAGAACGAGGGCCAGCTGAAGGTCGTCGGCGACCCCTTCTCCGAGGAGCGCATCGGCGTCGGCTACAGCAAGGACGCCCCGGAGATGTGCACGTTCATCACCGACTCGCTGAAGAAGGCGTTCGACGACGGCACGTGGGCCAAGGCGTTCGAGGACACCCTGGGGCCCTCGGGTGTGAAGACCCCCGACGCCCCCATGCTCGACACCTGCCAGTCCTGACCCCGAGACCGGGCGGCCTGCTCGCCGAGCGGGCCGCCCGGCTCCCGTCCACCCCAGGAGGTGACCGGTGGACTTCCTGACCAGCGGCTACGACGCCTACCTGGAGAGCTTCTTCTACACGCTGATGCTCTTCCTCGTCTCCGGCGTCCTCTCGCTCGTGCTCGGCACGGTCCTGGTGGCCTGCCGCGTCGGCCCGGTCGCGGTCCTGCGGGTCGTCGGCGGGTGGTACGTCACGATCGTGCGGAGCACGCCGCTCGTGGTCGTCTTCGCCCTCTTCCAGTTCGCGGCTCCGATGTTGGGCATCCGCTTCGGATGGGTGCAGGTGCACATCGGCACCTTCGACTTCACCTCGTTCTTCGCGGTCGCGGTGGTCTCCCTGACGCTCTACACCTCGACGTTCGTCTGCGAGGCACTGCGCTCCGGGATCAACTCGGTGCCGCTGGGACAGGCCGAGGCGGCCCGGGCGATCGGGCTCACCTTCGGCGGCACGATGTCGCAGGTGATCCTGCCGCAGGCGTTCCGGGCCTCGGTGCCGCCGTTGGCCAGTGCCCTCATCGCCCTGATCAAGAACACCTCGGTCGCCTACATCTTCGGCGTGGGCGAGGCCGTCGCCCAGATGCGGATCATGACCAACAACTACGCCTCGGAGCGTCCCGCCATCTTCCTCACGTACGCCGCGGGCTACATCGTGATCGTCTTCGTCTTCTCCTTCTTCGCCAACCGCCTCGAGAAGCACTGGAGGACCGCATGAGCGCGAGCGTCCTCTTCGACTCCCCCGGGCCGCGCACACGGGCCCGCCACCGCATCTACTCCGTGCTCGCGGCCCTCCTGCTCCTCCTCGCAGCAGCGTGGGTGATCAAGGGGCTCGACGAGCACGGTCAGTTCGCCTACGCGAAGTGGGAGGCGTTCGTGACGCCCTCCTACGTGCAGGCGCTGCTGGTCGACGGCCTGCTGAAGACGCTCGAGATGGCGGTCCTCGCGATCGCCGGCGCCGTCCTCCTCGGTGCGGCCCTCGGGCTCGGCAAGCTCTCCGAGCGCCGCTGGATCCGGTGGCCTGCGGCCGCGATCGTGGAGTTCTTCCGCGCGACGCCCGTGCTGCTGCTGATGATCTTCATCTGGTACCGCCTCGGCATCAACGAGGACAGCTCGGGCTTCCTGGCCGTCGTCCTCGCCCTCACGCTCTACAACGGGTCCGTCCTCGCGGAGGTGCTCCGCGCCGGCATCAACGCCGTCCCGAAGGGCCAGTCGGAGGCGGCGTACGCGATCGGCATGCGCAAGTCGCAGGTGATGTCGATCGTGGTCGTCCCGCAGGCCGTGAAGATCATGTTCCCCGCGATCATCGCCCAGTGCATCGTCGCGCTGAAGGACACCGCCCTCGGCACGGCCGTCCTCGCCCCCGGCCTGATGTACGTCGGCAAGGCGATCTACAACGAGCAGCACAACCAGGTGCCGACCGTGCTCGTGGTGGCGCTCCTCTACGTGACGGTCAACCTCCTGCTGCTGTGGCTCGCGACCTGGGCGCAGAAGAAGTACGTCGGCGAGAAGAAGCTCGTCGTCCCGATGGTGGGTGCCGCGGCGCCGGGCCGCCCCGCCTGACCGGCACACCCGCAGACGCAGCGAGGGCCGCGGAGCACTGCTCCGCGGCCCTCGCCGTACGTCAGGAGATCAGGACGTGAAGCCCTTGACCTTCTCGATCAGGCCTCCGGCGACGCCCTTGGCCTGGGCGGTGGCCTCCTCGGCGAAGGTCTTCGCCTTGGCGGTGGCCTCCTCGGCCAGAGTCTTCGCCTTGGCGAAGTTCTCCTCGGCCTGGGTCTTCGCCTTGCCGTAGGCCTCCTCGGCCTTGGCCTTGGCGACCTCGGCCGCCTCCTTCGCCTGGGCGAGGGCGGCGTCAGCCTGGGACTTGGCCTGGGCCAGCGCGGCGTCGGCCTGCGCCTTGGCCTTCGCCAGCGCCTCCTCGGCCTGCTGACGCGCCTTGTCTGCGGCGTTCGGGGTGGTCTCGCTCATGAGTTCCTCCTCGGGAACGGGAAACGGATACGCGCCTAGTGAAGCGGGGTCGCGTTACGAGCGGATTACTTCTTCTTGCTGCTGATCCACAGCTTGATGACGCCCTCGAAGCACACCGTGCCCGCCGTCGTGACGGCCTTCACGCGGACGTCGAGGTCGCCGTCGTTCTGCCACTGCTCGGGGTCGGTCTCGGCGATCACGGTGATGTCCGAGTCGGCCTTCGCGGTGTAGGCGATCGACATGCCCTTGGGGATCCAGCGCTTGTCGGAGGGCACGGTCACCTCGGCGAGGGCGCCCATGGCCATCTCCGCGCCGTTGCACAGTGCGATCGCGTGGACGGTGCCGATGTGGTTCTGCACCGAACGCCGCTTGGGCAGCTGCAGCTCGGCGTAGTTGGGACGCAGCTCCGTGACGGTCGCGTGGATCGTCGCGAAGTACGGCGCCTTCTGGGAGTACAGCGTCGAGAAGATCTTCTTGCCCATGGGCAGACCGTTGGTCTTGGCCCAGAGGGTTCCAAGTGCGCTCATGACGTGATTATTACCCGCCGGTAACCAACTTTGCATCACCCGTGAAGGGTTGTCTCGGACACATTGTCCACCTGTCTCCGTCACACGGGCCCGGGTTACCCTGACCACGCCGAGACGCCTCCCGGCGTACCCGACTGAGACACCCTGGAGACTCCGTGTCCCTCGCGACCGAGATCGACGACCTGCCCGCCAGCGCTACCCGCGGCGGCGAGACCCAGGGATGGGCCGAGCGCCTCGCCCTCACCCTGTTCATCGCGATCCCGCTGCTGGCGCTCGCCGTTGCGATCCCGGTTGCCTGGGGTGGCTGGCTGAGCTGGGTCGACGTGGCGATCGCGCTGCCGATGTACTTCCTGACCCTGCACGGCATCACCGTCGGCTACCACCGGCTCTTCACGCACAAGTCGTTCAAGCCCAACCGCGCCGTCAAGATCGCGCTGGCCGTCCTCGGCTCGATGGCGGTCGAGGGCCCGGTCGTGCGCTGGGTCGCCGACCACCGCAAGCACCACAAGTTCTCCGACCGCGACGGCGACCCGCACTCCCCCTGGAAGTACGGCGAGAGCCTCGGCGGCCTCGCCAAGGGCCTGTGGTGGGCACACATCGGCTGGCTCTTCGACGCCGAGCAGACCCCGCAGCGGCAGTACGCCCCCGACCTCATGAAGGACCGCGACATCGTCTGGATCTCCCGCAACTTCTGGGCGTTCACCGCGATCTCGCTCGCGATCCCGCCGGTGCTCGGCGGCCTTCTCACCTGGTCGTGGCAGGGCGCCGTGACGGCGTTCTTCTGGGGCACCGTCGTCCGGGTCGGCCTGCTGCACCACATGACCTGGGCGATCAACTCGATCTGCCACGCCGTCGGCGACCGCCCGTTCGTCTCGCGCGACCGGTCGGCCAACATCTGGTGGCTGGCGATCCCGTCGGGCGGTGAGTCCTGGCACAACCTGCACCACGCGGACCCGACCAGCGCCCGCCACGGCGTGCTGCGCGGCCAGCTCGACACGTCGGCCCGGACCATCTGGGTGCTGCAGAAGCTCGGCTGGGTCAGCGACGTGCGGTGGCCCTCGCGCGAGCGCATCGAGTCCAAGCTGGTGAAGAACCAGCCCGTCGCGGCCTGACGCACTCTCTCGACGTCAAGATTCTCGATCGCCCTCGGCATCTGGCAGGATGCTGACCATGCGGGACGAGGTCGACGAGCTGGTCGAGGCGTGGCAGCGCGAGCGTGCCGACCTCGACCTGACGCCCGTCGAGGTCTTCAGCCGCATCGGCCGCCTGGCCCGCCGCCTGGACCTGGCGCGACGTACGGCGTTCGCTGACCACGCGATCGAGTCCTGGGAGTTCGACGTCCTGGCCGCGCTCCGTCGAGCCGGCGGCGACTACGAGCTCTCCCCCGGCCGACTGATCCGGGAGACGCTGGTGACCAGCGGCACCATGACCAACCGCGTCGACCGCCTCGCGGCGCGTGGCCTGGTGGAGCGGCTGCCCGACCCCAACGACCGACGCGGCGTCCTCGTGCGCCTGACCCCGGAGGGCCGCGAGGCCGTCGACGGCGCGTTCGAGGCGCTCGTCGCCGCGGAGGCAGAGCTCCTCTCCGACCTGCCGGCCAAGGACAACAAGCAGCTCGCGACGCTCCTGCGGGCGCTCATGCAGCGCCTGGTCTGAGTCGCTCGCGAGCGTCAGCCGAGGATCTCGGCGGCCTCCAGCCACTCCAGCTCGAGCTCGTCAGCCTGGTCCTGCAGGGCGCCGAGCTCGGCAGCGAGCGCGCCGAGGCGGGCGTAGTCGTCGGCAGAGGCAGCCATCTCGGCCTCGAGGCGCCCCTTCTCGGCCGCGATCTTCGCCAGCTGCTTGTCGACGCGCTGCAGCACCTTCCGCGCCTCGCGCTCCTCCGCGCCGCCGGCACGTGCCTTGGCAGCCGCGGGGGCAGGATCAGCTGCCGACGAGGTGTTCGCGGCAGCGGCGGGCGCGTACGGCGCGGCGCGCAGCCCCGCCTCGCGCCGCTCGAGGTACTCCTCGATGCCGCGCGGCAGGTGCCGGATCTGGCCGTCGCCCATGAGGCCCCAGACCGTGTCGGTGACGCGCTCGAGGAAGTAGCGGTCGTGGGAGACCACGATCAGGGTGCCCGGCCAGCCGTCGAGGAAGTCCTCGAGGACGTTCAGCGTCTCGATGTCGAGGTCGTTGGTCGGCTCGTCCAGCAGCAGCACGTTGGGCTCGTCCAGCAGGGCACGCAGCAGCTCGAAGCGCCGTCGCTCGCCGCCCGACAGGTCGGCCACGCGCGCGGTCAGGCGGTCGCCGGTGAAGCCGAACCGCTCGAGCATGGACGTCGCCGAGATCTCGCCGTCTGCGGTCCGGGTCACCCGACGGACCCCCTCCACCGTGCCCAGCACGCGGGCGTCGGGCGGCAGGTCGTCGCGGGCGGACTGCGCGAGCTGGCGCAGCGCGATCGTCTTGCCGCGCTTCACCCGGCCGGCAGACGGCTCGAGCTCACCGGCGATCAGCCTGAGCACCGAGGACTTGCCCGCGCCGTTGACACCGACGATGCCGACGCGGTCGCCGGGGCCCAGTCGCCACGTCGCGTGCGAGAGCAGTGTCTTGTCACCCCGCACCAGGTCGACGTCCTCGAGGTCGACGACGTCCTTGCCGAGGCGCTGGGTGGCGAACTTCTGCAGCTCGAAGCGGTCGCGGGGAGGCGGCACGTCCTCGATCAGCTGGTTGGCCGCGTCGATGCGGAACTTGGGCTTCGACGTCCGGGCCGGAGCGCCGCGGCGCAGCCAGGCGAGCTCCTTCTTCATCAGGTTCTGCCGGCGCGCCTCGGTCACCGACGCCTGCCGGGCGCGCTCCGCCTTCGCCAGCACGTACGCCGCATAGCCGCCGTCGAAGGCGTCGACCTGCCCGTCGTGGACCTCCCACGTGGTCTCCACGACCTCGTCGAGGAACCAGCGGTCGTGGGTGACGACGATCAGGGCCGACGAGCGCTGCCGTATGTGCCGGGCCAGCCATGCGACGGCCTCGACGTCGAGGTGGTTGGTCGGCTCGTCGAGGACGATCAGGTCCCACTCGTCGAGCAGCAGCGCGGCGAGCGAGCAGCGGCGGCGCTCGCCACCGGAGAGGCCGTCGACGACCCGGTCGAGGTCGAGACCCGCGAGGAGCACCTCGACGATCTCCCGGGTCGAGGTCTCGGCGGCCCACTCGTGGTCGGCCTTGCCGCGCAGCACCGCCTCGCGGACGGTGTGGTCGTCGTGCAGGGCGTCGCCCTGGTGCAGGTAGCCGATGAGCAGGCCACGGTTCATCGCCACGCGACCGGTGTCGGGCTCCTCCAGGCCGGTCATCACCTCGAGCAGGGTGGTCTTGCCCCCGCCGTTGCGGCCGACGATGCCGACCCGCTCCCCCACGGCGATGCCGAGGGAGACCTCGGTCAGCAGCGGGCGGATGCCGTAGGACTTCGAGACCTTCTCGAGGCTGATCAGGTTGGCCATGTGGATCGGACCTCAGATTCCGTGAACGACGTGGGCGCCGGCGACGGGGCCGTTGGCGACGAGTGCGCTGCGCCCGTCCTCCTGGAGTACGCCGGCGAGCGCGCGGGCCTCGTCGGGGCCGGCGCAGAGGAAGACGACGGTAGGGCCGGAGCCGCTGACCAGGCCGCGGAGCGCACCACTGGCCTCGCCCAGGGCGATCAGCTCGCCCAGGTCGGGACGCAGGTCCACCGCCGGCGCCTGCAGGTCGTTGTGCAGGGCCTCCGCCAGCGCATGCACGTCGCCGGCGGCCAGCGCCTCCACGACGGCGGTCGCCGGAGCGGGCACGGGCGACGCCGCGGGCGCGAGCCCGTCGTAGTGGCGGTAGACGGCGGGGGTCGAGAGACCACCGGAGGTCGACGGCACGACGACCCACCAGAGGACCGCGTCGCCGGCGGGCAGCGGCTCCACGACCTCGCCGCGGCCCGTGCCGAGCGCATGGCCGCCGTGGAGCGCGAACGGCACGTCCGAGCCGAGGTCGGCGGCGATGCGGAGCAGGTCGTCGTCGGAGGTCTGCAGGTCGAGGAGCCGGTCCAGGGCGACGAGCGCCGCCGCCGCGTCGGCCGACCCGCCGGCGAGGCCGCCGGCGACCGGGATGCCCTTCACGATCCGGACGGCTGCCACGACGTCACGACCGTGCAGGTCGGCGAGCGCCCGGGCAGCGGCCGCGACGATGTTGGAGTCGTCCAGCGGCACACCGTCGGCGTCGACGTAGGCGGCCGCGTCGAGCGAGAGCGACCAGGCGGTGGCAGGGGTGGCGACCACGTCGTCGTACAGGCCGACGGAGGTGTAGACGGTCTCCAGCGGGTGGAACCCGTCGTCACGGGGGCCGCCCACACCCAGGTGCAGGTTGATCTTCGCGGGTGCCCGGACGGTGACGCGGTCAGTCATCCGACGCCTTCGCGGAGTTGCGGGTCGCGACGATGCCCGGCAGGCCCTCCGCGATCCGGATGAAGTCCTCGATGACCAGCGCCTCGCCACGCGCCAGCGGGTCGATGCCCGCGGCAGCCAGCGCCGCGTCGATCTCCTCCGCGCTGCCGACGACGCCACGCAGGGCCCCACGCAGCGCCTTGCGCCGTTGCGCGAACGCCGCGTCGACCACGGCGAAGACCTGCTCGCGCGTCGCGGTGGTCGCAGGCGGCTCGCGCCGGGTCCACGCCACCAGGCCGGAGTCGACGTTGGGAGCGGGCCAGAAGACGTTGCGGCCGATCGCCCCCGCGCGGCGTACGTCGGCGTACCAGGCCGCCTTGAGGGACGGGACGCCGTAGACCTTCGAGCCGGGCTTGGCGGCCAGGCGGTCGGCCACCTCGGCCTGCACCATGACCAGACCGCGCTCGAGGCTCGGCAGCAGCTGGAGCATGTGCAGCAGCACGGGCACGGAGACGTTGTAGGGCAGGTTGGCGACGAGCGCCGTGGGCGCCGGCCCGGGCACCTCGCGGACCCGCAGGGCGTCGGAGACGACGAGCCCGAAGTTCGCCGCCTGGTTGGGTGCGAACTCCTCGATCGTGCGGTGCAGGCGCGAGGCGAGCAGCTCGTCGATCTCGATCGCCGTCACGTGGCCGGCGACCTCGAGCAGGGCCAGGGTCAGCGAGCCGAGGCCGGGGCCGATCTCGACGACGACGTCGTCGGCCGTGATGCCGGACTCGCGCACGATGCGACGCACGGTGTTGGGGTCGATGACGAAGTTCTGGCCGCGCTGCTTGGTCGGACGGACGTCGAGCTCAGCCGCCAGTGCACGAACCTCCGCCGGCCCGAGGAGACGGGGGCCGGCGGAGGTGTCAGTCATGCGGTGAAGCGTAGTGGGCCGCTGCGGCCCACGACGAAGCGCGGCTGTCAGCCGGCGTAGCCACAGCCCCACGGCGCGAGGCCGGCGGAGTGGTAGTAGTTCATCGCGACCGCGATCTGCTCCTCGCGGGTGGCGAGGTCGGCACGCGGGGCGTACTTGCCGCCGCCCCAGGCCAGCCACGAGTCGTAGGAGAACTGCAGGCCGCCGTAGTAGCCGTTGCCGGTGTTGATGTGCCAGTTGCCACCCGACTCGCACTGGGCGATGGCGTCCCAGTTCGGGCCGCCGGAGTACGACGGGACGGCTGCGGCCTTGGTGCCGACCTTCTCGACCTGGTCCTTCGGGGTGTCGAGGACGTCCTGGGTGACGACCTTCTTCGAGAAGAGCTCGCCGTTGTGGAACTCGAGGCGGTAGGTCACGTTGCGCATGCCGTTGACGCCCGGGGTGGTCACCTTGGTCTCACCCTCGTACATCGAGCTGTCCTCGTGCTTGACCGTGTCGAAGGGCATGACCTCGCCCTTGATGCTCTTGGTCACGACGCGGACCTTGATCACCGAGATCTTCATGCCCTCCTCGAGGACACGGTCCAGCTTGGGCTTCACGATGTCGTTGTCGTCGACCTTGACCGACAGCTGGTCGAGCACGTCGGCGACGGTCGCGCCGGCCAGCTCGTACTTCTTGCGCTCGCCGTCGCCGACCTTCACCGAGAACTTCTTCGGGGTGGCGACGGTGAGCTCCATGCCGGTACGCGGGATGTCCGCACCACGGCTGGCGGAGAGGTCCGCGCCCAGGTAGCGGTGGCCGATCTCCGCGAGCGCGTCGGCGACGTTGGTGGAGTGGACCCAGCGGGTCTCCTCCTTGCCGTCGACGGTCAGGTCGAGCGGACGACCGAACTTGACGGTGATGCGTGCACCGTCGGCAACCTGCTCGTCCAGACCGGGAGCGACGATGTCGTGCTCACCGACCTTGATGCCCTCACCAGCGAGCACGTCGTCGACCGTGCCGCTCATCGTGTGGATCGTCTCGGTCCGACCGTCCAGGGAGAGGGTCATCTGACGCGAGAGGGAGGCGTATCCGACGGCGGTGCCGACGACGGCGACCACGGCGGCGGCCACGAGGGCGATGAGCAGGTGCTTGCTGTTGCTGATCAGCGCGAGGGGGCGCACAGGTCTCCAGACGTTGAAGAGTCCGGTCCTCGGGAGCGCTCCGCCTGACCCGAGTTCAGAGCTGCGGAGCGCGGGGGTGGGCCGTGTGGGCCCGGCCCGATACCGGCCATCGCTGACGACCCTAACCGCCAGCAGGGGCCAATTGCTAACTGTTGCAAGCAGCGTCACACCGGGGTGTGGCAGGGGTCACGGACATACCGGGACATCCGCCCCACGGGTCACATGCGCCCCGAACCAGTCGGCGTCGACCTGTCGAAGGTCACGTCCACCGCCCCCGGGACGGGTCACCAGGAGCCGTAGACCGCCCCCGTGTTGGCGTCCACCGCGGCACACAGCTCGCCCAGGTCGTCCCCGCGCGCCTCGGCCATCACCCTCATCGTCAGCGGCACCAGGTACGACGCGTTGGGACGCCCGCGGTACGGCGTCGGGGTGAGGAACGGGGCGTCGGTCTCGACCAGGATCCGGTCCCGCGGGGTGACGCGCAGGGCGTCGCGGAGACCTTCGGCGTTCTTGAAGGTGACGGTGCCGGCGAAGGACAGGTGAGCGCCGCGGTCCAGGCACGCCTTCGCGAAGTCGGCGTCGCCGGAGAAGCAGTGCATCACCCAGCGCTCGGGCGCTCCCTCGCTGTCGAGCACGCGCAGCACGGCGTCGTGGGCCTCGCGGTCGTGGATCATCAGCGCCTTGCCGTGGCGCTTCGCGATGTCGATGTGCCGCCGGAACGACTCCTCCTGCGCAGCCAGTCCGTCCCCGGACGTACGGAAGAAGTCCAGGCCGGTCTCACCGATGCAGCGGACCCGCTCGTGGTCGCGCGCGAGCGCCTCGATGCCGGCCAGGTGCTCCTCGAGCAGGCCTGCCTCGGCCAGCCGGGGGACCTCGTTGGGGTGCAGCGCGACCGCGGCGAGCACGCGCTCCTGGGTGGAGGCGAGCTCGGCGGACCACTGCGAGCCGGCGAGGTCCACCCCGACCTGCACGATGCGCCCCACGCCGACGGCGTCACCGGCGGCGAGGGCGTCGCCGGGCGCGATCCAGTCGTCGCCGTCGGCGATGTCGAGGTGGCAGTGGTTGTCCACCACCGGGTGCGGGAGCGGCTCCGGGGCCGGCGGACGCTCGCGGTTGCGCCTCTGCCCGGACTTCTCCTCGGTCGCGGAGCGCTGGCGCAGGGGCTGGTCACTCACCGCGGACACGCTCCAGGATCGCGTCGGCCAGGGGCTTCGGGGCCTCGGTCGGGACCCAGTGGGAGACGCCGGTGAGCTCCACGAAGTGGTAGGGCCCGGTGACGTAGCGCTCGCAGAGCTCGGCGGCGTGACGACCGATGTAGAGGTCGGCGTCGGACCAGACGAACGTCGTCGGGGTGACGACCGGGATCGAGGCGTCGCGCGGGTCGTTGAACGGCAGCTGGCGGTACCAGTTGAGCGCGGTGCGCAGCGCACCGTCCTCGACCACCTCGGAACGGAAGCGGGCGTACTGCTCCTCGCTCATGCCGCCGGCGCGGATCCACTTCACGAACGGCGCGGTGCCAACCAGGTGCTCGGGCAGCCACGGGAGCTGGAAGGCGCCCATGTACCAGGACTTCGCACCCTGCCGGGAGGTGAGCATCGCCTTCGTCATCGCACCGAGATGAGGCACGGACACCGCCGTCAGCGTCCGCACCGCGTCGGGGTGGTACTGCGTGGTCGCCCAGGCCGCCGCCGCTCCCCAGTCGTGGCCCACCAGGTGCGCGGAGCCGCCGACGGCGTCGATCAGCGCGCGGGCGTCGCCGGCGACCTTGCGCATCGTGTAGGCGCGGCGGCTCGTCGGCCGGGCACCCCGCGACAGGCCGCGCTGGTCCGGAGCGAACGTCCGGTAGCCGGCGTCGTTGAGCAGGCGCGCGACGGCGTTCCACGAGTTGCCGCGCTCGGGGAAGCCGTGCAGGAGCACGATCGGCTCGCCGTCCAGCGGACCGGAGTCGATGACGTCGAAGGTGAGGCCGTCGTTGGTGAACTGCGTGAGCCGCTCGGTCATGGAGCCCACGCTAGGGCATGCCCGGAACCGCCCCGGGTCAACCGCGGTGGACCGCGTCGTACACCTCACGCTTGGGTACGCCGGCCCGGCGGGCGACCTCGAGGATCGCGTCCTTGCGCGTCACGCCCTCGGCCTCGATCTCCGCCACCAGGTCACGCCAGACGGCGGGATCCGCCTCGACGCTCGCACCGCCGGGAGCTCCCTGGACGACGAGCGTGATCTCGCCACGCACCTCCCCCTCGGCCCACGCGACCAGGTCGGCCAGCGGCCCGCGGATGACCTCCTCGTAGGTCTTGGTCAGCTCGCGGCAGACCGCGGCGGGCCGATCGCCGCCGAACGCCTCCGCGAGCGCCGCGAGCACCGCGCCCGTGCGGTGCGGGGCTTCGAAGAAGACCATCGTGCGCTCCTCCCGTGCCAGCGAGGCGAGGCGGCGCGACCGCTCCCCCGCCTTGCGGGGCAGGAACCCCTCGAAGCAGAACCGGTCGACGGGCAGCCCGCTGACGGCGAGCGCGGTGAGGACGGCCGACGGCCCGGGCACCGCGGTCACGTGCACGCCCTGCTCGACCGCGGCGGCCACGAGCCGGTAGCCGGGGTCGGAGACGGACGGCATGCCGGCATCGGTCACGAGCAGCACACGCTGTCCGGCGAGGAGCCGCTCGAGCAGCTGGGGCGTACGGCCCGACTCGTTGCCCTCGAAGTAGGAGAGCACCCGGGCCCCGGTCTCGACGCCGAGGTCGTGGAGCAGGCGGCGCAGGCGACGGGTGTCCTCGGCGGCGATGACGTCCGCGGCCACCAGCTCCGTCGCGAGGCGCGGGGGCGCGTCCTCCACCCGGCCGATGGGCGTCGCGGCGAGGACGAGGGTGCCGGAAGTCATGGGGAGATCATCGCAGCCGGCCTCCGCACACGAGGCGCCCGACTAGGGTGACGCCGTGCCCACGCCGTTCCCCTCCGCCGCCGAGCGCGGCCGCCACGCGTCGTACCCCGAGGGGCGCCTGGCCGGGTGGGCAGCGAGCCTGGGCGTCTTCGCACTGGCGCTCTTCCTGCGCCTGTGGCACCTCGGCACCCCCCGCGAGTTCGCCTTCGACGAGACGTACTACGCCAAGGACGCCTGGTCGATGCTCCACTTCGGCTACGCGCGCAACTACGCCGACGGAGCCGACGCGAAGATCCTCGCCGGGCACACGATGGACCAGTTCTCCAGCGGCCCCGAGATGGTCGTGCACCCCGACGTGGGCAAGTGGCTGATCGCGCTGGGCGAGAAGGCGTTCGGCATGGACCCCTTCGGCTGGCGGGTCGCCTCGGCGGTCGTCGGGTCGCTGATGGTGCTGGTGATGGTCCGCCTGGCCCGGCGCCTGACCGGCTCCACCCTGCTCGGCGTCCTGGCCGGCCTGCTGCTCTGCTTCGACGGCATGCAGCTGGTGCTCTCGCGGCTGGCGCTGCTGGACATCTTCCTGGCGTTCTTCCTGCTGCTCGCCGTCCACTGCGTGGTGGCCGACCGGCAGTGGTTCCGCGCGCGGGTGATGGCCGCGGGCCGGATGCGCGTGCTGTTCCGCCCCTGGCTGCTCGCTGCGGGGGTCAGCTTCGGTCTCGCCTGCGGCACCAAGTGGACCGCCGTCTGGCCGCTCGCGGCGTTCGGCCTGCTGGTCTGGGTCTGGTCGGCCGGCGCACGACGCGCCACCGGTACGCGGCTGGCGCTGCTGAAGTCGGCGTTCCTCGACGGCATCGGCGCGTTCGTCCACCTGGTCGTGGTCGCCCTCGTCGTCTACGTCGCGAGCTGGACCGGCTGGCTCGTCCACGCCCACACCTTCGAGGAGAACCTCTCCGCCACGCAATACCACCGCTACGTCAGCTGGGACGGCACCTGCACCGGCGAGGGCGACAAGGCCGAGCTCAAGGACGTGCGGTACGACGACAGCCGCGTCTGGTCGACCGCGAAGGCGAAGGACGCCTCGGGGCTGGGCGAGGTCGCCCAGTCCCTTCACTCGCTGTGGCTCTACCACCAGGACGTCTACCGCTTCCACACGACGTTCCTGAACTGCAGCACCCACACCTACGCCTCCGACCCGGGCGGCTGGATCCTGATGAGCCGACCCGTCTCGGCCTCGGTCACCAACGACATCAAGCCCGGCACACACGGGTGCGACGCGGCAGCCGACAGCCACTGCATCCGCGAGGTGCTGATCCTGGGCAACCCCGTGCTCTGGTGGGCCGGCGCACTCGCGCTGATCGGCTCGGTGATCCTCTGGGCCGGCCGGCGCGACTGGCGGCACGGGATCGCGGTCGTCGGCGTCGCCTCGACCTGGCTGCCGTGGCAGCTGAACGACGCCCGACCGATCTTCAGCTTCTACGCGTCGGCGTTCACGCCGTTCCTGGTCCTCTCGCTCGTCCTGCTGCTGGGCGAGCTGCTCGGGCCCGACCGCGGCCCCTCCCGGCGGCGTACGACGGGGACCATCGTGGGCGGCACCTTCCTCGTGCTCGTGATCGCCGCCTTCGCGTGGTTCTGGCCGGTCCTGACCGGCGACCTGCTGACGCTTCGCGAGTGGCAGGCCCGCATGTGGTTCAGCAGATGGATCTGAGCCGCACGGCCCCGCGCAAGGGTCCTGCATAGCGGCCTACGCACAGCCCGCGATGCCCTATGGTCGGCCCATGGAGCACGCGGAGCAGTTTCCCTACGAGGAGTTCGGCCGGCGCTTCTTCGCGCTCGCCGTCACCGAGGAGCGGATCCTCGCCGGCGTCAACACCCTGGCCGGCCAGCCGATCGACGTCGGACCGCTCGGAGTCGGCCCGGGCAAGCTCGCGAAGGTCACCGCGAAGGGCCAGATCGGGGCCGCGACCGCCCGCCCGATCGCCGGCGACGCGATCGCCTACCGGGTGACGCTGCCGGTCGAGCTCACCTTCGAGGTCCACCTCCAGCTGGACCGTCACCGCTTCCAGGCCGAGCTCGAGGTGCCGCTGATCCTCACCGCGCTGGCGATCGAGGAGCTCAAGATCTTCATCGACGTCGCGCCGCCGCTGCCCAACCAGGTCCGCGTGAAGCTGCGGGCAGAGGGCCTGCGGGCATCGCTGCTCAACCGCGTCGTCGGTGTCGACACCGAGCTGCAGCGGTTCGTCGCCAAGTACGTCAAGCGTGAGCTCTCGAAGCCGGCCGTCCTCGCGGCGCGCACCATCGACGTCCTCAAGGCGGTCGAGTCCTCGTGGTCCTCGGTCGCGCCGCAGTCCTCCGTCGAGCCCGCCGCCATCGCAGCCGACCTCAGCGGAGCCCTCGAGCAGGAGATCCAGCACAGCGACCTGATCTCCGAGCTGACCGGCGAGTTCCAGCCTCCCGCCGAGGACTGAGCAGCACGGTCGACTAGCAGAAAACACACCGTCACGAGACCGGAATCGGAAAAGAACAATCCTTTTTCTTTTTCATTGACAGGTGGTCCAGACCGTCGATTGAGTTTCCCCGGACGTGGGGGAATTCGGGTCACCCAACCTGGCCGAATGCGTCCTTTTCTCATCCATGAATCGAGGAAAGGTAGAGCTGATGTTCCGTCGAGCTGAATGGGGCAGTTCTCAGGGCAGCAACCTCGGGCGGCGTACCCTCGCCGTCTGCGCCGTCACCATCACCACCTTCGCCTGCTCGGCCCTTCCGGCCGGAGCGGCGAGCGCCGACACCGAGGGCGACACGGCGCACGCCTCCGCCAGCGTCCTCGGCGACGGCAGCACCGCCGCCGGATACTCCGAGGCCACCTGGGACACCGACCCCGGGCCCAACAGCAGCGGTCCCGTGACGACGCTGCCCTTCAGTGACGTCATCGCCTTCGGCCAGGCCGGTGCCATGAAGTCGGTCTCCACCACGACCAGCCCGGTCGACGGCACCGCCATCTCGGGGCTGGTCGGCTCCGACGGCCAGGTCACCCTCGACTCGGCCGAGGGCGGCTTCGCCCCCGCCACGGTCGACCTGCTCGCCGCGATGCGCAAGGGCGGCGCCGACCTCTCCGACTCCCTCGTCGACCAGGCCCTGCTGCGCCTGGGCATCGGCGGCTCGCAGGTGGTCGCCCACGACGGCGTGATCCTCGACCAGGACGGCGTCGGCGGCCCCGGCCGGTACCGCGTCGGCCAGGCCGACCTCGAGCTGCACTCGCCGAAGATCGACGAGGCCGCTGCGATGATCTACGACGCGGTCGGGCGTGCGGACCGCCTCACCGAGGACACCGTCAACAAGATGCTGTCCCTGACCACGCTGACCAGCAAGCTGCCCGCGGGGGCCTCGCTGACCGCCCGCGTCCACTCCGACATGCAGGACCAGATCTTCCGCGACATCCTCGCCAAGCCGGTCACGACGAAGAACAAGGTGCTGACGGTCGACTTCTCCACCGGACGCGCCACCCTCCACCTCGACCAGCTCATGCACGGCGAGGAGTGGGTCGACGGCCCCCTGCTCCCGGGCCAGTACGTGCGCGAGGGGGACCTGACGGGCATCAACCGCCAGCAGCCCAACACCGAGATCATCGACGACGAGATCTACCCGATGATCGCCGAGACGATCCACGACCTGATCGACGAGGTCACCACGATCGCCGTCGGCGCGATCGACGGCGCCCTCGCCTCGGTGACCGTCGACTTCACCGCCACGCTCAAGTCCGCCCTCGGGACCGGCACGGCGACCTGGAGCACCAACCTGATGACCCCGCAGGTGAAGCCGGCCACCTGCGTCGCGACCGGCGTCGGCGGCCCGGTGATGTGCACCCTGCTGACCACGGCGATCAACACCGTGGTGGCGCCGCTGGCCAACCAGCTGCTCGTCCCGGTGCGCGACTTCCTGCTCGGCGACGACGGCGCCAACCTCTACGGGCTCGCGATCGCCGACCTGAAGACGGGCATGATCACCATCCCGGTCCGCGACGCGATCGACCCGTTCCTGCAGGCCCTCTCCCAGGTCGTCTCGCTGCAGGTCAACAGCCAGCGCCCGTCGTACTGCACGGCGAGTGACGGCACCCGCCGCCTCTCGGGCCTCAAGCTGTCGGCGTTCAGCATCGCGCTCGCCCGCAGCAGCTCCGGGCCGCGTGTCGGCCTCGGCAACTCGGGCGTGACCACACGCTGCGACGGCGTGCTGTCGCACTGAGCGGCGCGCAGGGGCCACGACCACATCGGTGGTGGTGGCCCCTGTGCATGTCCCCTGCCCGCCCCGCCCCCTAAGGTCAGCCCATGCGTCGCCTCATCGTGGCACTCGTCGCCCTGCTCCCCCTCGCGCCGTGCCTCGCCTCGTGCGGCGGTGACGCCGCCGGGTCGCCCGGCGCCGGCGCCACTGCCGCGGCCGGCTCGCTCGGCGGTTCCGGCACCGCCGTCACCACCCGACTGCACTGTGCCGAGGGCGCCGTCGGGCTGACCCGGACGATGTCCAGCGGCGCCACGTGGACGCTGTGCCTCCACGTCGACTCCAAGCGCGGCATGGTCCTCAGCGACGTGTCGCTCGCTGCTCCCGGCGCGAAGGCGCTGACCATCGCGCACGACATCTCGCTCGCCCAGCTGGAGGTGCCCTACGACACCGGCACCCGGCTCACCGAGGACATCACCAGCGCAGGCTTCGGCGGCGTCAAGATGCAGGACCTCGGCACCGAGGAGTGCGCAGGCGAGCTGGTCGCCCTGCCGGTCCCCACCATCGGCGACGGGTCGACGTTCGGCGACATCCCGACCCGGAAGGTCCTCTGCAGCGAGGTGAGCGACGGCGGGCTCGCCTACCGGTCGGCGGCGAACGGCGAGGTGGTCGCCGCCCGCAAGGACCAGTGGACCCTCTCGACCGTCTCCAAGGTCGGCTGGTACGAGTACGTCAGCCGCTACACCTTCGGCGCCGACGGCTCGATCGTGCCCGACCTCGGGGCCACCGGCGACCTCTCCCCCGTCGACTACACCGACGACGCGGCCCGGGGCTCCGCCGTCGGCGGCGGCACCCACGACCGTGCCGCCTCGCACTCCCACAACGCCGTCTGGCGCATCCACTGGGCCCTCGGTGGCGGCCCGCTCGCCGTCGAGCAGTACGACGCGGCCCCGACCGGCCGCCGCGGACCGAAGGCCCCCCTCATCGACGGCCGCCTCACCCACCTGGCCCACGCGACGGAGGCCGAACGGGTCAGCCGGCGCTGGTGGCGCGTTCTCGCTCCGCGCACGACGAACGCCGACGGGCACCCGGTCTCCTACGAGATCGACCTCGGCGCGACCGACCCGTTCGAGCTCGACGAGGACCGCGAGCACGGGGCCCGGCACGGTTACGACGTGGCCTTCACGAACTTCGACGCCTGCCAGGTCTTCGCCACCGGCAACGACCAGAGCTGCGGCGACGGCGTGCCGGACTACGTCGCGTCCGATGCGGCGCCGCTGACCGACCCGGTCTCCTGGGTGGCGGTCGGCTTCCACCACGTGCCGCGCGACGAGGACCAGTCGCCCATGGAGCTGCACTGGCAGGGCTTCCGCCTGGTGCCCCGTGACCTGACCGCGACCCGGATGGACGAGCCGGCGGGGCGCGAGGGCGGCAACGGCAAGCCGAGGACCTACGAGGGCGTCCCGCTCGACGAGCTGACCGACCTGCCGGGCAGCTGAGCCGGAGCACCCGGGAACGGCAGAAGGCCCGGTCCGTGTGGACCGGGCCTTCAGGCTGGTGGAGGTAAGGGGACTCGAACCCCTGGCCTCCTCGATGCGAACGAGGCGCGCTACCAGCTGCGCCATACCCCCAGCCGCCTCACGCTTGCGCGTGTTGCGTGCGAAAACATAGCACCCGGGGCGTGAACGTCGAAAATCGGGTGCGGTCTCCGGCAGCCTGGATCAGGAGCTCTTGCGGATCGACCGCGCGAGCGCCGACAGCTTCGACGCGCGCTCGGCCTCGTCGGCCTCGCGGGCGATCGCGGCGTCCTCCTCGGTGCGACCTGACGTGGTCACGCCGGGCGAGGAGAGGTCGATCGTGCGCACGGTGCGCCGGGCCGCCGGCTCCTTGGTGACGTACGTCGGGAGCGTGATCGGCACCGGGCTCCAGAGGTCCTCCTTGACCGCCGCGATGGTGGTCGTGTCGGCCTCGGAGCCGACCTCGTCGAAGCCCTGGTCGTTGCGCTCGACCAGCGTCTCGGCGGGCACGTCGGAGTCCTGGTCAGCCGGGGAAGCAGTGACCGGGGACTCCTCGACGCGGCGCGGCATGCGGACGCGGGTGGGCGCCCAGACCTCGGCCCGGGCGGCCTGCTCCGAGCGGACCATCAGGCGGCAGGCGACCAGCCAGGCGACGAGCAGCGTCGCCGGCGCGGCCTGCCAGACCCAGCCGATGAGGCCGAGGACGGCCGGCAGCGCGACCAGGAGGTTGAGGACCAGCAGCGTGCCCAGCACGCGGCGACGACGCTGCGCCGCACGACGAGCCGCCTCGCGACGGGCACGGATCTGCGCGGCCGACGGACGGCGCGTGGGCGTGGCGGGCGCAGCGGGCGCGGCCTCCGGAGCAGCGGCCTCCTCGCGACGGGCGAGGACGCGCAGCGCGGACGAGAAACGCTCGACGGAGTGGCTCACCGACGCGTCGTCGGTGTGCTGCAGCGCCTTGGGCACGAGATAGACGGCCCAGGCCACAGCCAGGGCCACGAAGATCAGAGAGGTGACGTCCACGCTCCGAGGTTAGGAGCGTTAGCGCAGGATGAGACGCAAGTCCATAGGTGTGTCGGGAAATCACTCGTGTGACGAGTGGGATTCCCCGCCCAGAAGCCGGGCGACGAGCCCTTCCGGGCACTCCTCGGCGGTGATCCCGAAGAGCACGTGGTCACGCCAGTCGCCGTTGATGTGGAGGTAGCGCGGGGCGTAGCCGCATCGCGGGATGCCGAGCTTCTCCACGACGCGGAGCGAGTTCGAGTTCTCCGGACGGATCGCGACCTCGATCCGGTGCAGCCCCTCGACCCGGAAGCAGTGGTCGACGGCAAGGGCGACGGCCAGCGGCGTGATGCCGCGGCCGGCGTACTCCTGGCCGATCCAGTAGCCGACCGAGGCGAAGAGCGCCGAGCCGCGCACGATGTTGTTCACCGTGACCTGGCCGGCGAACTCCCCGTCGACCTCGATCGCGAACGGCATCGCCTGGCCGTCCCGCGCCATGCGGGTGAGACGGCGGACCAGCCCACGGAACGACGTGGCCCGTCCCCCACCGCCCGGCGGCATGGTCGCCTCCCACGGGCGCAGCCAGTCACGGTTGGCCGCGCGCAGCTCGCTCCATGCCCGATTGTCCCCGAGCACGAGCGGACGCAGCGTCACGTCGCCGTGGCGAAGGGTGACGGGCCAGCTCATCGCGACGTCAGCCGGCCTGCGGGTGGTCGCTGCCGGGGATCTGCTCGACGGCGTGGAGCAGCATCCCGTCGAGCGTGGCGAGACCGTCCTTCACGCCGCCCTTGCTGCCGGGCAGGTTGACGACCAGGCAGTCGCCGGCGACCCCGGCCAGCCCACGCGAGAGCGCAGCGGTCGGGAGGCCCGCCTGGACTCCGCGGAGCCGGATCGCCTCGGCGATGCCCGGGACCTCGCGGTCCAGGAGCGGGCGAGTGGCTTCGGGGGTGCGGTCCGTGGGCGTGAGACCGGTGCCTCCGGAGGTCAGCACGACCCGGGCACCGGCGGCCAGCGCAGCGCGGATCGCCTCCGCGACCGGATCACCGTCGGGGACCACGACCACGGTGGGCTCGAAGCCCCGCTCACGCAGCCAGGCCGCGATCACCGGGCCGGTCTCGTCCTCGTAGACGCCTGCCGAGGCCCGGTTGGAGGCGATGACGACGCCGGCGATCACCGGGACCAGTCCCCCGACGTGCCGCCGGACTTGGTGTCGACCCGGATGTCGGTGATGACGGCGGCCTTGTCGACGGCCTTGACCATGTCGACGACCGTGAGGGCGGCGACGGACACAGCCGTGAGCGCCTCCATCTCCACCCCGGTGCGGTCCGTGGTCTTCACCACCGCGGTGATCTCCACCGCCTCGTCGGTCACGGCCAGCTCGACCTTCACGCCGGAGACAGCGAGGGGGTGGCACAGCGGGATCAGGTCCGGCGTGCGCTTCGCGCCCATGATCCCCGCGATCCGAGCGACAGCGAGCGCGTCGCCCTTGGGCACGCCCTCACCGCGCAGCAGGCCGACCACCTGGGCCGAGACCATCACCCGGCCGGAGGCCGTCGCGACCCGGGTGGTGACGTCCTTCGCCGAGACGTCGACCATGCGGGCAGCGCCCGACGCGTCGACGTGGGTGAGCCGTGCGGCCTCGCCCTCGGGTGCCATCAGTACTCCTCGTCCAGCAACAGGACCTGCACCGTATCGCCCGCGCTCACCTCGGCCGTCTCCTCCGGGACGACGATGAGGGCGTTCGCGGCTGCGAGGTCCCCCAGCAGGTGCGAGCCGTGGCCACCGACGGGAGCGGCCAGCCCCGCGTCGTACGCCGCACGGACGAACTGGCGCTTGCCGACCGGGGAGCCGAAGCCCTTGCTGCACCGCGCCTCGCGCAGGGGGTGCACCAGCCGGCTGCGGCCCTGCAGCTTGCGCAGCGCCGGCACGACGAAGAGCTGGAACGACAGGTACGCCGACACCGGGTTGCCCGGCAGCGTGAAGACCGGGACGCCGTCGACCGTGCCGAAGCCCTGCGGCTTGCCCGGCTGCATCGCGACGTCCCCGAACCACAGCCGGTCCTTCAGCGCCGCCTTCACGACGTCGAAGTCGCCCTGGCTGACACCACCGCTCGTGACGATGACGTCGGCGCGCGAGATCTGGTCCTGGAGCGTCTCCAGGAAGGTGCCGGGATCGTCGGAGACCGACCCCACCCGGAACGCCGAGGCGCCGGCCGCACGTGCGGAGGACGCGAGCAGGGTGGAGTTCGCGTCGTGGATCTGGCCCGGGCCGAGCGGCTGCCCCGGCTCGCGGAGCTCGCTGCCCGTCGACACGATCACGACCCGCGGCCGGGGACGCACGGAGACCCGGCCCTCCCCCGCACCCGCGAGGAGCCCGAGGTGACGCGGGCCGAGCACCGTGCCGGCCGAGACCAGCAGGTCGCCCTCCTCCACGTCGTCGCCGGCGCGCCGGATGTGCTGGCCCGGCACGGGCGGCTGGTTGACCTGCACCTCGTGGGCGCCGCGGTCGGTCCACTCATACGGCACCACCGCCGTGGCACCAGGAGGCACCGGCGCACCGGTCATGATCTTCACCGCCGTGCCCGGCGCGAGCTCCTCGGTGGCCGCGGCACCGGCGCCGATGCCACCGACGACGGGCAGGTGCACCGGCGACTCGGCGGTCGCGCCGACGCAGTCGCGCTGGTGGACGGCGTACCCGTCCATGCCGGAGTTGTCGAAGGCGGGGAGGGGCAGCCGGGCGACCACGTCCGCGGCGGCGACGAGCCCCAGTGCCTCGCTGAGCGGGAGGACCGCGGGCGCAAGCGGCTGCACGGCGTCGACGATCCGTGCGAGGTGCGCGTCGACCGGCGTCGTCGGTCGTCCGTGGTCACCCAAGGGTCAGTCCTCCGCGAGAATCGTGTGGGCAGGTACGCGCTGGGCGGCCGGCTGCCGGGTCAGGGTCACCGCGCCCTTCACCTCCACCCCGCGCTCGAAGGTCCAGTCACCGTCTACCGTGAAGCTCGTCGCCTCCCGCAGCGACGGGGCGCCGTCCGGGAACCGCTGGTCGAAGTCGCCGACCAGCTTGTAGACCGCGCCGTCGAGCGCCACGAACGGCACCGTGTCCGCCGCCTGGTCGAGCACGTAGTCGTCACCGAGAGCGTAGACATCCGACCGCAGGACGAGCAGGTCGTCGGTCGTCTTCACCGGCACGAACCGGTCGCGACCGACCTCGATCGTCGTCGCGCCCTCGAAGATCTCGATCGCCGCGCCCATCGCGCTCTCGATCTGGATCACCTTGGGCGACGTGGGGTCGCCCGGGTCGACCGTCTTCTCGTTGCGGATCAGCGGCAGTCCGAGGACGCCGTCGCGCTCGGCGAGCGCGACCTTCATCGCGGCGAGGTCGAACCAGAGGTTGTTGGTCGACATGTAGCGGTGCCGGCTGAGGTCCGCGAGGGCGTCCTTGTCGGAGTCCAGCGTCTGCGCCGACTCGCGGAGCACGATCCGTCCGTCAGCGATGCGGCGGGCGAAGTGGCCGCCCTTGCGGTCGCTCGGCGTACGCCGCACGGCCTCGATCGCGAACGGCGCGCCCGACTGGGCGAACCAGCCGGCGACGCGGGCGTCGGGAACGGCGCCGAGGTTGTCCGAGTTGGACACGAAGACATGCCGGTACCCGGCCTCGATCAGACGGTCGAGGATGCCGGTGCCGACGAGTGCGGTGTAGATGTCACCGTGTCCGGGCGGACACCACTCGAGGGTCGGGTCCTTCTCCCAGGTGGCGGGGTGCAGCGAGTCGACGAGGAGCTTGGGCTCCTTGTTCTGGAGGAACTCCAGCGGCAGGCCGTCGACCGGCAGGTCCGTGTAGCGCGCCAGGGCGTCCATCGTGTCGGCGCTGGTGCGGAAGCTGTTCATGAAGAGCAGCGGCAGCGTCGCGTCGTACTGCTGGCGCAGGTGGAGCACCTGGCGGGCGATCACGTCGAGGAAGCTGAGCCCCTTGCGCACACAGAGGAGCGACTTGGCGCGGTCCATGCCCATGGACGTGCCGAGGCCGCCGTTGAGCTTGATCACCGCCGTGTGCCGGATCGCCTCGGCCGCGACGTCGTCGGGCACGTGCACGTCCGCCAGGGCGTCCATGTCGTGGGGCTCGATCGTGGACTCCGGGATCATCCCGGTCGCCCCCTCCTCCAGCTGGTGGAAGAAGTGGGTGAACACCTCGATCGCGACCGGGTCGACCCCGGCCTGGGCCATCTTGTCGCGGGCAGCGGCGAGCGCGTCGGTTGCCATGCGGGTGATGGTAGGGGGCTCGGGGCCCGGCCGGGCCACCCCTCGTAGGCTGGCCACATGTCGGAGCCCGCTGCCACGGTCGCCAAGCAGGCCCTGCGTGACCAACTTCTCGCGGCGCGCCGGTCGCTGGACGTCGCCACGCTCGGCGCCGCGGGGCGGTCACTGGCGGCCGTCGTCCTCGAGATGCCGGAGGTACGCCGGGCGGCCACGGTCGCGGCGTACGTCTCCGTGGGCTCCGAGCCGGGCACCGGCGCACTGCTCGAGGGGCTCCTCCACGCAGGCAAGCGCGTGCTGCTCCCCGTGCTGCTGCCGGACAACGACCTGGACTGGGCCGTGCTCACCGCGGTCGACGAGCTCGCGGCCGCACGTCGCGGGCTCCTCGAGCCGACCGGCCCGCGCCTGGGTCGCGAGGCGATCGCCACCGCCGAGGTGCTCCTCGTCCCCGGCCTCGCGGTGGGCGCCGACGGCGCCCGCATGGGCAAGGGAGGCGGCTCGTACGACCGCGCCCTCAACCGCTCGGCGCCGGATGCGTTCGTCTGCGCGCTGCTCCACGACGGCGAGCTGCTGGCGAGCGTGCCGTCCGAGCCGCACGACGTACCCGTGGCAGCGGCAGCGACCCCCTCCGGCGTGACCCGCTTCTGACCGCCTCCTTCGCCGAGACGGGGCCTGTGCCGCCGCGAGACGGCGCTTGTGCCGGGCACAAGCCCCGTCTCAGCGCGGCACGAGGCCCGTCTCAGCTCGAGGAGGAGCTGGACGTCGAGGACGAGGAGCTGGCAGAGGAGGAGCTGGACCGCGAGTCGGTGCGGTAGAAGCCGGAGCCCTTGAAGTGGACACCGGCAGCACTGAAGACCTTGCGCAGCTTGCCGTCGCACTCGGGGCAGACGGTCAGCGCGTCCTCGCTGAAGCTCTGGAACTGCTCGAAGGTGTGGCCGCACGCGGTGCAGGCGTACTGATAGGTCGGCATGGTGCGCACATTCTAGAGGAACGCGCGAGGCCCGCCTCCCTCCTGGGAGACGGGCCTCGAGACGAGGTGCTGCGTCAGATCACTTGGCGAGCGAGTCGCGGATCTGGGTGAGGAGCTCGACCTCGGTCGGGCCGGCGGCCTCCTCCGGGAAGAAGCGCGCCTTCGCCTTCGTGTAGGGCACCACGATGAAGAAGTAGACGACCGCGGCGATGATCACGAACGCGACCAGCGCGTTGATGAACAGACCGACGTTGACACCACCCAGGGTGACCTTGCTGAAGTCGGGCTGGCCGCCCGCCTTGCCGATCAGGCTCATCACGAGCGCGGTGAACTCGGTGACCACCTTGGCGAACGCCGTGGCCATGATGAAGGCCACCGCGAGCTCGATCAGGTTGCCGCGAAGCAGGAAGTTCTTGAAGCCAGACATGGTGATCTCCTTGAAATAACCGGTCCGCCATGCCCCGAGCATGACGATGTCGCAGGCAGACTAGCGGGCCAGAGCGACCGTCAGTAGGCCCCGCGCCGCACGACCGGCGATCTCCACTCCCTGGTCCGCCGTGACCGCGAGGACGAGGAGCCTCCCCCGCTGGCCGTCAGTCGGCGCCTCCGTCTGGCGCGGCAGCGCGAGCACCAGCCCCGCCTGGAGGACGAGCACCCCCGAGGGGGTCGCCGCAGCCGGGTCGGCGGCGAAGAGGTCGACCCGGTCCCCCACCCGGAGCAGGCCCACCACGGCGGCGTCGGCGATCCGGACCGGCATCGCGACGAGGCCGTCGTGGCCCTCCAGCAGTGACGGACCGACCAGCCTCGCCTCGGTGACCACCTCGCCCGGAGCGACGGCACCGGCCAGCGTCCGCCCGACCGGAGCAGCCGCCGCGTCCGACGGCACGACCGCGACCGGCAGCGCCGTGCTCGCGACATCGGCAGCGCCCACCACCTCGCCCGCGGCGAGCGCACGCACCGCGACCAGGACGGCAGCCGTGCGGGGAGGCGGCGGCGCGACCGCCCGCACGGTCGCCAGCACCGCAACGGCCGCACACACCGCGCTCAGCAGCCTCCGGCGCACCAGGATCGCGCGGCGCAGCTCACCAGCGACGGCGCCGAGCCGTCGGCGTACTCCCGAGAAGTCCATGCCGCGACGCTAGGCCGGGTACGCCGGACCCCGCCGGCGTCGTCCACAGCCTCAGCCGTGGTGGGGCGGGACCTGCCGCTTGAGCCACTCCTCCGAGGTGCCACTCGAGCGCTGCTCGTCGCGGTCGTCACCGGTGCTCTCCGGCACGACGTCGCCGAAGACCGCCGCGAGACGCGCCTTGCGCTTCCACGCGGGCTCGGCCGGCTGGGCGGGCTGCGCCGCGGCGGGCGGGTCGCTGGGCTCGGGAGCCGCGACCGGTCCCGCCTGCTCATCCGGCGACGTCGAGGACGGCTCGCTCATGCGCAGAGCCCGTTCTCGCGGGCGATCTCCTCGTGGGTCGCGTCGTCCGCGGTGGAGTCGGCGCCCGGCGACGAGCTCGGCGAGGACGAGGAGGAGGGCTTGCCCTTGCCACCCTTGTCGCTCTTCGAGCCCTCGTCGCCGGCGCTGACCGCGTCGGAGGAGAGCTTCTTCGACAGCGGCTGGTCGTTGCGGATCTTGCGCCAGAGCTTGTCGGCGTCGGAGGTCCACACGAGCCGGTTCGGGTCCGGCTCGTAGCTGGTGAAGGGCACGGTGATGAACTTGATGTCGTCGAGGCTGATGCCCTTGAACTGCAGGCCCAGGTCCGCGATCTTCTTGAGGTTGCCCAGGCCCTTGTCGACGGTCAGCGACTTCGTCGCGGCCTTGAGGAAGTTGATCAGGCGGACCGGGTTCGCCAGGGTGCCCGCGCTCATCACCTTGTTGATCATCGAGGCGATGAAGACCTGCTGGCGCTTCATCCGGCCGATGTCGCCGTTGGCCGAGATGCCGTGGCGCACGCGGACGTAGTCGAGCGCCTCGCGCCCCTTGACCGTGCGGGTGCCGGCCTTGAGGTGGATGTTGCCGACGGTGTCGTCGACGTCCTCGGGCACGCAGATCCGCACGCCGTGGACCGCGTCCACCATGTCCTTGAAGCCGCTGAAGTCGACCACGACGAAGTCGTCGATGCGGATACCCGTCAGCTGCTCGACCTGCTGCACGGTGCAGGTGGGGCCGCCGTAGGAGAAGGCGGCGTTGAACATGGCGAAGCCACCCGGGATGGTGTCGCCGTTGCGCTTCTTGCAGTCGGGCCGCTGCACCATGGCGTCGCGCGGGAGGCTGACGCCGTAGGCGTGCTTCCGGTCCGCCGACAGGTGCACGATGATCGTGGTGTCGGAGCGCTGGCCGTCGTTGGTGAGGCCGTCGATGTTGTTGCCCTTGCCGTCACGCGAGTCCGAGCCCATGACGAGGATGTTGAGCGGACCCTTCGGGCCGGTGTTGACCTTGGCCGGGCGGTTCGTCAGGAGTCCGTTGAGGTCGACGACGTTGAGGTTGGCGTTGAGCGTGCGGTACGTGTAGCAGACGAAGAGCGTCATCGCGACGGTCAGCGTCAGGACGCCGTAGCCGAAGGTCCGGAGCACGTGGTGCTGCCGAGATGCCGCGGCACGGTGCCGCGCTGCGCTCTGCTGCGTCAACGGAATCCTTCGGTCGGAGGCGGCACGGCCTCCTCCCCGACAGAAGACCCTGCGCACATTCCTTGCATTGTGACGGGTGCGGCCCGATCGGACAAAAGCATCCCGCCCCGGGACTCCCGACGCGGCGTGCAAGGATGTACGCCGTCGCGTCGTCGGCCTGCCCCCGTGGTGGCCCGCCGGGCGACGTGGCCCTAGTAGCTCAGGGGATAGAGCACCGCTCTCCTAAAGCGGGTGTCGCAGGTTCGAATCCTGCCTGGGGCGCCACGCACGACGCCTGGTCGCGCGCGAGGAAGGGCACGACCATGACCCTGCGCCGGACCTCGGCCGCGATCAGCCCGACCGCGCACTACACGGGCTACGTCTGGGCCCGGCACGGCGTGGGTCCGGCCGGTCTCGCGACGCGCACCGGCGCCGTCCTCTACAACGCCCTCCGGCCCGCGATGGCTGCCTCCGCGGGCGCGGGCGGCCCGACGCTCGAGGGCCTGCTCCTGGGCCGCCACCGGGCGATGGACCAGCTCCTGTCCGAGGCCATCGACAGCGGCCGCGTCGGCCAGGTCGTCGAGATCGCAGCGGGCCTCTCCCCGCGCGGCCACCAGTACGCCGCGGCGTACGGCGAGCGGCTGACCTACGTGGAGGCGGACCTGCCCGGCATGGCCCGGCTCAAGCGTGAGGCGCTGGAGCGCGTCGGGGGCCCGGGCTCGACGACCCACCACGTCGTCGACTTCGACGCCCTGGCCACGGAGGGTCCGCAGTCGCTCGACGCCGTCATGGCCGGGCTCGACCCCACGGTCGGCACCGCTGTCATCACCGAAGGGCTGCTCAACTACCTGCCGACCGAGGCCGTGACGGGTCTCTGGAGCCGGCTCGCGACGCAGCTGAGCCGCTTCCCGGCAGGGCTCTACCTCTCCGACCTGCACCTGGCCGGCGAGAACAGCAGCACCGTGCTGTCGGCGTTCTCGACCCTGCTCGGCGCGTTCGTGCGGGGTCGGATCCACTTCCACTTCGCCGACGCGGCGGCGGCCGAGGGCGCGCTGCTCGAGGCGGGATTCCGCGAGGCGCGCCTGCACCGTCCCGACGCCGAGCGGTTCGACCTGCCGCCGCACCTGCGGGCCGGTGCCCGCCTCGTGCGGGTCGTCGACGCCCGCATCTGACCGACGACGGTCAGCCGACCACCTGGAAGCGGATGCCCGCCGCCTGCAGGCGCCGGATGAGCGACTCCCCCATCGCCTGGGCGGTGGTGACCATGCCGGCGGTTGGCGGGTTCTCGTCGAAGGCGAGGCAGAGCGCCGACTCCGCGAGCATCTTCGAGGTCTCGGTGTAGCCCGGGTCGCCGCCGGAGACCCGCGTGTGGATCGTGCGGCCGGCCGCCTCGCCGATGAAGTCGACGGTGAACCACGACTTCTTCCGCTTCTTCTCACTCGGGCCCTCGCCCTGCGGCATCCGCCGGCCCATCGCCTCACGCAGCGGCTTGACCTGCGCGGCGGACGCGATGGCGCCGACCACCGCGGCACCGCCCACGGCGTACCGCAGGGTCTTGGTGCCCGCGTAGTGCGAGTAGCGGAAGTCCGGTCCGTACGACGCGAGAGCCGCGCCGCTGCGGGCGACGATCGTCGGGTCGATGGTCGGGAGCGGCACGAGCCAGTAGCCGAGCTCCTTGTCACGGCCCGGCCGTCCGGCGACCGCGCGGCTGCGACGGCCCTGCGGGCGCGGCTCGACGGCCTTGCGCTCCTTCGCCGCCTGCGCCATCTGGCGGGCCCGGCTCGCCGCACCGAGGAACGAGTGGAAGGTGCCGCCCGACGCCATCGCGTCCGAGCGCACGACACCGCGCAGCGTCACCGGGCCGGAGGTGTCGAGCTGCTGCACCGTGTAGTAGGCGCCGAGGTCGTGCGGGATCGAGTCGAAGCCGCAGGCGTGCACGATGCGGGCGCCGCTGGCCTCGGCCGTGGCGTGGTGCTCGAGGTACATGCGGTCCACGAACTCGGGCTCCCCGGTGAGGTCGACGTAGTCGGTGCCCTGGGCCGCGCAGGCGGCGACGAGCGGGCCGCCGAGGGCGAGATACGGACCGACCGTCGTGATGACGACCCTGGTACGGGCCACGACCTGCTCCAGGGCCGCCTGGTCCCCCGCGTCGACAACCACCAGCTCCATCGTCTCCAGGCGCGGGTCGATGGCGCTCAGCCGCTCGCGCACCTTCGCGAGCTTGTCCGCGTTGCGGCCGGCGAGTGCCCACCGCAGCCGTGCGGGTGCGTTGCGGGCGAGGTACTCCGCGGTGAGGCCACCGGTGAACCCGGTGGCGCCGAAGAGGACGATGTCGAACTCGCGATCGGTGCTCATGGCGCCACTCTGCCGCACCACCCGCAGCGACGGGAACCGGTCAGCGGTGCCGCGCGTCACAGGTGCATGACGACCTCGAAGACCCTCGCGATCACCGGTGTCGCGGCCCTGGCCCTCGGCGGCGCGTTCGCCGCCGGCGTCCACGTCGGCGGCACGGACCACCACACGCCGGCGACCCGTGTCGTCGCGCCGCCCGCGGCCGGCCACCGGCTGGCCTCCGGCGACCTCTCGCTCGTCGCCGCGGGCGACTGCGACAGCCTGCTGGGCTGGTACGTCGACAACAGCCGCGACCTGGTCACGGCCTGGGGCTGGGGCGGCGGGCTGGTGGTCGACGACATGGCCATGCGTGGCGCGAAGACCGACTCCCAGCTTCCCCTGGCCGCCTCGGCCGCCGGACGTGAGTCAGCGGCCAGCGGCATCGACAGCCGGTCCTCCAGCGCCACCGGCACGAACGTGCAGGAGGCCGGCGTCGACGAGCCCGACGTGGTGAAGACGGACGGTGCGGTCCTGCTCCGGATGGTCGGCGACGACCTGGTCGTCTACGACGTCACGGGCACGAGGCCCGCGCGGGTCGGGCGCCTGGACCTCCCCGGCAGCCAGAAGGCACAGCCCGAGCTCCTGCTCGTCGGCCACGACGCCGTCGTCCTCTCGCAGCGCTGGGACGCCGACGGCACCCCGAGCACGCGCGTGGACACGGTCGACCTCTCCACGCCGTCGGCGCCGAAGGTCACCGACTCCGCGTCGTACGCCGCGAACCTGCTCTCCGCCCGGCAGTACGGCGACACCGTGCGGCTGGTGCTCGGCACCGGCCTGCCGATGCTCGACTTCGTGTCCCCGCACGGCGGCCTGACCGAGAAGAAGGCGCTGGAGAAGAACCGCGAGGTACTCGCGCGCTCCACGATCAGCGACTGGCTGCCGTCGGTCACGGAGGGCGACCGCACGACGCAGGTCGTCGACTGCGCGGACATGGCGCGCCCGGAGGACTTCACCGGGGCGGGCACCGTCTCGGTCGTCGGCTGGTCGGGCGCGACGCCGGAGGAGCGGTCGTCCACGGGGGTGGCGACCGGCTCCGACATCGTCTACTCGTCGGCCGACCGGCTCTACCTGGCGACGTCCGGCTCCGGTCGTGGCTGCTTCGACTGCGTCGGTCCACTCGTCGACCGGACCGTGCCCGGCCCCTGGCCGGGCGGCGGCGGGGAGGACGGCACCACCCAGATCCACGCCTTCCGGCTCCACGGCACGACCGCGTCGTACCTCGGGAGCGGCGAGGTGGAGGGCCGGGTCGACGACCGCTGGGCGATGGACGCCGTGGACGGCACGCTCCGGGTGGCGGTCAGCCCGACCCAGCAGACCGGGGACTGGAACTCGATCGTCACCCTCCAGGAGGGCGCGGGGGCCCTCGAGCCGCTGGGTCGCGTCGACCGGCTCGGCGTCGGCGAGCAGATCCAGTCGGTGCGCTGGTTCGACGACCTCGCGGTGCTGGTGACCTTCCGCCAGGTGGACCCGCTCTACGCGATCGACCTGTCGCACCCGGCCCACCCGAAGGCCCTCGGTGCCCTGAAGGTGCCCGGCTACTCCGACTACCTGCACCCGATCGGCGACCACCGGGTCCTCGGGCTCGGCGTCGATGCGGACGGCCGCGGGATGAGCCGCGGGGGCAAGGTCGCGGTCTTCGACCTCAGCGACCCGACCCACCCCGTCCGCCAGGGGCAGAACACCTACGCGCGCAACATCCAGGTGATGGCCGGCCAGGACCCGCGGCAGTTCACCTGGGTCCCGGCCAGCCACACGGCGTACACCGTGATCGCGCGCTACGGCCGGACCGGCGGCATGACCGGCTGGGTCTCGGTGCTGGAGGTCGGCGCGGACGGATCGCTGCGGCGCCACAACGTCAAGGGCACCGAGGGGTACGACGACGTCGCCGCGCTGCGCACGGTCCCGCTGCCCGACGGTCGGGTCGCCCTGGTGACGGAGGACAGCGCCCGCTTCCTCTGACGTCCTCCGCCCGGGGCCCGTCCTTCCGCCGCCCCGGGCGGACGAGCGCGGGCTACCGTGAAGACATGTGCCGCAACATCCGTCCGCTCAACAACTTCGAGCCGCCCGCGACCTCCGACGAGGTGACCGCCGCCGCGCTGCAGTTCGTCCGCAAGGTCTCCGGCACGGTGAAGCCGTCGCAGGCCAACCAGGCCGCGTTCGACGAGGCCGTGCACGAGATCGCGCACATCACCCAGCACCTGCTCGACCGGCTGGTGACCAGTGCGCCGCCCAAGGACCGTGCGGTCGAGGCGGCGAAGGCGAAGGCCCGGGCCCAGCTGCGCTACGGCAGCTGAGCGCGATCAGCGGCGGCTGACGAAGATGTGGTCCGCCGAGTCCAGCATGACCTCGGCGGTCTCGCCGCCGGAGCCGACCAGGACGCCCTCGCGGGTGGGGGCCGCGGTCACGGTCTGGCCGGGCAGCGCACCGACGCGACGCAGCGCGGACATCAGCGCCTCGTCCTTCTGGGTCTCCTCGGAGATGCGGCGGACCAGGACGCGCACCTCACCGGGACCGGTGATCGCGGCCAGCGGCTCGACGCCCTCCATGAACCCGTCGACGTCACCGGACTGGCCGAGCTCGTCGAGGCCGGGGATCGGGTTGCCGTAGGGCGACTCGGTCGGGTTGCCCAGCAGCTCGAGCAGGCGCCGCTCGACCTGCTCCGAGATCACGTGCTCCCAGCGGCAGGCTTCGGCGTGCACGAGCTCCCAGTCGAGGCCGATGACGTCGGTGAGCAGCCGCTCGGCGAGGCGGTGCTTGCGCATGACCCGGGTGGCCAGCTGGCGGCCGGACTCGGTGAGCTCCAGGTGGCGGTCACCCTCCACAGTGAGCAGCCCGTCGCGCTCCAGACGGGCGACGGTCTGCGACACGGTGGGGCCACTCTGGTGCAGGCGCTCCGCGATACGGGCCCGCAGCGGGACGATCCCTTCCTCGATCAGCTCGTAGATCGTGCGGAGGTACATCTCGGTGGTGTCGATGAGGTCGCTCACACGTCCCATCATCCCTTATCCCCCGGACACGCTTCGTTCACAGGTCTCTGGCACAGTCGGGGCATGAGCGCTCCGACCGCACCCCGGACCGACCCGTGGTGGCTCCACGGTGTCGTCTACCAGGTCTACGTCCGCTCCTTCGCCGACTCCGACGGCGACGGCGTCGGCGACCTCCCGGGCATCACCTCGCGCCTCCCCTACCTGCGCGACCTCGGTGTCGACGCCCTGTGGGTCACGCCCTTCTACGCCTCCCCGCAGGCCGACCACGGCTACGACGTCAGCGACTACTACGCCGTCGACCCGCTCTTCGGGCAGCTCGCGGACGCCGACGACCTGCTGGCCCGCGCGCACGAGCTCGGGCTCCGGGTGATCGTGGACCTGGTGCCCAACCACACCTCGAGCCAGCACCCGTGGTTCCAGGCGGCCCTGGCCGCCGGACCGGGCTCCTCCGAGCGCGAGCGCTACCTCTTCCGCGCAGGGCGCGTCGGACCCGACGGCGTGGAGCAGCCGCCCAACAACTGGATGTCCCGCTTCGAGGGACCGGCGTGGACCCGCGTCCCCGCCGACCCGGACCTGCCCGGCGAGTGGTACCTCCACCTCTTCGACACCTCGCAGCCCGACCTCAACTGGCACCACCCCGACGTGCCCGCCGAGTTCGAGCGGATCCTGCGCTTCTGGCTCGACCGCGGTGTCGACGGCATCCGCATCGATGTCGCGCACGGGCTCTTCAAGGCCGCCGGCCTTCCCGACCAGCGCCTGGCACCCGGGGAGTCGGCGGACCCCGGCGAGTCGCTGATCACGCAGCGTCCCTCGCACACCCCGATGTGGAACCAGCCGGAGGTGCACGAGGTCTACCGCCGGTGGCACCGGCTCCTCGCGTCGTACGACGGCGACCGCATGGCGATCGCCGAGGCGTGGGTCCGCGACCCGCAGGACCTCGCCGACTTCGTGCGCCGTGACGAGCTGCAGCAGGCGTTCAACTTCCACTGGCTGGCGGCGCCGTGGTCGGCCGAGGCGTTCCGCGGGGTGATCGAGCAGACGCTGGCCGTGGTGCCCGCACCGACCTGGGTGCTCGGCAACCACGACGTGGTCCGCCCGGTCACGCGGTACGGGGGCGGCCCGCTCGGGCTGGCCCGCTGGCGGGCCGCGCTGCTGACGATGCTGGCGCTGCCGGGGTCGGCGTACATCCACCAGGGCGAGGAGCTCGGCCTCCCGCAGGTCGACGTGCCCCGCCACCTCATGCAGGACCCGCGGGCCAACGTGCCGGGCCGCGGCGGCCGCGACGGCTGCCGCGTGCCGATGCCGTGGTCGGGCACCAAGCCGCCCTTCGGCTTCGGCCCGGGCGAGGGGCAGCCATGGCTCCCCCAGCCCGAGGAGTGGGCCGACCTCGCAGTCGAGGCCCAGACCGGCGACGAGACCTCGACCCTGGAGTGGGTGCGCCGCGTGCTCGCCACACGGCGCGGACTGCAGGACCGCCTCCGTGACGCCGACCTGCAGATCGAGGGAACGCCGTCCGAGCTGGTGCTGCGCCGCGGCCCGCTCACCTGCCACCTCAACACCGGCGGATCCCCCGTCGCCCCGGACCGGATCGACGAGCTGCTGGCCGGCGGCGAGGTGCTGCTCTGCAGTGGCGACGAGCCCGGTGGCGCGGACACCGCCACCTGGATCCTGCGGCTCTGAGCCGGCCCGGGATGCGCACGACCCGCAGGCCATCAGAGCCGGCCAGGACGAGGGCCGGGGCCTGCGGGTCGCGGTGACCGCGGTGGATTCGCCAGCGACAGATGCCACGGCAGCGACGCCACCCTGTGTGCGCTAGCGCGCAGCCACCTCACGCGTCCTTGCAGAAATCATCGGTCGGACCACCTCCTCTCTCGTGTCCTTCGACGGTACGCCGGGGTCGGCGTACCGTCGAAGGGTTTTCCGGAGCGTCAGGCGGCGTCGACGGCCGACTCGAACTGCGAGCGGTAGAGGGCGGCGTAGGCACCATCGGCCTCGAGCAGCTGCGCGTGCGAGCCCTGCTCGACGATCCGGCCGTCCTCCATGACCAGGATCAGGTCGGCGTCGCGGATCGTCGAGAGCCGGTGTGCGATGACGAAGCTGGTCCGGTCGGAGCGGAGCGCCGCCATCGCCTGCTGCAGCAGCAGCTCGGTGCGCGTGTCGACCGAGGAGGTCGCCTCGTCGAGGATCAGCAGGGCGGGGTCGCTCAGGAACGCCCGGGCGATGGTGATCAGCTGGCGCTCGCCCGCCGACACCGAGCCGCCGTCACCGGAGATCACGGTGTCGTAGCCGTCGGGCAGCGAGTGCACGAAGCGGTCGACGAACGTCGCCCGGGCGGCCTCGAGGATCTCCTCCTCCGTGGCCTCGGGGCGGCCGTAGGCGATGTTGTCGCGGATCGTGCCCTCGAAGAGCCAGGTGTCCTGGAGGACCATCCCGATCCGGTCCCGGAGCTCGCGGCGCTGCATCCCGGCGATGTCCACACCGTCGAGGGTGATCCGCCCGCCGTCGAGCTCGTAGAAGCGCAGGATCAGGTTGACCAGCGTGGTCTTGCCCGCGCCCGTGGGACCGACGATCGCGACCGTCTGGCCCGGCTGCACGTCGAGCGACAGGTCCGTGATCAGCTCACGGTCCGGCTCGTACGAGAAGGCGACGTCCTCGAACCGGACCGCGCCCCGGGTGACGCCCCGGTCCGTCGAGGCCTCCGGCTCCTCGGACTCCTCCTCGGCGTCGAGCAGCTCGAAGACACGCTCGGCCGAGGCCACGCCGGACTGGAGCAGGTTGGCCATCGAGGCGACCTGGGTCAGCGGCTGGGTGAACTGGCGGGAGTACTGGATGAACGCCTGCACGTCACCGAGGCTCATCGAGCCCGACGCCACCTTCAGGCCACCGACGACGGCCACGATGACGTAGTTGAGGTTTCCGACGAACATCATCAGCGGCATGATCAAGCCGCTCACGAACTGCGCGCCGAACGAGGCCTTGAAGAGCGCCTCGTTCTGCTCGGCGAAGCGCTCCTCGGCCTCCGGCAGGCGGCCGTAGACCCGGACCAGCGCGTGCCCCGAGAAGGTCTCCTCGATCTGGGCGTTGAGCGCACCCGTGCGCCGCCACTGCTCCACGAAGAGGCCCTGCGAGCGACCCATCACCTGCTTGCTGATGATCATGGTCAGCGGCACGGCAGCGAGCGAGATGACCGCCAGCAGC